>JAFCFS010000058.1 GCA_017608525.1 Candidatus Woesearchaeota archaeon | reverse complement strand
TTATACGTAATATATTAAGAGGTTTTTTTTCAAAAAGG
Organism: Candidatus Woesearchaeota archaeon; assembly: GCA_017608525.1. Lineage (GTDB taxonomy): Archaea > Nanobdellota > Nanobdellia > SCGC-AAA011-G17 > GW2011-AR17 > JAFCFS01. Next base: position 3,798 of record JAFCFS010000058.1, on the reverse strand, counting down.
AACTTTTGGCTTCTGCTTTTCGCCGGATCTGCAAGAGCCGACCTTAAACATTTTGGTTGCGGCCAAGGGCGAAGCCTGAGGCTGCGCTGTGCTCTTTGTGGTTAAAAACTTACTTTTTCTGTCAAAAACGGCCTTTTTCCCAGCGAAATATAAAAATTTCACTTTTTTTCACGATTTTTTGATTTTTTTATCAACATTTTGGCTCTGAGAATCGCTATGTATTTTGAAGGGACGTTCATGACAAGTAAATACACGTCCGCTGGCAGGAAAATACAGGAATTAACCGCTGATTGAAGCAGATTTACACCATGAGATAGCTAAATCCGTTTGACTTGTATTTAGTTTCGTAATCTGCTTTCTGTATTCTTTTGTTAAAAATAGGTATTTACTACAATTGACATGAATCGCGGGACTCTATTCAAAAGTTTAGGATGCTAATATCGGCTGGAAATAGGTAAGGTGTACCCCTAATATGCAGGTTTTTAAGGCTTTTTTATATGCAGATTTTATTATATCACATTATCTTTTGGCCGATATAATTAAGGCGGGTTTTAATGCAAAACGTAGTTAGTGAAGAAATCATGTTGGGGGTAACTTTTTGTCTCTTTACCCCGAAATTTAGGAAATAGAGATGACATCCTCGGAATTAGACACGAAATGTCTTACTTAGCTTTTAAGGAGCAGTTATTTTTGGTTTAACTCCTAATTATTTATGAAAAAGAGTCGTGTAAAATACAGTACTACCGCTGCAAAACAACGAAGAATAAGTAAAAGAAAATTTCTTAGTAACTTTACTAATAGAAATCTTGAGAAAGTATTTTTTTATCGAATTGCAAACAAAGATAATGCTGGTATTGATGGAATACATTCCCATGATTTAAAAAAAGAAGAATCTTTTGAGATTATTAATCGTAAAGTACAAAATGGAACATATAAATTTACGCCTTATGCTGAAATACAGTTGCCTAAAGGAAGGGGAAAATTTCCTCGAATTATTGCATTACCGACAATTCGAGATCAAGTAGTACTCTCAGCGTTAAAAGATTACTTACATAATGTTTTTTCTCAAAATGTCAATCGTAAATTAGCTAACACTTATATTTATGAACTGGATAAGGAAATTCAAAAAATAAAAGAGAACGATCAAAAATGTGGTTTCATACGTGCTGATATATCAGGTTTTTACGATAACATTGATCGTGAAAAATTAATGAATTTTATAAGATGTAAAGTTGAAATACCGGAAGCATTAAAGCTAATTTACAGATCCATTGCAAATCCAATTGTGCCGCGTAATAACAAGAGAAGCCAGCGTTTCCATTACTATGCTCCCAAAGGAATACCACAGGGATTAGCTATTTCCAATATTCTGGCAGGTATTTATATGTCAAAGTTTGACACAGCTATTAACATGGTTTGCAAATATTTTGTCAGATATGTTGATGATATTTTGATAATCTGTCCAATAGTAGAAATTTTCAATGTCATGGAGCGTTTGCGTTTTGAAATATCAAAACTAGGTCTGGAACTTAATGAAAAAAAGACTCAAACTGGTGTTATAGGTGAAGACAATTTTGATTTTTTAGGTTACAAACTCAAGGCCGATGGACGTATTAGTATAAGAGATACCTCTGTGCATAGAAAAATCTCTAGCTTAGCTGGAAAAATAACAAGTGCAGACCATAAAAGACATGAATTTCGTAACCTCCATAAAATTGATTTAAAAACGTACAAGAAAGTCTTAGTTGAAGATATAAACGAGCAAATCACAGGAGTTATTAGTGAAAGTAAAAAATATGGTTGGCTCTTTTATTTTTCACAAATTAATGATATAACATTGTTGCATCGTTTGGATCGCATCGTTGAAAAATTGTGCAGTCGATGCCATACTTTTCTTAAACGCAAGCCAAAGGCGATAAAATCATTTATAACCTCATTTAGGGAAATTCATAAATTGCAGCAAGGTGTTGATTCACATTATATCCCAAGTTACGATGATTGGGATATTCGACAAAAAATTGAATTCCTTAATAATCGTGGACTACTTATAGAAACGAGGAAATATACTAAGGTAGATATAGATAGATTATTTAAAATCACTTTACATAAAAGGTTACTAAGTCTTGAAAGGGATTTAAGAGATATGTCTTAGATTTTGGCAGGGTGGGCGGTTCCTTTTCTAGGATGGCTTGTTTCAATGGTGTTTACAAGCACATTTAATCTACTCTTATAGAGGCATAGCTCATTTCAAGGGAAAATTGGGTTTCACTTACTTTGTAACGCCTGCCTTGCCGTTTTTATTGAGGTAAAGATATGATTGAAAAAACTAAACTGAGTCTCTGGGACTTTTTTGTATCAGCTTTATCAGGTTTTGCCATTATGTTAAGTATTTTAATCCATTGTTTAATCAAGGGAAAAATTAAGTTAGAGGAGATCTTTAATTCGCATCCATCTCTGATAACAGTTGGTAGTATATTGACTTTCATTTTAGCTGGTCTACTTCTAGAACCTTTAGCAAATTACATAACAAAACTCTTAACCACATGTCCATTCAAGTATGCAAAACTATTTAGGTTTAAGAATTGGGATGACGAAATTAAATCCTTTGAGAGAAAAGCATGCGAATATGTGCCAGAGGGAATCGAAGGAAGTACGTATGAGTACTGCAAGAATTGGTTACTCCTAAATACCATAGATAATTCCTATATGCCTTTCTTATCAAAATATGGTTTCTATCGTAGTATGTTTTTTATATTTTTGTTGAACGGCATATGTACGCTGATTATATATAAATGTAGTTCCAGCAAAACCGTTTTGATATCATCCTCTATGTTTGTAATGGCGCTGGTTTATTTGCATCGTTGCGGTGATTTCTATCGGCACATGTCTGCTACCGTTTATTTGCAGTTTATCTCGCTCTTTAATAAGAAAACGGTGCAAAGTGAGAACTAGAGATATACCCTAGTTGAGTCAAAATAGTGAAGAATTACAAATGACAAAAATACAACCAAATTCGATTGAAGAAGAAGTAAAAATATCATTCAATGGACTTGATGCCGATAAAGGAATTATCTTGGTATGGAAACTTGGAAACTAGGGACAGCCACCTATTTACGACAACAGAAAACGGTGACTGTCCCTAATAAACGTCGTCCCTAATAAACGTCCAATAAATAAAGGGGAAAAAATGAGCGTTTACGAAATTGATGACTTAGCCAAACTTGTAGAAAAGATTGACAAAAGACAACAAAAATTTGAGCAGGAGATTCTACGAATTCTACAAAGGATTGCGAATGATGTTAAGAGAATTAAAACAGATAAGACGAGCTAATCAAAACCTACCATTGTTTATATCTAATATTGTGAGACACCTTACTTATTTCTTCTCGGTTTTGGTGTATATCTGAGGGAAATCTGCCCATTCTTTTCTTGAGACCGAGCTTAATAATTTGCTGTTGAAACCCTGCTCGGAAAATATTAGGGACGTTTACTTATTTTTCAGGGGATACATAACCAGATATGGGGGAATTTTTAAGGGGTAAGGTACGATTTTGATTCAGGTGGATAAGCAGGGCATGCAAAATACCCGGCAAGATGTCTCGACTGGGCTCGACATGACAAAGGCTTTTTGGCCTTGCCGGTGCATTATTTGTTACAAAGGCTCAGGTTATTGATTCTCTGCCGGGGTTACGGTGTTGGGTTCGGATTCCGGCTGCTCTGCAATTGATTCCAGTCTGCTTTCGAGCCAGTTTGTCCCTTTTTCGCTGTTCCAGATGCGGATGTCCGTGATTTCGACCT
>JAFCFS010000057.1 GCA_017608525.1 Candidatus Woesearchaeota archaeon | reverse complement strand
TATTTACAAAGCGGACTTGCATTTTGCTCTAATCCCAATATAAGCAGAACAAGCAAAGAACAAATCGGTTGGCCAAGAATTTGTGATAAGGAAGGATGCGAAAATTCTACAAGATTGTGTGGGGTATTGAAAGGCTTAGACGAAAGAGCAATAAGAGCGGTCTTTAGGCTTGCAAAAGGTCTTGAAGAAGTAATAAAGTTGAAAAAGGAAGAAAATGGGGAAGAGGAAATAGAATTCGATCCGATTGAAAGTTTAATTCTTGCTTACAAATTTGTTGCCCCATACAAGGGTGTTATTAGTCCAAAAAAAGCGCAAGAGGTTATGAAAATAGAAGCCCTTGTTTTAGAAGAAGTTTCCAAGACACTGGAAACAATACTAAGAGAAAAATGGGAAACGATGGAAAGGCTTGCTGAATACGAAGCTGGTATGCTTGTGCCTGACAACTTGGTTTTATTAAAGAAAAAATTGGAAGAAGAAGGGATAGAATATGAGAAGATAGAAAGGAAAATAAGAGAGAAATATGAAGAAGTTGTTCAGATTACGAAAGAAAATTTAATTAAAAAATATCCCGATGCATTTGAAGATTTAAAGAAGAATTTCTTAATTGAAGAATTGAAGAAAAATTTGGATTTGTGTTTAGAAATTGCTCAGAAATCTTTATCTAGAAATGAGTGCCAAAATTTGAAAAAATTAATCGAAACAATAAAGATGCCGAAAAAGAAATTTGATGAAGAATACAAAGATGCTTCATATGAGGCTACTATTAGGAATATAAAATCCTACATCGAAGATAAGTTGCTTCCAGCTATGGTTGAGAATTCAGAGTTTAGGAGCTATGCATTTCAACGTGTAAAAATTGACGAAGATTTACTTGTTAAAAAACTGATCAAAGAAAAGAAAAATTCTAGAGAATTAGTTGTGATTCCTAAAGAAAAAATGGATGCCTTTAAAGAGGAATTAAGGGAAGCTCTTAAAAACAAATTAATAGAAACATACCAAGAAAAATTTGAACACGAGAAGAAAGAGCTATTTAGCGGTGAGTGGAGTTTTGCTGAAGAACTTTACAAGGAATTAGTTGAACAGAAAAGGAGGGAAAATGACAAAAATTGAAATTCCACCGTTAGAGGAATTTATAGTTTATGAAAAATTTTATGGAGTTTTATTTGGGGACGATAATATTCTAAAGTACTATACAAAAGAAGATAATAAAATTTACGAATTGGCAAAAGTAGGAGGGGTGTGGTCTATTTTTGCAGACACAGAAAATGAAGAAGTTTATTTTGGGACATGGAAAGGAAGCCTTCATTTTTTATTTAATGAATTTGAATCGACAAGACGTTATAATGTACAATCTATCATAAAACATAAGGGTGAAATATTAGATGGCGGAGGAGATGGTCTAATAAAAACTTTAACAGGCGAAATTTTAATTTTTGAAGAAGACATGAAAGAAAATGGCATCGAATCAATCGAGAGTTTGTTTGTGGATAAAGATCAAAATTTATATGCTTTAGTCCGAAATGAGGATTATAATTGTAGCGTAATAACATTACCTGAAAATTCTGGAAAATATAGTTTGGGGGAAGAAATTCTACATTATAATGTTAAGCAGCCTTATAAGTGTCAAGCAATAACTGTTCCTGGTAAGTTAAAGGGGCTCAATGGCAAAACTTATCCATTTTCAATAATTAGTTGTGTCAATCTAAAATATTTAGACATAAATGGCGAAAAAATCGAAGGAAGCGAAGTTAAAGATAAAGAAATCCGTAGGATTGCTCTTTTGTCCTCTTCTCCAAATAAAATCGAATTAATCTATTCAGGTCATGGATTAAATGAAATTGCTAAAGTAGAAATTGAAAATGGCAAAGTCAAGAAAAAGGAGACGCTAGTGTATGGATTGTCTCGTTTTGTTTATGCTTTAGAACCTGTATTTGATAAAAAATTTCATGAAAAATTGGTTGGTAAGAAAAAATGACGAAAAAAAATATTATTAAAAAATTAGAGAAGATAAGAAAAGAACAAGAATTTTTCAAAGGTTATAATCTAGAAAAAGCAAAAAATACTCAAGCAGGAATAGATATGGTTAATTATAAAGTTAATATAAAATATAATCCAAATTTTATAGAAGAAATAGTCGATAAAAATGCCAAAATTTATCTAAAGAAAAAGAACATCTCTGAAGAAAAAGTTTTGGAAGTTCTTGTGTCGGACATATTTCTTCACGAAATTGGTCATAGGGGAACAAGAAAATATAAAGGTTGCCCTGAAAATTTTCAAAAGTTTTCTGAAAAATTTCTGGACCCTATTTACAAAGTTACAAAAATCGAAGACAGGAGAAAACTGGAATATTTTGCTAATGCAATCATGGATATTATTAATAATTCTATTTTAAAAAGAACAAGCAAAAAGGAAGGCGTAACCCCTTTTATAGGGCAGATACTTTTCTATAAAGAACAAGGAAAATTATCTGAAGAAGTTCACCCCAAATTTGATAAATTTTACGAAGCATTTGTAAGGTTAAATCTTTACCTGTGGGGAGATAAAAACGATCATAGATTACTTAGGAATTACTTCACTTTTGATCCAGAAATTAACAAAGCCATCCAGAATTTCTTAAAAAGAACAGGAATATCTGATATGAAAACTACAATAAGGCAGGGTTCTAAAGAAATTGAAGCAAAAGATCGAAAGAAAATGAGGGAATATTTAATGAACGAAGATAATTGGGAAAAAATCGCTACAATTTATGCTGAAGAATTTGGCAAATTTATGAAGGATCTTCCAAGAGAAAGTCTATTCGGTGCTGGCGGTACTGGCAAAGGCGTTGATAATGGAGAAAGGAATACTGATAAAGGTAAAAACAGGAAAAATGAAAAATTTCCTTCAGGAGATGGATTCGGTGATGAATTGAACAAGAGGGAAAATCAAAAAAAGCTAATAGCGAATGGACTCAAGGCTGGTAAAGAACCTGGCTGGCTAACTAATTTTGAATATTTAGTTTCTTTATATGAGCTTTTGGCTAGTGATAAGATTTTTGAGTTAGAGATTCCAAAAACAAAAAGCAAAGTTTATCCTTTAATTCCATTAAGTGAAAGAAGATTTGAATATGGAGAAGATTCGCCCAGAGAAATCATTGGAATAAATTTCGATAAAGAAACAAAATCTTTAGAGCTAATTGTTGGAAAATATAAATATAATGTTGTAGCTAAAGTAAAAGAAAAAATTACGGAAAAACCAGATCTGGTTTTTGGCTTATTGGATACTTCTAGTAGTATGCTGGACAGCATGCCGAAAGGGCCTGGATTAGGAAAAGTTGTTAATCCAAAAGCCCCCGAAGAACAACAATGGTGTTGGAACAGCAAATATCATGTTTCTTTAATAGCCTACTTTATGGCTGTAAAAAGATTTGAAGAATTAGGAATTAAAGAGAATGATGCTTATTTTGTTAATTTTAGCAGTGAAACTGTATTAACTAGAGGACTTAAAAATTCGTTAAAAGAAGCTTTGCACCCACAATTTGGAGGCACTACTATAAACATTGATAAAGTTAAAAATTTATTTTTAAAGAAGAATTCTTTAGTATTTACAATTTCTGACGGGGAAATTCAAAACTGGAAAGAACTCCTTGAATTGGTAAAAGAAGCGAGTAAATATAATTTACAAGTAAAAGAAGAGAAAGAATTATACGATTTTGTCATTAATTTGATTGATTATGCATATGGAGGGAGGGAAAATGACAAAAATTGAAATTCCACCACTAGAGAAATTTTTAGTATATGAAAAATTTTATGGAGTTTTATTTTGGGATTGTAATATTTTGAAGTATTACTCAAGAGAAGATAATAAAGTTTACGAATTAGCAAAAGCAAACGTAGATATTTGGTCTATTTTAGCAGACGCTGAAAAGGGAGAAGTTTATTCTGGAGGAGGACTAGGGACAATTTGTTCGTTATTTAGCGAATTTAAATCGATAAGAACATACTGTATAAGATCTGTCATAAAGCATAAGGGCGAAATACTAGACGGTGGATGGTATGGCTTAATGAAAACCTTAACAGATGAAACTTTAATTTCCGAGGAAGATATGAAAGAAAATTGCATTGAATTAATCGAGAGTTTGTTTGTGGATGAATACCAAAACTTATATGCTTTAGTTTGGAATAAAGATGATACCCGTATAATAACCTTGCCCGAGAATTCTGGAAAATACAGTATAGGGGAGGAGATTTTACATTACAATGTTAAGAATATTTTCATTTCTCAAGCTATAGCTATTCCAGGCAGACTAGAAGGAATTAATGGCAAAACTTATCCTTTCTCAATACTTAGCTGCGTGAATTCAAAATATTTAGATATAAATGGTAAAAAGATTGAAGGGAGCGAAGTTGGAGAGCATAAATTAATTCACAGAATTTCTCTTTTGTCAGCTTCTCCCAATAAGATTGAATTAATTTATTCAGGTGGTAACATAAATGAAATTGTTAAAGCAGAAATTGAAAATGGAAAGGTGAAGAGAAAAGAAACACTAGTTTTAGGATTATCAGATAATGTTTCAGCTCTAGAACCTGTATTTGATAAAAATCTTCATGAAAAATTAATTGCAAAAGGGAGGGGAAAATGACAAAAGTTTCGACTTTTTTAAAAACGAAAGGTTTATATAACTTGAAAGAACGAAAAGACAAGAAAATGAAAACTAAGGCATCTGAAGAAG
>JAFCFS010000016.1 GCA_017608525.1 Candidatus Woesearchaeota archaeon | reverse complement strand
AAAATGTTCGTCTGGGTCATCACCGCAACAATTTGGTGAAATACCAGAAACCTCTTCGAAAGTTGAAAATAATGAAGAATTAGGTTCCCAACATGTGTTACCGCCACAAGCATTACCAAATTTACATTCACAATCAAATTTATGAGCATCGTAATCTATTTTTTTATTTACAGTATTGCCACATACACTAGTATCGCCTCTACAATATTGAACTGAATAATACCCTTCAGGCAATTCTTTTATAGGTTCACACGGACTTAAACTACATGTCGTTTCTTTACCAGTAGTACTTAAATAGCAATTAGGAGAAGGCCAAAAATTCCTTGTGACAGGACCTTGCCATTTAAAATACCCTTTTACTGCGAATACGAAATTTAAAGAAGCTAAAATAAGTATTAGAAGCCAAATTGAAAATAAAATTTTCTTACTATTCATATTAATTCAGAAAATTTTTCAATATTTATATTTTTCTCATTTAAAAATTAAAATGAAACTTCCTTTGGCAATCAATGTCAAAATAACTCCTAAAAATATTATTGGTGCAAATGGCATAGTTTCAAGAATTTTTATTTTTTTAAAACCAAATTTATTTTTGTTCTTTTTAATAAATTTTATCTCTTTCTTTGTTAGACCCCATGGTTCTTTACCTATTATACTTTCTTTTAATTCACAAATTTGATATTTCCCTTTAACTTTCTTAATCCCATTTGCTAAAAACATTCCTTCTTTAAGCTTATCAATAGGAATTTCTTTAATAAAAAAATTCTTTGTTGCTATTGAAATGATTGTTCTTATGAATTTAAAAAATAAAGTGAAACCTAAAAAGCTCTTCCAAAAAGATAAGCTATAAATTTCTTTGTCAATTAAAAAACGTAGTAAAAGAACCGAAACCAATACTCCAATGTATAACTTTTCTTTTTTCTTTGGAACAATTTTGTTTAATAAAAAATAGATACAAAAAGTAATTAGGTAATTTGTAAAAACATCGCCGATTTTTAGAAAATTAGAAAAATATCTAACGATCCAGTGAATGCCAAAAAAACTTAAAAACATAATGCCAAAAGTTTTTAAATTTATGTCTTTACTCAAATTTTTTAAATTTTTTTTATTTAAAGAAAAAAGTGCTTTAATAAACAAAAAAAGTGCATACGGAACAAATGTGTTTATAAGGATAATTAAAGATGGAAAATATCTTACATAGCTTCTCGAATACGCTGTTAAAGGAATTAACCAAGAGTAGGCAAAAAAAAGCTTAGCATCACCGGCACTCCAAAATCTAAAATTCCACAACAGAAAACCGAGAATTAAAGAAATAAGTCCATTAATTGCCCAGTCTTTTATGTAACCAATGTTTAAAGAGTTTCCAAACCAAAAATACATTGTTAATCCAAAATTGACAACCAAAGAATAAATCAAAGCCAATATTATCCATTTATTTTTTATTTTACCATATTTAAAATCTTGGTATGACGTAATGACTCCTAGAAAAACTATCATGGGTAAAAAAAAGTAAATAATTTTCATAAAGTTAAATGAAAGAAATTTGTATATATATTTTTTGTGGGACTACCTAAATAAAAAATTTTAAATACCTTTTCATCTCCATATTATTTTATGAAGTGCCCCAAAATTAAAAAGAAAATTAATGCTTTTCTTGTTGGTGAAGAAGGAAAGATTTCTAAGTCAAATATAATTAAAGGAGGGATCTTCCTTGCGAATTTGGTATTATCTTTAAGTGCAGCTGAAGGGTGGAAAACTTATCGCGACCATATGAATAATGATGTAAATACATTAACTACAGTAACGCCATATGAAGGGAAGCATACAAACCATAGCGTACATAATTCCCACGGTTCGCACGGAAGTCATAATAGTCATTCTCACCATTCGAGTATATTGTGATTTTTAAAATGCAAGAAAATAACAATAGCCAAAATGAATTTGGTGACCAAGAGTCACATAATAGAAAATTTTTGATTTTCGGTTTAGTGGGGTTGGTTATTATAGTAATAATTGTAATAAGTTATATTCTTACAATGCAGTTTTTAATTGCACCCATTAAAAAACCCACTAATCTTACTAATCTTACTTTTGCACAGCAGCCAAAATATTCCTTAACTTTAAATATAACAAACTTGTTGCGTCATGCAAATGAGGAATTTGAAAAATGTAAGAGTTCTACCAGTGATTTTTTTGAGGCAGTCAGTAAAAGAGACGAGACTTTATGCTTAAATGTAAAAATATCTCGTTGCCGAGATTTTGTCAAATTGGCAATTGCGTTAGATAAAAATGATCCTTTTGGATGTAAAGATTTAAGTAATGATACCTATGTTAGATACTTATGTAATGCAATTTTGGAAGAAAAAACAGAACATTGTGATAATATAAAATCTATATATTTACCTTCTGGATATAATAAAAGTTTAGTTATCGAACAGTGCAAATTAATGGCGAAAACTATTAAAAAGGCTTTCCAAAATAAAGATGTTGAAGCATGTAATATATTCTCGGAAGTGGAGAACGGATTAAATCACTTAGGAGATTTATGCCTTTCTTTTTTAGGAAAAGAAGTAAAAGACATTACGGATACATGCGAAAGAGAATATAAATACGACATTGCAATGGCTACAAGAAACGTTACTTTATGTGAGGAGATAAAGGATAAATACTACAGAACATTATGTAAAACAACAATTAAAAAAAATTTAGCACAATCTTGCAAAAGACAAAATGCTTCTGAGTGTATTACTTGTCATGATTTTATTTGTATAGCGAAATATTCAAATGACTTCTCTTTTTGTAAATATGAACTTGATCCGTTGTTAATTGAATCTTGTGAAAAAATGTTTCTAAAACATTAATTCTTAAATATTTTTTTAACCTCATCTTCATTTTTTCTTTGGTAATTTATATCTATCCCAGAACAAAATTTGTTCAATTTACATTTTTCACAGACACGACATTTTTTAAATTCTAAACTACTCTTTTCTTTCCAATCTTTTTGAAATCGACTAAATTTATCTAATATGCATAACGGAATACCTTTTATAATCACTGGAAAATTTATATTATGTTTTAAAATTAAAAGATCCTTTATATAAGGTACAATTTCGGTATATTTAGGGACCACTAGATCGAAATTTGCAAGCGCATTTCCTAAGAGTATTGGATAAGCAAAACAACTTTCTCTTGCACCAAGTTTGATAAAAATTTTTAACATTTTTGATAACAAATTAAAGTTTTGTTTGGTTATTACACTCCTGGTATAAACTTTAAAGCCATTCGCAACGAGATTTTTAAAGCCCTTAATTGTTTGGCTAAAGCTTCCTTTAGTTTGGGTGAGATAATCGTGAACAGACGAATTTGGGCCATGTATAGAAATAGTAATAGATATATTGTCTTTTTCTTTTTTTAATTTTTGACAAAATACTTGCGTATACTTTTTTGAAGAAAAAAGACGCCCATTAGTAGTTATTTCAATTCCTTCATAACCTATAGATTTTGCAAATTTTATTAATTTAATTAATTTTGAATTTAATAATGTTGGTTCTCCTCCACTAAATCCGACGATATTGCAATTTTTTTTATACTTCAAAAGTATATTTTTAATTTGCGAATATGTTAAATTCAAATTTTTTATACTATAATGTTTGGCAGCACAAAAAAGACAGTTATTATTGCACTTAGTTATTACAGGTACATTTATTTTCCTTAACTTCTTTGATTCCATGTTACTTAAAAATTATGAATTTAATTTTTTATTGAGACCAATTAATGAATTTAAAATTTTTTAAAGTTGATTTACCTACTTTTATCACTCCATTTTTAATTTGTAAACTCTTCGAATTTTTCAAAATTTTTGACAATTTTATTAATTTTATTAAATTTTCTGTATTTATTTTTTTTAGATTTAAATTGAAATTGAATGGCGTTAATATTTTGTTATATTTTAATACACCTTTCTTGAATTTTCCCACAAATAAAAAAGTATTAAATCTGTTAAGAAATAAGACGGGCAATTGTAAGATTTCTTTTATTTTTTTAGCTTCATTTCTATTCTCCTTTTTAAGAATATTGAATAACTTTTTTGTTTTTTTTATTGATTCTTTACAACCATACGAGCAACAAAAATAGTCTAAAATTCTATAAAAACTATAGAAAGGATTAAAATGTAAATTATTCATATGGAATTTTATTGGTTGTCTACTTTTTTCTAATGCTAAAACTATCCTTTCTTCATTCGAGAGTCTTCTATTTTTTACAAAAAATTCAACACAGCACTCAGGATAGCCCAATAAGATTCCAATTTTCCTATCTAAATCTTCAAGCACTTTCTGATTGCCAAATTTTTTTTTCTGTTCGTTTAAATATTTTTTTTCACAATCATAAACTTTTTTTGCCATATTTCTAGATTTTGAAATATAAATGTAATATCGACCTTGATAAAAAAAATATTTTATATTAAAGTTAGTTTTTTTACAAAGCTTTTTATACCTTATGAATTCTTCTGCTGATGAATTAAATCTTAATACAGGTTTCAAATTGTATTTTAGAGCAACCCATTCTATGAGGGGAAGTTTTACAAGTATTTTTTCCATTTTAAATTATTATTTTCTTAATTATTTTATCTTTAGCTTTAAAAACTGGATATAATTCTTCTGTTCCAAATAATTCAGCATACTTAGGGTTTAACCCGGCACAGATTTCGTTTAAAAAACAAGACGAACATTTTTCATCTTTTATGCTAAAGAAATTTTTAATTTTTCTCATTTCTAACTCACTTTTATGTAAAAATAGTCCCATATAGGCTTCATTTTTGACTATTTTTCTAGTTTCTGTAGAATACTCTTCAAATCCTTGCATGTAACACAAAGGAACTCTCTCAACTCTGAAAGTTTTTTTCATACCAGTTAAATAATTTAGAGTTTTTTCTAAATTTAACTCTAATTCTGATAGCTTTGGTATTAAATTTAAATTATCTAACACACGACCAATAGGATCTAAATTGTTAAATACAAAATGTTGAATTTTAGGGAATCTCGTAACTAAGAATTTAACAGTTTCAAATAGGTGTCCTTGGTTTAATGAAGTAAGAGTAATGTTGATGTTTACTGTACCTATGTATTTTAAAGCATTTTCAATACCTTTTAATGTCTTTGTATAGCTCCCTTTTTTTCTTGTTAATTTTTCTTCGATTTCCTTTTTATGAGAACATATCGAAATTATTACATGATTTAGTCCAGCATTTTTTAAAATTTTCACGTATTCTTTATTAGCCAATTTTTGTGCGTTAGTTATTATTTTGCAAGGGATTCTTTTTTTGTGGCAATATGAAATCATTTTTGGTAGATCTTTATGTAAGGTTGGTTCTCCTCCAGTAAAAATAATTTCTGTAACTCCCCCTTTTAAGTATTTATTGATTTGTTTTTTAATCTCATTTAAACTTAAATCTTTTTTGATGTACGGAGAAGAACAAAAGGCACATTTTCTGTTGCATCTTCTAGTGATTTGAATGTACCCAGCACTTCTATTTTTCTCAAAAAATAAATAGTATAAAATTCGATGTAAAACTATCGCTAAATCCAACTGCAATTTATTATTTATTAATGAATCTCGATTAAAATTTTCATAAAATTTTATTCTTTTCTCTAAATTTAAAATGTTGAATCCGTTGAATTTTTTAAAATATTTTGTATATTTCTTGATGAAATATTTTTCATGTTCTTTTGTAAGTTTACTAGAAATTAAAAATCTACTAAGATCAAATGCAGGATCTCCATATAAAAATTTACACCAATCGATTAATTTGGCGTCCTTTTTAGTTATAATAAAATTTTTAGGATGTATATCTCCATGAATTATTGAGAAAGTAATATTATTTTTTATATGAGGTAAAAATTGAATTATTTCTTTGTATTTTTTAATAGAATCCTTGACTCTTGGATCATTAAATGGTATTATACGAAAGAAATCTCGACGTAATTCATTAGGAGTTATAACAATTGATTTTGAATGTAATTTAGCTAATGATTTGGCACAGCGATCTAAAATTGTTAGTAATTTTTTTTTACTAACACCTTTTTTTAAAAATTCACTTAATTCTTTTCCTTCAACCCATTCAAAAATCGCAAACTCTCTATTTGGAGGGCAATAGTATACTTTAGGTATATTTATTTTATATTGTTTCAATATCGTATAAACATTAAGATAACTGTCAAATATTCTAATTTTTTTTCCATCTCTACATTTTTTTAATACAAATTTTTTCTTTCCAACATTAAACAAATACGTATGATGATGTTTAGATTTATTTAAATATTTTATTTTTATTTTCTTAAGACTCAGATTTTTAATATTTAGCCCTAATTCTTTTGGATTTATTTTTTGTATGAGCTTCTTAATTTCTTTTAAATTTTGGTTCATTTTAATGGTTTTAATTCTTTGAATCCGAAAGTTCTTATGTATTTTTCATAAATCCCGTTACATTTTGAATCAAATTTACAATTTTTACATCTTAGACTTTTCCATTTTAATTTTTTCAAATAAGACATCAAAACTTGTTTTATGTCCAAAATAAATTTATTATCAGTTTTTATAAAAGATGTGTGCAGCAAATATTCATTTTTTATTACGAATTTACTTGTTTTGTTGGACAAAAGGCAGACTGGAATATCTGCTATTTTTATTTTTTTAAAAATATCAACCAATTCTTCAAGTTGTTGCCTTATTTCTTTTAAATTTATGGCTTGTTTTTTATATTCAACAAGACTTTCATGGTTGCATGGGGCGAGTACTACTTGATCAAATCCTAAGTTTCTTGCGTATTGACAAATTTTAATTAAATTTTTTTTATTTTTTTTAGTAATTTCTATCTTGCATAAGAATTTCATTTTTAAGTTTTTACATTTCTCTTTTAATTTTAAAATTTTCTTTAAAGTATCTTTTTCATTAACGATAGTCTTGTATGTTTTATAGCAATAGATTAAAATAAACTCTTTGTAATAAAACTTTTTTCCAAGTTTTATTAAATTGTATATCTGCTCAACACTTTTTTCATTTTCAAGTAAAATTTTTTTACAACCAAAACTTTTTCCAATTTCCAATTTTTTTTCTAATTCTTTTTTGCTAATTTTTTCATCAATTTTAAGTGTAATAAATTTTTTTGATTTCAATAATTTGTTCAAATTTGAATAATACTCACAAAATTTTTTTAAATTACAAAATAAGCACCTTTTTTTATTATAGCAATGAAATTTTCCTAAAATTTGTAAATCATTTTCAAATACTTTTATTCGGTCCTCATTAAGTTCGTCCATAAACTTCCATGGATCTTGAATTAGTTCTTCATTTCCTTCAAGCAATTCAGGAGGTATTCTATTAGTCCATAGAACCATTTTTTTACTTTTTCCTAATGCAATGGCCTTTTTTAGGAAAAAAGCCAATTCTTTTTGATCGTCACAAAGAATTTTCCTTCTGTTTTTCCATGCGTTACCAAAAGGTATTACTTGAAGTAAATCAACTTCTTTTATACCTATTTTTGAAAGAAAATTTATTATGTGTGGTAAATATTTGTAATTAAGTTTTGTTATAACAACATCCGCATTAACTACTAGCTCTTTTTTATCTTGGAAATATACGGCATTCCGAATTGCTTTAACAATTTGAGTAAAACTTCCAGGTACGCGGGTTAAACTTTCATGCAAATTTTTATTATGCCCATGTATAGAAAAAGTTACTTCAGTAAGACCTGCTTTAATTAATTTGTGAAGAAATTTAAAATAAGAAAGCATTCTTCCATTAGTGATTAATTGTATTTGTTCATATCCGATTTTGTTGGCGTAATGGATTATATCTACAATTTTTGGGTGGATAGTTGGTTCTCCACCACTTAAAACTAATCTTGTAGCATTTTCTTTAATGCCTATATCTAATTCCTTTTTAATTTTTGAAAATGGAAATATTTGTTTTTTTGTATCACTCGCAAGACAAAACATGCAATTATTGTTACAATAAGTTAGTAATCTAATATGTTTTCTTTTAGTAAAGACAGAACGCTCTCTTTCTATCTCAGTTAAAATATCTAAACTTTTTTTATGCTTTAAACTGGGTAAGCTGTTAAAAGAAAAATAAGTATCAATTTTAATTTTGTTTTTCTTTTCAAAATTTATTTTATTAAGATTGGAGTAAGGTATAACTTCATTAGTCCCAAAAATTTTTGCATATTCTTCCATAACGCCTGCGCAATATTTATTCATTTTGCAATTTTTGCATTTTTTATCTTTTCGGTGTAATCTTTGAATTTGTTCTAAGGAATAATACTTTTCAAAACCTTTTATATAGCATAATGGAATCCCTCCAATCTTGAATTTTTTGCCTCTTTCAACTAGATATTTAAGAGCTTCATGCAAAGGTTTTTTTATTTTTTTAAATTCTACTAAAACATCTCTTTTAAATGCATAAACTACAGGTTCACAAACTAAATAAAAATCGTACCACAATATTTCTGGAAATTTTTTATCCATGAATTTAATGAATTCTGGCAAAATCTTATAGTTTAATGAGTTAATAACAAAACTTATTCCAGTAGGTATCTTTTCTTTTATTAGATTTTTAATCCCAAGAATTGAATTTTGGTAAAAATTTTTATTTTTAGCTATTGCATTTGCTAAATCTTTTGTGTGAGCATGAATAGAAACCCTAACAAGATCGATTCCTGTTTTTTTTAAATTTTTTACAAATGTTCTGCTAGCAAGCAATATGCCATTCGTCTGTAAACTTACTGAAAATCCTTTTTGTTTTGCGTATTTTACAATTTTAAAAAAATCTTTATGTAAAGTAGGCTCTCCGCCAGTTAAAGTAATATTACTTTTTTGATTATTTTTAATTGAGTCTATTATCTTTTTTATTTCTTCTAATTTTAATTCTTTAGCGTTAAAACATTCTTTATAGCAAAATATACAATTATTCTGGCACCTATTAGTTATTCTTAATGTATAAATATTCATTTTATTGGCTTAAATTCCTTTTTTCCTCTTTTTTTTGGGTACTCTATCCAAGGACCTTCACAAATTTTATTATATTTACAGTATTTGCATTGTTCAAATTTAATCTTTCCTACACCTCTTCTTACCATTGTAAAATTTTTTGTAATTCTTACTTTTCCGTCTATTTTTTCTCTGATTTCTGTTTCAGGAATATAATTTTCAGAAACAAATTCTTCATAACCTTGCATTAAACAAAAAGGCATTGCTTCTGCCATGCACCTTACACCTGCTAATGCACCAATTTTTAGTCCCTCTTTAATGTACGGAGCTGCTAAGCTTATCCAAGGAACAATGTTGTCAAAGTTTTTCCAAGCATTTCCTAATGGATGAACAAATGCAAATTGAAATTGATCAACTTTTAAACTTACTAAAAGCCTTGCAATTTCTGGTAAGTATCTATAATTAGGTTTTGTCACAACTGTATTTGTTATTACCTTTTGCCCTAACAATTTTAAATTTCTTATTCCTTGTACAGTTTGTTTAAAGCTTCCTTTCGCTCTTGTTAAATAATCATGCAACTCTGCAATATGGCCATGTAAAGCAGGACTAAACTCATTTGCCCCAGCTTTAATTATTTTTTCACAAAATTTTTTTGAACACAACATTCTTCCATTAGTTTGGATTTGTATAACATCAAATTTCAATTTTTTAGCATATTTCACCAATTCAATAACATCTTTCCTTATTGTTACTTCACCACCCGTAAAAACAATATCTTTACATGTTTTTCTTCCTTCTTCCATCTGTTTTTTCAATTCCTCTGTAGTTAAATCTCCAAATTTTCTTTTATCTGCTACAACGCAAAACCTGCAATTATTGTTGCAAGTATAACCTACTTTTAGGTCTAGTCTTTTTTTATGCATATTTGCTATAAATTCCTTATTTACGACTTTTTAAATTTTTGGGTAATTCTCTTCACAAATTTTAAAAATTTTTATACGCAAGAGCATGAAAATCTGTATTGATTGATATAAAATCTCCAAAAATTATTTTTTCCATAAGATTTATATATACTAAAAAATTTAAGTCTGGTTAAAGATGGAAAATAGTGTAGAAATTAAAATAAATCCAAGACTTTATCCTTTAGAAGTTATTTACTCAGCGGCTTACGTTTTTCTTGACAAAGCATACATAACACTTGATGGGGATCCAGAAAAAGAAATAATAGTGAAGCTTAAACCAAAACAACATTGTAAAAACGAGAAACTTAAAGAAGAATTCAAAAATGAATTAGTGAATTATTGTTTTTACAAGACTCATTCAGAAAAATATGAAAATTTAAGGACAACAATATTACAAAGAGCTTTAGCCACGAATTTACAAGAGGATTTAATCGATGAAGTGCTTGAAAATATGGAAGAGGACGAGGATTTTGAGGATGTAGAAAAAATAGCTGTTCCGTGGGAGGAAAAATACGGAAAAAAGAAAAAGAAGAAAAAATGAAAATCCAGTTTTCTCTAAATAAAAAATTCTATAATGAAGATGCTGTAAAGGAAGCACTGAAAGATTTCGAGAAGGTATGTTGCGGCAATTATAGAAAAATTAAAGGAAAATTTTTAATTACCTTAAGACCAAAAAGTGAAAAACATTTCGAATTGCTTAAAGATGAATTTTGCAATTACGTGCTGGCATTAATGAAAAATAAAGCTCTTGTTTAAAAATGGAAAAAGAATTTATACCAAATTATTTAGTGAAAAAATTGGGAAAGAAGTACCTTTTGACATCTAAACATGGTTGTTGGGAAATTTTAGATAAGAAAAGTTATGACGCATTAATGAAGAGAAAACTTAGTAATAAACTATCTTTGAAACTCGAAAGAAAAGGTTTGATTTTAACAAAGGAAAATATTAAAAAAATAACATTTAACTACAGAAAAAAATACTTGTTTCTATTTCAAGGAACTTCTTTGCATATTGTAATTCCGACATTGAGATGTGATATGAAATGCGTTTATTGCCATGCCAGTTCAAAAAATCCAAAACAGAAAAAATACGATATGAAAAAGGATACTGCAAAAAAAGTAGTGGATTTCGTATTTCAAAGTCCGACTAAAGCAATAACAATAGAATTTCAAGGAGGGGAACCTTTACTAAATTATGAAATTGTAAAGTTTATAATTAATTATGCTAGGGAAAAAAATAAAGAAGCAGAAAAAGACCTTAGGTTTGCTTTGGTAACAAATCTTAATTTAATGGACGAGAAAAAATTAAAATTTTTAATTAAAAATAATGTTGGGATTTGTACATCTTTAGATGGTCCAAAAGAATTACACGATTATAACAGAAGAATGTTTGGCAAAAAAAGTAATTATGATAATGTTGTTAAATGGATTAAAAAAATAAACAAGGAATACAAAAGAAACAAATCAAATAGTAGGGCTGGAGCTTTGGTTACAATAACAAGAGAATCCCTAAAATACCCAAAAGAGATTGTTGACGAGTATGTTAAAAATGGGCTTGATAGAATACATTTAAGATTTCTTAATGGACTGGGAATTGCTAAAAAAGCATGGGGAAATATAGGCTACAAAGCAGAAGAATTTATTAAGTTTTGGAAAAAGGCTGTAGACTATATCCTAGAATTAAATCTAAATGGAATTAGAATTAGAGAAAAGACGCTGGATATTTTCGCAAGTAAAATACTAAAAGGTGTTGATCCTGGATATTTAGATTTGAGGAGTCCGTGTGGGGCTGCAATAGGGCAATTGGTTTACAATTATAACGGAGATATTTATACTTGTGATGAAGGAAGAATGGTTGGAGAAGATATTTTTAAATTAGGTAATGTTAAAAAAGATAATTACAAGGATGTTTTATCCTCTGATCAAACATGTGCAATTGTTGCATCTTCAATTAATGATATTTTTTGTTCAAGTTGTGTTTACCAACCATATTGTGGACTTTGTCCTGTTTGTAATTATGAAGAGCAGGGAAACATAATTTCTAAGGTCAAAGAAACGATGAGATGTAAAATTTTTGAGAAACAATTTGATTATTTCTTTGAAAAAATAATTATGAATAAGAAAATTTTAAATACCCTTTTTCCTTCTAAATAATCATGAAATTTCCAAAATTAAAGAAAAAAATAAATGCTTTCTTAGTTGGTGAAGAGGGAAAAATTTCTAAATCTAACGTAATCAAAGGAGGTATTATACTTGGAAATATAGCTTTAACAGTCGGGATGGTTGCAGCAGGCCATACAAATTACGATTATCACACTAACAATTTAAGCGGTACACAACATACTAACTCTGTCGGTCATAATAGTCATGGTTCGCATGGAAGTCATGGTCACCATGGTAGTTGTGATACAGTATGCAGAAGTTAAGCAATAATAATAAAAATTTAAAATGGAAGAAGAACTTAAATCAGAGTCTAAATTTAAAAAAAAGTATATGCAAATTTTGGTGATAGTTGCTATTGCAATCTTGCTTGTTGGCGTTCTATTAAAAATATTTATATCCAAAAAAAGTGTTAAAACTGAAAAATCTACTTCATTAGAATTTTACACCAATTACACAAATATGTCTCCTATTCAGAGAGCCAATGCTGTTTTTATAAGATGTAAGGAAGCCCATAATAGCTCATTTTATGCAATAATAAAAAGAGATAAAAGTTTATGTATGAGTACCAGAAATAGTTGCCCTGAGTTTGTTGAGATATCTATAGCACTCGATAAAGATGACTCTGCTTTATGTGAAAATTTAGACGGAAGTCATCAACATTTATGTTATGCCATACTCCAAGAAGAACCAAAATATTGTGAAAAATTAAGATACTCACATATGGACCCAAGTTTTAACAAGAGTTTAGTAATAGAGCAGTGTAAGTTGATGAGCAAAACGATTAAAAAAGCGTACCAAAACAAAGATGAAGAAATTTGTAACAAATTCGTATACCAAAAAGGTGGATTATATCACATAAAAGATTGGTGTTTTGCCTTGCTTGGAAAACTAAAGATAAGTAAATCCGAGATGTGTGAAAGAGAGTATTTATATGATGTGGCAGTTGCTGAAAAGAATATTTCCTTATGCGAAGATATAAATGACGATTATTATAAGCTTCTTTGTAAAATAGTTATAGAGAAAGATTTGGCACATAAATGCGTATTGCAAAATAATATACCGGAATGCTTTACTTGCCACAACTTTACGTGTGTTGCGATACACTTAAATGATTCTTCTTTTTGTGATTACGAATTTGAATCGGTTAGGGATTCATGCAAAAACTTTTTTAAGGATTAAAAATTAAAGATTTTTCATGATTAACGAACTCGATATTTCACTGACTGAAAAATGTAATCTAGCATGTGACTACTGTTGTGTATACAAGGATGAAAACAAAACCTTAACTTTAAAACAACTAAAAAGAGCGATTGAAATATTATTTTTATTCGATACAAAACATAAAGAAAAAATTATAGCTATTTCAGGAGGGGAACCTCTTTTATTTTTTGACAAAGTTAAAAAGATATTTAAGTATGGTAAATCTATCGGTAACGAAAGAGGTTATCGCACAGATTTTTCTATTGTTACTAATGGCATCCTACTTGATGAGAAAAAATTAAAATGGTTTAAAAAAGCTGGATTTAAAGTGGGAGTAAGTATCGATGGAAGATTTGTTGGCAATAAGCACCGAAAAACTAAGGATGGAAAATGTGTTTACCAAATATTAAAAGATAAATTACCTCTTTTTTTAAAGTATAAAGACATTATCCAAATAAAAATGACAATTTCGCCAGATGTGGCAAAATATTCAAGAGAGGAATTTTTATTTTTTGTTAGGAAAGGTTTTAAAGATATATCATTACAAGCCATGTTAGGCGTCAGGTGGCCAAGAAAAGAAGCCTCATTTTATTTAAAAACTTATGAAACGTATCTCAAATGGAAAAAGAAAACAGTCAGTAAAAATTATTTAAAATCTTTAGATTTTTCTTTTGTATGTCCTAAAACAAAAGATAAAATATTTATTGATGTATTAGGGAATGTTTTGTTATGCGACTTATTTGAATTTTTTTCACATAAAGATAGAGAAAAATACTCTTGTGGAAACATCTTCGACAAAGATATTAAAGAAAAAATAATAAATTGTAAAAAAAAGTTTCCCATATTGATTTGTGAATTTGTTAGAGATTTAAACTGGAATAAAATATGTAAAAATTGTGAGTTAACAAGAGCATGTAGCGAAATGTTTTGTTGGGCATTTGATTTGAAAAAAAGAAAATTTGATTTTTCTTATATTCCAGATAATCTTTGGCTAACCAAAAATTTAGATAAATTAAGATTGCGCTACAGGATTAAGTAAGCTTGCAACTTCATTTTTGTATTTTTTTTCGTATTTTGCATCAACTCCTGGACAAAAGCGTTCAAATTTACATCTAACACAAATCTTACTCTTTTTAATTGGAATGTCTTTTGTGGCGATAAATTTTTTAGAAGTTATTGGTAAAATTGAAATCTTCTTCTGAGAATTATTGCAATATGAACTTGTCAAATTTGGGATTTTTTTCAATAGACAAAAAGGAATATTTTTTAACGATATTGGGTACTTGATTCTTTTTTTTAGTAGTAAAAGTTTTTTTACAACCGGCTTAATTTTTGACAATTTGGGAATAACTAAATTAAAATTTGTTATAGCTTTTCCTAATAAAGTTGGATAAACGAAGGTACTTCCCAAGCTTCCTAATTCGATAAATATTTTTAACATTTTTATAAGTTCATTTAAATTTTGTTTAGTTATCACACTCCTAGTATAAACTTTAAAATCCTTCACAACTAAATTTCTTAAACCAATAATAGTTTGGTGAAAGCTTCCATTTGTTTGAGTAAGATAATCATGAATAATAGAGTTTGGACCATGAATAGAAAATGTAATAGAAATATTCTCTTTTTCCTTATTTAATTTTTTATCAAATTCGTTAACAAATGATTTTGAAGAAAAAAGACGCCCATTAGTAGTTATTTCAATTCCTTCATAACCTAATGCTCTTGCTAGTTTTACCAATTTTATCAATTTCATTTTTAACAGAGTTGGTTCTCCCCCACCGAAACCAACAAAATTGCATTTTTTCTTATATTTATGCAGAATTTGTTTTATTGCAGAAAAATCCAATTCTCCTTTATTATACCTGCATTTAGCAACACAGAATAAACAATTATTATTGCACTTGTTTGTTAGAGGTATACTTAATTTCATATTTAACACCAAAACACAAATTTGAAATTTTTATCTGTGTTAATTTATTACACTATTTTAATTTTTAAATATTTTTGAAGGCGAGTGAAGATTTTTAAATGGCTTTATTATACATTTTAAAAAATCGTTCGATAGGTGGAAGCTTTGTAAATATTTTTTCATTTTAAATTGTAATTTTTTTGACTATTTGATTTTTATCTTTAAATACAGGATAAAGTTCCTGAGTACCTAACAATTTAGCATACTTTGGATTTAATCCAGCACAAATTTGATTTAAGAAACAAAAAGAACATTTTTCATCCTTCACACTAAAAAAGTTTTTAACATTTCTATCTTCCAAATTATTTTTATTTAAGAACAAACATCTGTAGGTTTCTCTTTTAACAATTTTTCTCGTTTCTGTGGAATACTCTTCAAACCCATTCATATAACATAAAGGCACTCTTTCTACTCTAAAAGTTTTTCCTTTACTTTCTAAATACGCTAACGCTTTATGTAAATTTATTTCTAAATCGACAAGTTTTGGTACAAGATATAAATTGTTAAGAACTCTTCCAGTAGGGTCTAAATTGTTAAATACGAAATGTTGAATTTGTGGAAAATTTTTAACTATGAATTTTACTGTGCCAACTAAATGGTCTATATTTAAGGACGTTAATGTGATATTAATGTCGGGTGGACCAATATACTCTAAAGTGTTTTTTATACCTTTCAGAGTTTTTCGATAACTACCTTTTTTTCCGGTTAATTTTTCCTCAATTTTTTCTTTATATGAACACATCGAAATCATTACGTGATTTAATCCAGCTTTTTTTAGAATTTTTGCGTACTTTTTATTTGAAAGTTTTTGCGCGTTTGTTATTATCCTACAAGCTATTCCCCTGTGTTTACAATAGGAAATTAACTTAGGCAAATCTTTATGCAAAGTAGGCTCTCCACCAGAGAATATAATTTCAGTAGCACCCTCTTTTATGTAATCATCTATTTGCTTTTTAATCTCCTCCAAACTTAACTCTTTATTCAGAAATGGATTAGAACAAAAAATACATTTTCTGTTACACTTCCTTGTTACTTGTATGTAGCAAGCACGTCTATTATTTTCCCTAAAAATATAATACAATATTTTATGAATTGCTCTGGCTATATTAAGTGGGAGTCTATTGCGATTAAGATAGAAAGACTCTTTGTTAATTTGTTCATATAATTGGAGTCTTTTTTCAAAATTACATATATTTGTTCCACCAAATTCTATAAAGTATTTTTTGTACTTATTTAAAAAATACGTTTTATACTCTTTTTTTAATTTGGCCGAGAACAAAAACCTACAAATATCAAATGCTGGATCGCCGTATAAAAACTTACACCAGTCAATCAACTTTATTCCTCTTTCTGTTTTAACAAAATTTTCTAAATGGGCATCTCCATGTATTAACGAAAATGTTGTATTCCCTTTTTTTTGGCTAAATAATATTTTTGCTATTTGTAAATATTTTTTTAAAGTTTTATTGGAGGAGAAATGGTGGTGTAGGTGTAAGGATTCTTTGTCCAATTCTTTACCTGGAATAATGACGGGGCGGTAGAGATGTAAAAGTTCTTTATATAAATCTTTAACTGGAACAACAATAGATTTCGAATGTAATTCTGCCAATACATGTGCACATTTGTCTAAAACAGACAAAACAAATTTTTTTGATTTTTTTTTGGAGAGGACTTTAAGTAAATCTTCTCCTTCGTACCATTCAAAAATTGCAAATTTTTTATCAGGAGAGTAATAATATAAATTTGGAATCTTTATGCCGTAAGATTTTAATTTGTTGTAGGTACCGAGGTATGTGTTTAAAATTTTAATTTTTTTCCCATCTTTTCTTTTTTTTAATACAAAACTTTTTTTACCAATACTAAATTTATATAAATGATAAGTTGAAGATTTATTTATATACTTTAATTTAATAATTTTTTTTAAACTTTTAGCTCCTAAATAACGAGGATCTATTTTTTGAATTTCTTTCTTAATTGATTCCAAATTCATTTTATTGGCTTAAATTCCTTTTTTCCTCTTTTTTTTGGGTACTCTATCCAAGGACCTCCACAAATTTTATTATATTTACAGTATTTGCATTGTTCAAATTTAATCTTTCCTACACTCTTCTTACCATTGTAAAATTTTTTGTAATTCTTACTTTTCCGTCTATTTTTTCAATTCCTCTGTAGTTAAATCTCCAAATTTTCTTCTATCCGCTACAACGCAAAACCTGCAATTATTGTTGCAAGTATAACTACTTTTAAATCAAGCCTTTTTTCAATTTGTTTTTAATTATTCTGAGCAAATTTTAAAAATTTTCGAAATCCCAAAAGAAGAAAACCAAAAAATTTATAAATAAAATCAATTTCTCTTATATAAATTTTACTATGAAAAACCAAAAAATTTTTAAAAAAATAAGCTTTCTGTAGGTGCTTAAAATGACAACCTATA
>JAFCFS010000056.1 GCA_017608525.1 Candidatus Woesearchaeota archaeon | reverse complement strand
CGGAACCAAAGTCTGATGCCCTGCAAACCACAACGGGCACGATTATTACTCAAGCAAGGCAAGGCTAAGATTATCGGTTACAAGCCCTTTACCATTCAGTTGCTTTATGCAACCGGGGAAACGATTCAATCGATAAAGACAGGTATTGATTCCGGTGCTAAATATGTGGGTTTTGCAATTACATCCGGCAATAAAGTTTTTGGAAAAGGCACCATAGAACTCAGGGATGATGTTTCAAATCTGTTAACTGCCCGGAGGACCTACAGGCGGTCCCGAAGAAATAGAAAGACCCGGTATCGAAAACCAAGATTTGAAAATAGAACTAAACCGGAAAGATGGCTACCTCCATCAATTCAAAGCAGGGTTGATAATACGATAAACTGGATCAATAAAATCATGAAGCTCTTACCTGAGCCGGAAATAACAGTGGAAGTTGGTAAGTTTGATGCTGCCAAGCTGAAAAATCCTGACATTCAAGGTAAAGCGTATCAGCAGGGTGAGGCTTTTGGCTTTTGGAACATACGCTATTATGTTTTTGCGAGAGACAATTATACATGTCAAATCTGCAAAAAAAAGGGGGGAATTCTGCAAACCCACCACATTATCCAAAAATGTGATGGCGGAACAGACAATCCCGATAACTTAGTTACCGTCCATGCTAAGTGTCATGCCGATTTTCATCAGGGCAGGATTCATCATACTTTCAAGAAACCAAAACAATACAGAGAAACTGTCTTCATGAATGTTCTCCGAAGGCAAATTTTCAAACGGGTGAATTGTAAGATAACTTACGGCAGCTATACCAAAATAGCCAGGGATATGCTTGCTCTCGATAAGAGCCATTATAATGATGCAATAGCCATAACTGGCATAAAAACGATCAAAAGTAATCCAGGCCCCGTTTTATACATAAGGCAATTCAGAAAAAAGAAAAGAAGCCTTCATGAAGCGATACCAAGAAAAGGAAGAAGAATTCCCAATAGAATAGCCAAACGCAATGCCAAAAACACGAAGCAACTCAAAGATGTTTTTTTAGGGGACTCCGTTTCTGTATTTGGGCAAAAAGGTTATGTTTCCGGCTTTACGGGAACCAGCGGATTTTATGTAAAAACGATTGGCGGTGAGTATATAACAAAGCCCGGCAAGGCTTATAAACAGGTAAACTATAAAGACATAACCTTTATTTGTCATAATAATAACTGGCAATCAGAAGTTATCTACTGACAAACGTGCCGATTCATCCCCTACCGAATCAAAGATTCGGAAGGGGACTTCTCGGCACAAGAGTTAAATACTGCGTATGCGTGCAGTAGTAGATGCGGTGAAGCTCAGCAGAGTTGACGTAGCAAGCGTTACCGATACATGATATCTATCGCAAGCGCCTGAAAATTATTGAGTATTGAAATAATGGCAAGATATGTCAGGTTTTGGAAAGCACGATTTCTAAGTAGCCTAACGCACCCAACGACTGGCGCTGACAATGGGTCTTTCCGTAGGAGAATTGATGGATTTTTACCGGGTTTATGCAGTCTGTATAAATCGGAACGTCAAACTGTAGAAAATGCTGTATACCATTGATATGAAAGTGTTTGAACGAAAACGCGAGAAGGTACGGTAACTTCTTATACAGAAGGAAGCAGTCTGTGTTTGCCGTTTTATACAGACTGTATAATCATTGTTGGCGCTCAATAACACGATCATTCTCCACTTCGAATGATTGTTGAAATTTGATTTAATAGTTTGAAGTTTTTAAATATTTATCAGAAAAAATCTATTGTTTTAATAGGCCTCAATTATGACAACTAAACTTTGCTCTGAAGGAAAAAGTATTGCAAGAAAAGTATATTATATTGTTGAAATACAATCCTCATCATTTTATTTTTTTTGGTCTTTAGTAAACGCAACATTAATCACAATAATATCTTTGCTAAGCATTGAAAAAATATCAGCTTCGGCTGAAATTAAAGGTTTATCATATTTTTTTATAAGCATTATTATCATTTTATCAGCTGTTGTTATTACAAAATGGTGGGGGGTATTATCGACATTATTAGGTAGTTTTCTTTTTGGTTTAGGATTAAAATATGGAGTATTAGATTCATTTCTTTGGTCAATAGCAAATGTAATACAAGCAATTCTCTTATTATTTATTTTTCGGAATAGAGAAATGGAAGAAGCTTTTTATTGCGAAGATTTAAAATTTACAAACGGATTTATTAAAATATCCATCTGTATTGCCCTGCTGCTTGCAGTAGCAACATGTTTATTTCACAACCTGTTTAATTTGGTCGTATTTTTTGCTATCTTAATAGGTTATAATATATATTACGCAATTTTAAAAAAATATTGGAAGATTATATTTTTAATAGTTTTATTGTTTTTAACCAGTCTTTTTGGCTCAGTATATGGAGTTTCTATTTCGCTACATGGCTCGTTTTTTACAAAAACGTGGTTGAGCAATATTTTGATCTGGGTATTATCTAACACCATTCTTTTATCTACTATAGGACTTGTCGCCATATATTTTATTTTTGAAAAAACTGAATATTTAAAAAATAGGGGGAAAAAGGTAATCAGTATTAGAGTTGATTCCCTTCTTTATCTATTTTCTTTATTAATTTGGAACTCTCTATTTGTTATCTTTTATATAACGAACTGGTTTAATAATGGGTTCTTTTTGACATATTTGATTCCATGGGGACTTGGTTTTATATTTTTTTGTTCTAATTATTTTCTAAGTCGAAAAAAAGAATTAAAGCTTAATTCGGAAACGAATTTAAGGAATTTATTTGATTTTATAGAGAAAAGAGTGGTCGTTGCAGAAACCAATACGGGAACTATTATTCTCGTCCTTTCTATTTTAATTCCAGTGGCCGGGAGTATGTTAAATGCACTGACATCGCAATTAGTAACAATATTCATTGTTACTATTTCTGTTGCTTGTGCTTCTATTGGGTTAATCTGGATTCCGCAAGGTAATATAAGGCTAATTAGCATAATTAAAACTATCAAAACGATTTTGCATTTGTATACTATTTGTTTTTTATTATTAGGATCGATTGTACTGCTAATATCAGTGTTATCCCCAACATTGAACCAATAAGTGCGCCAACATCACGCTGTAGTAGACAGTCAGGGCGGGACGCGCGTGGCAGAATGAAGTTCCGTATTGCCCTGTCTGCTACTAAGCTTGGCGTTCTACAATGAGATGTGGCACAAGAGAAGAACTATCTATATTTCCAGTCGATTATACAAATAAAAAAAATGAGATTTAAATGGTTCTGGAAAAAATATTTTTTAAAGTTTTTTGTTTGATAGCTCTATGTTCAATTTTAGGTGGATGCATGACAACTCCCCCCAGTCTTTCCAATCGTCCCATAAAGGAATTGTCTGAGATTTATGACCCTAGGCCGGATGGGAAATACGCTGATTTTTCTGCTTGGGGAGCAACATACATGATGCACAAATTCAGACTTGATCACTGTGGAATGGGCCGGAGATTAGGGGGGGAATTTGAAGATGCTTTTTTTGCAATTATCAAAGAAATGGCTCCGAATAAAAAACAACTATCTCTGATACGAGATCAAGTTTTAAGAGGGGTTAGAAATGTTGGTAAGCATTCACAAGATATGAATTTTATAGACCTTTTACTTGAAGAGAGTAAGCAGACTTGTAAAAATCCTCAAATAATTACAAGCCAGATACTGGAGAAAATGAAAAAGTATGGGGTTGATTGGCGTGATAATTATAGTCAATGGTAAACGCATTGTAGAACAATTCAATCAAGCTGACCCACGAGCATGCGCATTCTCTTGAATCAGCTTCAATAATTTTAACCGTTTCAAGTTGGCAACTAACTGGTTGGTGCTCAGCTTATCTCTGGCGTACAGATACCTGCTATAAATCTGTACTCATTGAAAGTTCTTAACATGC
>JAFCFS010000015.1 GCA_017608525.1 Candidatus Woesearchaeota archaeon | reverse complement strand
AGTTCCTACTCCGAAAGAAGAAGAAAAAGTCCCGGAAGTTGTAAAACCAAAAAAAGTGATATGGCCTTATATAGTAGTGATTGCAGTAATTATAGTAATTTTAGTTGTGTTTTATTTATTAAGACTAAAAAAACGAAAATAATTCGGAAAAATAAAGTTAAATTATTTTAAGTTTTCTTTTTCTTTCTTTAACATGGAAATCGATGAAAAGCAAATAAAAAAATTGAAAAAGCAACCAATTATAGAAACGAGTATAAAAAAGAGTGAAGACGGTTTGTGGATAATTCACAAAACTACAATTATAGATATAAAGCCAATCAGTTATCTTGAAAAAGTATTAAGCAACGTTAAGATCAGATGAAAACATTTTTTCTATGTTTTCTTTTAACAATAATAAAAAAAGTTCTAAGTATTTTGAATCAAAGGAAAAACCTCCTGCTTTTTCATGTCCCCCACCAACAAAATTGGGTATTTTATCCCTAAACCTGCTCAAAAATTCTCCAGCATCAAAATCAAAATTTTCAGGCACCCTTAAACTACCAATTATCTCTCCATTGTATTTATTCATTACCATTATTGGCCTTTCTTTCATGTACCTTGCTGCCAATACACCCTGTATATTTTTATCACAAGAAATTATTGCATAATCTAAAAAGCCGACAGTAACGAGATCAACTTGAGAAAAATAGTAATGTTTTAAAGCATTTTTATAATTATACAAATGTACAGCCAACGGGTGATAACCAACAGTCAAGGGCTCATGTGAATCGATACATTTCAACAATTCTAAAGGAATATCCCCGCTCCAATTATGTCTTTTTCCAGAATTTAGCAACGGAGCAAATCTCTCTATTTCATAAAATTCTCTTCCATTTAATTTTCTTATTTTCATCAGATCAGGTATTTTTTCATTTGCTAATTCCTTAAGCTCTATTGGCAAATCATTTATTTTTCCATTATCTCCCACAAAACCAAGAATTGTAAGAAAAATAAAATAAGGATTTTCTTTTTGCTCCTTTTCTAAAATTTTTTCATAAATTAAAAGAGAAGCCGATTTCGCATTTTCATCATGAATTTTCAATTTGCAGGAAACATTTGATGGGTGGTGATCTATGTATATAATTTCTTTTTTAATCTTATTTGAAGGAATAATATCAATAGCCACCAACAATTCGGCATCCTCATTAATGTCCTCCTTCTCAACTAAAAATGGCTTCCCCTTTGTTTTTGTATAAATTTTTTTAGCATAATCCCTTATTAAATGATATACCAGAGCAGCAGATGTAATTCCATCTGTATCCCAATGCGAAACTATCTGAACAATTCTATCCTTTACGATGTTTCTTAGTTTATTCAGCATTTCAAAAATGTTTGCCAAAAATTATATCCTTTTGAACCTCTTTTAAATTTTTAAATAAATCGCTAATTATTTTCCTTATTTTTTCTGCATCATATTTTTTTCCAGCAACTTGCACATGTATGGCTTCTGGTTCTTCAAGAGGGCTTCCGATTTTTGAAAGCAATTTTACATATGCAAGTTCTGCTTTTGCCTTTTGCACAATTCTTTTTGCCAAAATATAAGCAACTATTTGGTATAGTTTTCCAGGGTGCGATATATTTTTTCCAGAAATTGCCTCTAAACTCATTGGTTTTGAAGGAGTAATTAAGCCATTATACCTGTTGCTCCTTCCAACTTGACCATCATCCCCCATTTCGGCTGATAAACCAGAAACTGTTAGATAAATTGAATTTATATCTTCATAACTATCTAGCGTGTTAACATTGACCTTTACCCCAAGTTTTTTCTCCAGAAAATTAATAAGATTGTTTTTTAATCTTTTATAATCTTCCATACTTTTAACAAACCTATCAATGAAAGCAGCAGCAATAGTTAACTCAATATCTTCATGTATTCTACAGGCCATTATTTTTATATCTCTTCCTATATAATTGAATACTTTCCTAAACTTATCAGACTCGAGCAATTTAGAAGCTTTTAAAACAAGCTCCTCGGTTTCCGAATATGGGTAGTAGGAAGCACCAAATGAGGTATCATTCGAAACCTTTTTTTTAAAAACTTCTTTAAGATTTGTTGCGCCCTCCTTAACTTCAACAATAGTTTCGTAATCCGTTAAATACCTAAATTGCATCATATGTTCCCTAATAACCTTCTTGATTATTTTTTCTACAGGAACAATAACATTCCCAACCTTAGTTGTAGCTCTTCCTGCTATAATTATTTTCATTGGTTCTATTATCCTTCCCCCACCAAACTTCGGTTCTGCTTTTCCGGCAACTATGAGGCCTTTATCTACATTGTGGTGCAAAACAGCGCCAAAATTTTTCAAGTAATATTTGCTCAATTCAGAACTAGCCTTTTCACATAATGTATCGCATAAAGTATCAGGATGCCCAGAAAGCTTTGCTTCAACAAACTCAACATCTTCGTCTCTTTTTTCTATCTCCTCTATAAAGATATTTTGCATAAATAAAAAGACAATTACATCATTTAAATTTTTTTTGCCTCAGAATTTCTCTTGCATAAAGCTTTGATAACTTTATCGGTTCGGGCAGAGAATCTTTAAGAAATTTTTTAACTATCTTTATTGAAGTTCTTAAAGAAATCTTATGGCCCGGAGAAACAAATAATCTACCGATCTTAAATCCGCATTTTTCACCTTTTAAATAAATAAAGTTTCCCTTGGCCTTCCCACACAATAGTTTTTTAGCAACACCAATAGTAGGAATCCCAAGCTCTATTCCAAAATACGAAGCTAAACCACATTTTCTTGGGTGCAAAATTCCGTGTGCATTAAAAATTAATACATCTGGCTTTATCTTCAATTTTTTCCATGCGTATTTAACAGACCTAAGAACAGAAAAAGCAAAAAATCCGGGTGTATATTTAAATTTTTCTTTGCAAATTGAAAATCTCCTTTCCACAATCTCCATTTTTTTATTCACGACTACAATTGCAGCAATAATCTTATTTTTATAAAAAATAAAGCTACATCCACCAACATATTTAAAATCCTTAAAACTATCTTTAAGTATGATTTTATTTGCTAATCTTTCTTGTTTTCTCTTTAGTTTTTCTTTTTTCATTTTTTAAGAATTCATTTGCCTTTTCTAAAACATTTTTAACATTCTCAAATTTTAAAAATTTCAGAGCTTCCTCATATGTAAGCCATTTATAATCCTTATGTTCGTAGCTCAACCTTATCCTTTTAGTTTTCGTTTCAGCCAAATAGTAAGTAACAAATTTTTTAATCAGTTCTCCTCCTCTCCTATAGAAAAAAGAAATACTTTCCCTAAATCCTTCAACGAATTTTAAATCTTTTATTCCTGCCTCCTCTTCAGCTTCTCTTCTTACAGTTTCTAATTCTTCTTCTCCCTTTTCTATGTTCCCCTTAACAAATCCCCAGTGCCCAAGCCCGTACAAAAGAAGAAGGTATTTAATTTCCCTGTTCTTTCTAAAAATTACAACGCCTGCTGATTTTTCAAACTTCATGCTCTAAAAAATTTTTTCTTCATTACTTTTCTGACACCAAGTTTAAATTTTTCAACTAATGAGTTATGCAAATTATTGAATGCTTTCTGCAATGACCTGGGCAAATCCCAATCAGCTTGTGAAACACTTAAAATTATATTTGGCGAATTGATTTTTAAATGGACTGAGTATTTTTTTCTTTTACCACTTGTTCTATGCGTTTTTACATCAATCAGTAATTCGGCATCCTTTAATTCTTTATGTCTTACTATTTTTTTATAGTTCTTTTCGCTAAGTCTCTTAACTTCCGCTATCTCAAAAGAGTCCAGGTCTTCCAACCTTACATATCTTATCATAGGTACCTCTCCACAATATCTTTCATAACATTTAGATATTGGAGTTTTTTTACATATTCCCTCCTTATCCTCGACATTGTGCCAATTGTTGCTGATTTACTGAGTAAGCTTCTGCATTTCTCTATTTCTGAATCAAGCAGTTCATTCAATTGGTCTTTACCTTTTATTTTATTTTCTCTAATAAAAGAAAGAAGCATACCAAACTCAATTGCTAATTCCGCCTGCTTTTCTTTCGGAACTTTCTTTAGAACCTCATCTTCAAAATCCATTTTATTTGATTTCAATTTCTTTGTATTTCTCCTTCTTCTTTTCCTTCTTCGGAATTTCTATTTTTAATATTCCGTCTTCGTATTTTGCCTTTGCTTTTTCAGGAATAACTTCGCATGGTAACGGCAGCCTTCTATAAAATCCCTTAAAGCTTCTTTCTTCATGATAAAATCCCTTTTTCGCAATCTTTTTCTCAACCTTTTTATTGGCTTTAATTTCTATAAATCTCTCTCCAACCTTCAGCTGAATATCTTTTTTATTTACACCGGGAATCTCTACATTAATATACAACTTATCTTCGCTTTCATTGATATCTGCCAACGGTGCTCTGAATTCAGGCATCCTAGGCATCTTGAGTAAATTCTCAAATGTTCTCTCAAATTCTTTCTTAAACCTCCTCATCTCCTCAAAAGGATCATACCACATAGGACCACCCCCTTTTAATTTATACTATTCTTTTTTCTATAAAAGACTTTCTATCTGTTCAGTAAGGAAAGTTTATAAAAAAGATTCAATTTAAATTTTCTATGGAAAAAGTAGTAATCTGCCAAATTTGTGGAAAAAATATTGCAAAATACTCTTGCAGACTTTGTGGTGCATTAGTTTGTGAAAATTGCTATGTTAAAGAAAAAGGTATATGTATTAGGTGTGCTCAAGGGAAGTTTATTTAAATTTCGCAAATTATATAAGAAAGTTTGAGGTTATTTATTTCATGAAAGTTATAGTATATTCAGCACCAAACTGTCCTTATTGTACGTTGGCAAAAGATTTTCTATCCAGGCATAAGATTAAATTTATAGAGTACGATGTTTCAAAGAATAGGGAAGCTGCAGCAGAGCTAATTAGAAAAACTGGACAAACCGGAGTTCCAGTAATAGAAATTGATGGTAAAATCATTATAGGGTTTAACAAAGAAGAGATTAAAAAAGCATTAGGTATAAAATAGTAAAGATTTTTATATTAAAATTGTTTCTCGTTCCTTTATGGGATACTTAGAGATCATATTAATATTGTGCGGACTCTATGTTGGGTGGAATATTGGTGCAAATGATGCTGCAAATTGTGTTGGAACATCTGTCGGTGCTGGTCTTATCGGTCAAAGGATGGGGTCGTTGCTTGTTGGTCTAATTGCTTTAATAGGAGCAACCTTGCAGGGAGCAGAGCCAATAAAGACTGTTGGAAAGGGGATACTACTTTCAAACCTTCCACTTGTGTTAATAATAATTTCTCTTTTTTCTGCTGCATTCTTAGTTACATGTTTTACCCTATTTGGTCTTCCAGTTTCAACAACCCAGGCAGTTATTGGGGCAATAGCAGGAATAGGAATTGTTACGATAAGCAAACTTGATTGGAATGTCTTTTTCAAGATATTTTTCTTCAATTTTGGAAGCTTTTTAATATCCTTGATCTTTAGTTTTTTCCTCTATTATGCAACATCCAGAACTTTCAAAAAAGGAAAATTTCTGTTTATAGAAAAAAGGATACGCTATCTTACAATAATGAGTGCAATGTTTTTGGCTTACAGCTTGGGAGCAAATAATATAGGAAATGCCATGGGTTTGGTTGTTGCTAATGTAAATATAAAACCTGTATTGGCTGGCTTTATTGGTGGAGTTGCTCTTGCAATAGGTTGTTCAACATTGGGTATAAAGGTCATAAAAACTGTTGGAAAAGACATAGTTCCGCTTGATGCTACTATGGCATTTTCTGCACAAACAGGAAGTGCATTAATTATCTACATCCTTGCGCTTTTTGGAATTCCCACATCAACTACATTTGCCATCGTTGGAGGAATTGCTGGAACTGGTTTGGTCAAGGGAGTTGCTGCCATTAAAAAATCAACATTAAAAAGAATATTCTTCGCATGGATATTTACGCCAATATTTTCAGCTATTTTAACAATTATGTTGTATTTATTTTTTGAATTTATAACCTAAAAAAATTTATAAAATTTAAAAAAAACCTAAATAACAATGACGAGAATACTACCAATATTTGGAAGAAAACTTGAGAAATCTACACTAAATTTGCTAAAAAAGCATATAGATATTACATACGAAATGATTAATGTTTTCGCTTTATTTACATATGATGTTTTTGAGCAGCCTAGGAAAGAGGGACTACATTTAAAAAAAATTTATGATTTAGAAAAGAAAGCTGATGGTGTTGAAAAAAGGCTCGTTCATAAATTGTATGCTGGTGCCTTTCTCCCCTGGACTAGAGGTTTATTACACGAGTTAATTAATATGATGGATGATATAACTGACAACATTAAAGATAGCGCAAATTTTGTTTCGTATTTAAAAAAAATGAAAGTACATGAGGAAGTAAAGATTTTTGTGATGAATATGGTTAAGGATAGCGTATATGTTGTAAAAAAATTGAAAGAAGTTATAGAGAATTTTCTTTCTAATAAGGACATAAAAATGCTGAAGGAAGAAATTGAAAGGGTTGAGCATGAAATTGACATAATTAAAAAAATGACATTTGATGATATACTGCTTGGTGGAAAATATGATGAAAAGGCAAGCGAGATATTAATAAGGGCGATAAATTCAATATCAAATATATCCGATCTTGCTGAGAATTGTTGCGATAATATAGAACTATTAAATATCTCAAAATAGGAGGTACAAAATGGGAATCATATCCTCAATCTTCGGAAAAAAAGAAAAGGAGGTTATAGAACTTTTTAGAAAGCATATGGAAAAAGTAAAAACGATGTCGAATCTTTTTTTGAAAGCAACGGACAATGTAATGAAGGAAAATTTTAATTTTATACAAGATGCTGAAATTGAAGTTTCAAGTCTTGAATATGAAGCAGATTGCATTATGAGGGATATTGCAATAAAGCTGTATAGTGGTGCATTTCTTACATCTACAAGGGGCATACTATATAAACTTGCCGATCTCTTAGATGACGTTGCAGACAAAATTGAAAATACGGTAAAGTCTTTCATTTATTTAAAGAAATGTAACTTTCCAAGAAAGCTAAGGGAACATTTTATAACTATGGCCAAGCAAACTTCAGAATGTATTGAAAATTTGGCTTTGGCTTTGGATGCACTTTTTGAAAATAAACCAACACTAAAAGAGTACATGGATAGGGTATATGAACTGGAGCATAGCATAGATACAATTAAAAAACATATTTTTGATTTTCTTTTAATGGGTGCTAGAATAGATAATTTTTCCATCAGAGTTATTGGCGATGTAATAGATTTCGTTTCTTCAATATCCGATGCCGTTGAAGATTGCTGTGATCAAATCGAAGTTATAAAAATAACTAAATTAACATAAAATGAGATTTGTAGTTACACCCTGGGAAGTTAAAGGAGAGGTAGACTATGAAAGGTTGATAAAAGAATTTGGTGTTGAGAAAATTGATGATAAAATTTTGAAGTTGTTTAAAAAATATGCTGGTGAACTCCATCCATATTTAAAAAGGAGATTATTTTTCTCGCATAGAGATTTAGATTGGTTGTTTAGAGAATATGAAAAAGGAAATAAATTTTACCTCTATACCGGAAGGGGCCCATCAAGTTATACGCATATAGGACACCTTGTTCCTTGGATCTTTACTAAATGGCTGCAGGAAAAATTTAAGGCAAAATTGCTTTTCCAAATAACAGACGATGAAAAATTTTTATTTAAGAGGGAGCTAAGCTTGGAGGATGTTAAAAAATTTGCATACGATAACATTTTAGATATTATTGCTTTGGGTTTTGATAGAAAAAGAACGGAAATATTTCTTAATACAGAATATTCAAAAACACTTTATCCACTCGCAATAAAGGTAGCAAAGAAAATAACATTCTCCACTGCAAAGGCTGTTTTTGGTTTTAAAAATGATTCAAACATTGGTGAAATTTTTTTTACATCGATGCAATCTGTTCCGGCATTTCTCGAATCTGTTAGGGCTGGGAAAAATATTCCTTGTTTAATTCCCTACGCTATAGACCAAGATGCGCACTTTAGAGTTTGTAGAGATGTTCTTCCAAAATTGGGTTATTATAAACCTGCATCAATACACTCCAAATTTATACCTGGATTAGGAAAAGGTGGGAAAATGTCAGCTTCAGAACCAGATACAGCAATTTTTGTTACCGATGCACCAATAGAAGTGGAAAGAAAGATATTGAAAGCTTTTACAGGAGGAAGAGATACACTGAAAGAACAAAAGAGATTGGGTGGGAAACCTAAAATTTGCACTGTATTTGCTTACTACTCCTTATTTGAAACCGATGATAAAAAAGTACAAGAACTAGAAAAAAAATGCAAATGTGGTGAAATATTTTGCAAAGAATGTAAAAGAATTTTGATTGACATAATAAACAAATTTTTAAAAAAGCATCAAGAAAAAAGAGAAAAAGCAAAATCAAAAGTTGAAAAATTTATTGTGAAAGACTAAAAATTTAAAAACTGGAAAGATAATAAAATATGGGGACGTAGCATAACCAGGCAGTGCGGCCGGCTCCAGACCGGCTGATCCGGGTTCGAATCCTGGCGTCCCCAATATCGAAATCTTTATTTAAATTGAAATTAAATTCTATTTTATGGATTTAACTAAGTTCTATAGCCTAGTTGTTCCAACAAAAAAGGAAGAGGAAAAAATAAAAAGAGTTATTGAAACGATAAAAAGGAATATTAAAATTAAAGGGGCTAAGATATTTGTAGGAGGCAGTTTTGCAAAGGGAACATGGTTGAAAGGGTTAAGAGATTTGGACATTTATGTAATTTTCAATAAAAAATTCAGAAAGCAAAATATATCTGAAATATTAAGAAATTACCTTGAAAAAAAGTTTAAAGTTAAGGTAATTAAAGGAAGCAGAGATTATTTTCAAATTAAAAAGGATGGATTTGTTATAGAAATAATTCCCATATTGAAAATAGATTCCCCAGAAGAAGCTCAGAACATAACCGATATATCTCCTTTTCATGTAAGGTTTGTTAATTCATATCCCAATCTAAAAAACGATATCAGACTTGCAAAGGCATTTTGTAAATCTATTGGGGTATACGGTGCAGAATCCTACATAAGGGGTTTTTCAGGCTATGTACTTGAGGTCCTAACAATCTATTATGGAGCTTTTTATGATTTAATTGTAAACGCAAGTAAGTGGAAGAAAAAAACAATAATCGATCCAATGGGTTATTATAGAGGAAAAGAAGTTTTAAAAGAGATGAACATAGCAAAAATACAATCTCCTCTCATTTTGGTTGACCCTGTTCAAAAAACAAGAAATGCCGCTGCTGGCTTAAGTGAAGAATGCTACAAAAAGTTTATAGAAAAAGCAAGGGAGTTCATAAAAAAACCATCAGAGGAATTTTTTATTGTAAAAAAATTTGATATAGAGGAACTAAAGAAGAAATGGCAAAGAAAAAATATAATTTTAATTATCGGGAAAGCAAAAAGAAAAAGGAAGGATATAGCAGGTGCAAAACTTTTAAAATTCTTTGAGTTCATAAAAAAATCTTTGGAGGGAGAAGGATTTAAACTTACTGATTGCGGTTGGAGTTGGGATGGAAAAGCATATTTTTGGTTTGTTGTCGAAAAGAAACTTTTGCCAATGTATAAAATACACTGGGGACCACCTATAAAATACAAAGAAAGGCTGAAAAATTTTAGAAAGAAGTGGAAGAAGAAAAGGATATATGTTAAAAACGGAATTAGCTATGTAAAAGTCAAAAGAGAATTTCGAGATGCTTATAGCTTTGTTAAATCTCTTATAAAGAAAGATTATTCAAAAGATAAAATCAACAAACCAAAGATATATAAGTTTTAAAATCTAAATTTTAAGTATGGCATTATTGGAGAAATTGAAAATCAAAAAGAGAAGCGAATCAGAATTTCTCACTCTGGTAAGAGAATTTTTTGATTTGTTTAAGAAAGAAGATTATGATGGGGCAACAAAAAAATATGTTGATGTTGCTATAAAATTTTGTCAATTTCCAAGTGAAAAAAGAGATGAACTTGCACCGAAAATTGCGGCCATAAATAAATACTTGGGTGTCGGTATAAAAGAAGAGGAAGTAATAAAGGAATTTTTTTCGAGAAAATTAAGTGAAGACATCATAAAGAAAATTCTGGAGGAAATTGGCTGGACAAAAGAAGAAATTGAAGAATACATCGGGAAGGCTAAGCCTGAAAAAGTTGCTGAGGTTAAAGAGGAAGGACACAAAGAAGAAGAAAAAGCTGTCGAAGTTAAAAAGGAGGAGCACAAAGAAAAATCTATTGCAGAGTTGCTCGAGAGCTAAGAAAAAACTTATATATCCTGATATTATATATTTAAATGATGAAAAAGAATGCCTTCATCTTATTTTTCATTTTAAATTTTTTAGTTTTTATCGCTTTTGCCGCTCCAGTTTCTGAACTTGAGATTGGACTTGAGAAAGCAAAGTATTATCCAAATGAAAAACTTGAAGGGAATATAACAATAAATTTTGCAGATAAAATAAAGCCCGATGAAAAATTAGTTGTAGAATTTGTTGGTAATGAATACGAAAAAGAAATTAAGGATGTATTGCAATTACTCAATTTATCTTACGAAAAAGAAGAGCCAAAAATCGAATTAAAAAATCCTGAAGAAGAAAAAGAATTGGTATTTAATGATGGTTCAAGATATTTTGGTATTAGACTTCCATATGATGCTAATGTAACACACGCAACTCTTTCAATAAGTGGTGAAAGCGACAATGATCTAGCTTTTCCAAAAATAGATTTTATGAGCGAAGAAGCAAATGAAATACTGTGGGAATGGCAGTATTATGGCATTTTTGATGGTTATAAGGACGAGACCAAGACATCTTTCAAAGAAGAAGAAGTTAAGGATTATGAAGAAATTGGATTGGGGGACAACCTTACACTTTATTGTGACGTTATAAATTTAGAAGGTTCAAATTTTGTTGTTAATGCAACCTATAAAGGCCCCTTAGTCGATGATGAAAATTTAAATCCAGTATTAAAAGCAGTCATTATACCTTTACTTTCTTGGACATATGGCTCAGAGGAAATTGATGTAGAGGGGGACTTAACGTTTTCCTGTGAACTACCGCCACAAAATAGGTTTAAGTTAGGAGGATGCGAGATAGAAACAGATATTGCCTTTCATGGCCCTGCCCTTGTATGTCTTTATTTAAAAGAAGCATACAACAATGGGACTCCAATTTACAAAATAAAGACAATAAGGAGAGCTCCTCCATCAGCAGGCTACTATTGCTATGTTGAGTATGAAGAGGATGCCCCACCATATGTTTCGGTCTGTGATATAACCGATTATACTGATTTTATAATACTTGTTAAAGAGGCAGAATACAACGGAGTAGTAAAATCGGAATTAAATTTTCAAAAATGGTTTACCAATTATTTAAGTTTTGAAACTGTTCTCAATAAAATTCTCGAAGATTGTGAGCCTGATGAGGTTGGAAGATGCAACATAATTGCAAATGTTTCTGCTTTGAATTCTGGAAAATTACACCTAAAAGATTTGGAAATAACCTACCAAGTAGAAACAGGAGCTGGCTACACAACAAGCACAACAAGGCATATTTATGATGTGGAAAGGACCCCTGAATTAATAACCGAAATAAACAACACAAACATAACAAATTATACTCTTGTTGTTCCACTAGGTATGATTGCAAACATTACTGTGCCTAATATAACGCAAGCGACAAAAGTTCTTTCATTATATGCCGAATGCGATGGAAAAAGTGATACCATTGGATTCTTAGTTTACGGAAAAATTTCTGAAGTTGAGGAGATTTAAAATCCGCAACAGACGAAAGAAAAAAAATTATCGAATTGCTTGAATTAAAGGATACAATTTCTCAAGCAATAACAGAACTTCAAACCTATTCCACACAAATTGAAACCGTAGAAAAAAGTGAGGCAAGTTACGAAGAAAAGAGAGAACAATTAAAAGATATCTATAATTCAACTATTTCACTTAGAGAAAATCTTCCAATGGATATTACAATTAAGAATAAGGTAAGTGACATTGTTGTGGTAGAGCCTGATGATATAACAGAAGACATAGTTGAAGAAGGAAAAAGGGATGAGGTTGCTGCATTCCAAAATAATTTTGAAGTGAAGATTGATGTGAGCAATTTTGTTCTCGAAAAATTTTCACATGAATTAGTGAAAAAGAATCTTGTAGAAGTTACCATAACCACATCAGAAACTGTAAAGAATGTTGATATTTATTTAGTTGTAGACAAGGGAATTGCTGAAAATGTTGCAGATATAATTTTTGAACAAACTCCAGAAATAGTCAAGGCGGACCCAATAGTTAAATGGCATAAATCAACATTCGGAAATGAAGTTAAATTCAGCTTTATAATTGACAAAGAAGAACAGGTAAACCCATACGATATAAAGATGATTGTAGTTCCTTTGGGTGAAGAAGTAAATGAAACAGCTGGAGCCGAAACTGCCGAATGTGGAGACGGCGTATGCACAAGACCATTAGAGGATGAGATAACCTGTCCTCAGGATTGTAAAGCAAAAATGCCATGGGGGGTAATAATTACAATTTTGCTTGTTGTGATTGTTGCTGTTGGATTGATTTCTGCATATAAGTTTAGCCCATCATTTAGAGCACTTTTGAAAAGGAAGAAAAATCCATTTAAGTCTGAAGCCGATCTTAATGCAGTCATGAATTACATAAAGGCATCCTTGGAACAAAAAAAGACAATAGAAGAAATCGGAAATGTTTTAGCATCAAAAGGATGGACAGAAGAACAGATTAATTATGCATTAAACGAACTAAAATTGAGAGAGGAATTGGAAAGGAAAACAAAAGTTGCTCCTGAAAAGAGCGAAAAGATTGAAGTATTGAAGGATTATATAGAAAAATGTATTCAAAAGGGATTGAAAAAGGAAGAGATTATAAATAAACTTGTAGAGAAAGGTTGGGATAAAAAATTTGTTGAATCCGTTTACAAAAAAATAAAGTTTAAGTCATTTTTCAAGCCGAAGAAATAACGAAATATTTAAAAAATTGTTCTTGGTTTTTCATATAGTGCACTGGTGATGTAATGGCAACATACGGGCCTTCCAAGCCCGTCATCCGGGTTCGAATCCCGGCCAGTGCATTATGTTCCTTCAGCTTCTAACTCTATCAAATGCTTTAAATGCCTTTTCTTCAATTCTTTTATATCTTTCCTTGCCTTCACTATATCAGATAATATATGAGAAATCCTTTCCCCACCAACAATTGGAGGCAAAATCACATAGTCTGCTCCAGCTTCATATAAATTAAGTGCTTCGAA
Organism: Candidatus Woesearchaeota archaeon; assembly: GCA_017608525.1. Classification (GTDB taxonomy): domain Archaea; phylum Nanobdellota; class Nanobdellia; order SCGC-AAA011-G17; family GW2011-AR17; genus JAFCFS01. Next base: position 16,821 of record JAFCFS010000015.1, on the reverse strand, counting down.
AAGATTATTCGCTACAACCAAGATTAGCAATTTTGAATTTTTTGATTTCGCATATTTAATTAAATGCTCATTTTCATCCTCATTTGGTATTGTTGATATAACTATTTCCATCTCCTTAAAATTGATATTTTCAAGCAATTCTGGATTGGTTGCATCTCCGTATATACAATTTATTTTTTGCTTCATTAATTTTGTTATAACCGCAGGATTGAAATCGACAACCAAAACATGCTTTCTCATTTTAGAAAGTGCTTTCAAGATTATTGTTCCCATCCTATGACATCCAAACAGCACAATTTTTGGTTTAGTTTTTGTTTTGAAACCAAGTTCGTGATATTTTCTTGGAAAGATCTCAATTAATCCAAGATATTTTGATAACTTATTATAGAGTTTTTCATCATACTTTATGAAATAAGTTGTAGTTGCAATAGAAATAACGGCCAAAATTATTGTCATGGAAAACAACTCTTTTGAGATGAAATCTTTTGCAAGCATTACAATTATTAATGAAAATTCACTTATCTGGGCAAGACTTATACCTGTTAAGAAAGAAGCCCTCTTACCATATCCAAATAAATTTACAATAGCAAGTATGATCATAGGTTTGATTATAACAACTAACATAAGGAATGCAAATAAAGCGATAATAATTGGTTTAATGTCGAGAAAAGTCATTTGTATCCCCAAGTATGCAAAAAATATCGTTAAGAAAAAATCCCTTAGTGGTTTTATCCTTCCTATTATATCGTAGTGATAGGGCAAATTGGCAAGCATCATTCCTGAAACAAATGCCCCAACAGCAATGGAAAAGCCAAAAGAGTAAGCAAGTAGAGAAAAAATAAAACAAAAAGATATCGAAGTTAAAAATAACAATTCTTGTGTTTTTGCTGCAAACTTAAATATTCTATCAACGAAAAATTTATTGAGGAGGACTGCAAGTAAAACCAAGACTAGACCCTTCACTAATAAATAAGCATAGCCCTCAATATAGTGTGCTTGAAAAGATTTTGTAGCTAAAGGAAGGAGGAGTATAACAACAAGATCTTGAACCAGAAGAGTTCCTAAAGTTATTCTTCCATGTAAAGTGTCCAGTTCTCTTTTATCAGACAAAAGTTTAACAACGATCATTGTACTGCTAAATGCAACAACTAAGCCCAAAATAAAAGATTCAAATTTTGTCAGTTTAAGAAGCAATCCAAGAAAAAAGCCAAATCCAAAAGTAACTGCTATCTGGATCAGGCTTCCAAACAGTATAACGCTTCCAACTTTTCTCAGTTTTTTGAAATTCATCTCCAGTCCAGCGACAAATAACAAAAAGGCTATACCTATTTCAGACATTGGTGTTATTAGTTCTACATTTTTGACGAGTTTAAGCAAGAAAGGCCCCAAAAGAATCCCAGCAATCATATAAGATGGAATAACCGGTTGTTTCAAAAGCCTGGCAACATAAGCCAAAAATGTAGCAACGATAATTATTGCCCCAATATCGAATAAGAGATGATTTTGGAGAATATACATAAATTAATTAACTCTTTTTTAGTATATAAAAATTTTTAAAAGAAAAAATAAAAGAAAGTGTAGAAAATTGTTTACTTTTTCTTCAGTGTTATTTCTATTGTAGAAACTCTAACTTGCTTACCCTCCTTGTTTTCAAATTCCTCACTGTCTATTTTTATATCTTTTATTTCTATTTGGTTTTCTAAAAATCTTTTAGCTGCTACTTGCGCTACATCTACTGCTTTTGATATAAATTTACCTCTGGCTTTCACTACAACTTCCTTTGCATTTTGTGTCGTAAATTGCATAACTACTCCTGTCACGTAGTTCATAAAGGGCTTTCCGCCAACAAAGATTGTATGCTCGTTTTCTTTCATTTTTTCTTCTGCCATTTTCGACCTCCTGTTTTATTTATTGAGCTTCTTTTTTCTTTAGTCTTGTTATGTAGCCTGCCATAATATTTCTCAATTTTTTTGATTTAACATCCACTAATTCTTCCACTTTCTTTTTGTTTTCTTCAAATATAGTGGAAAATTTATCATAGTACAATTTCATAAGTTCTTTTGCATTCCTCTTGATCAATGTTGTTTTAATCCTGCCCATTTTAAATTAAAAATAAAACTTCAAATCTCTTATTTAAATCTTTTGTTTTTGTAGTAAATTTTGCAAGAAAATTTTAAATATTTCAGAAAACCTCTAAATTCTATGAAAAAAATTTTGGCTTTATTAATTATTTTTGTACTTCTAACTATAGAAATTGCCTATTCAGAGAATTTAACAAAGGAAGAAATTGAGAAATTGATTGAGGAAAATCCAGAATTAAAAGCCATTCTAAAAGAGCATCCCGAATTAGAAAAATTGATAGAGGAACATCCGGAAATAGTTGAGGAAAAACTAAAAGAATTTAAAGAAAAAGGTCTTACTGAAATAGTTCCTGAAAAAAAAGAGGAAATTTCCAAATTATTTTTAAGCAAAATTAAGGAGTTTAAAGACGAGGCAAATAAAAAGATAGAGGAGCTTCCGTGGATTGGCAGGGTACTTATTGGGGATGAAAGAATTAACTTCTATATTGATAATATTTCAACAGGCATAGAGCTTGAGGATGGCTTCATAAAAGATATTGGTGAAAAATTTGAAAAGCCAACATTGATTATTAGAATCCCTGAAAAAGCAATAATTGAATTTGCTACGAAAGAAGATATAGAAATTCTAAAGAAAAATATTGAGGTAGAAGCTGTAAGATTTTGGACCAAAATTAAAATGTTTTTTATGAAAATTGGGTTTAAATTGTTCATACGATTTAGCAAATGACAGAAAATGAACTAATTAAGCAAAGAATTGAAAAGATTAAATTGCTGAAAGAGAGAGGAATAAATCCGTATCCATATAAATTTGATAGAAAAAACTATTCTGATGAGATTTTAAAGAAGTATAAAAATCTAAAGAAAGACGAAGTAACAAACAGTATCGTTAAAGTTGCAGGAAGGCTAGTAACTAAAAGAATTATGGGGAAGGCAAGCTTTGGGCACATTCAAGACCAAAATGGCAGGATACAGTTTTACATTAGAGAGGACGATGTGGGGAAAGAAAACTATAGTGTATTTAAGAAATTAATCGATATTGGAGATTTTATAGGGATAGAAGGCAATGTCTTTAGAACAAAAATGGGAGAAATTTCTGTATGGACTAAAAAATACGTTCTCCTTTGTAAAGCAATAAGAACTCTCCCTGAAAAATGGCACGGTTTACAAGATCCTGAAATTAGACACAGGCATAGATGCTTGGATTTGATAATGAATCCGGATGTTAAAAAGGTATTTATATTAAGAGGAAAAATAATTTCAGCAATAAGAGAATATTTCGAAAAGAATGGGTTTTTAGAGGTTGAAATACCCTTACTTCAGCCAGTTTATGGTGGAGCTAAAGCCAAGCCTTTCAAAACCTACATTAATGCATTCCATATGGATATGTACCTAAGTATAAGCCCGGAGTTGTATTTAAAAAGAGCTGTTGTTGGCGGGTTAGAAAATGTTTACACTATATGCAAGAATTTCAGAAATGAGGGAGTTGACAAAACGCATAATCCGGAATTTACCATGATGGAATGTTATTCTGCCTATAAAGATTATGAAGATATGATGAAAATAACTGAAGAGATTTATAATTATGTAGCGAAAAAAGTTCTTGGAACGACTAAAATTGAGTATCAAGGAAAAAAGATAAATCTAAGCGCTCCCTGGAAAAGACTAACAATGATTGACGCCATTAAAAAATATGCTGGAGTAAATATTAAAGATATGGCTGATGAGGAGATTAAAAAAGTATTGGAAGAAAATCGAATAGAGCTTGAAGAAGGCTATAATAGAGGGCTTGCTATAGAAGCTATTTTCGAAGAACTTGTACAACCAAAAATAATCCAGCCAACCTTTATAACAAACCACCCAAAAGAAACAAGCCCTCTTTGCAAGCAATGGAGAAAAGATCCTGATTACTTGGAGAGGTTCGAGCCATTTATTAACGGTTGTGAGGTTGGGAATGGGTATACAGAATTAAACGATCCAATACTACAAAGAAAACTTATGGTTGAACAGGCTAAAAAATTAAAGAGGGGTCTTGAAGCCCATCCACTCGATGAGGATTTTTTAATTGCAATGGAATACGGGATGCCTCCAACTGGTGGCCTCGGTTTGGGAATAGACAGGATGGTTATGTTTTTAACGAATGCGCCGTCTATTAGAGAAACTATCATGTTCCCAACTGTTAAGCCGAGAGAAAAAACCTATTCGGAAACCTGATAAATAAATTCGTGTTTGTCAGCGGTTAAATTTTTTTCAAAGTCTTGTTTAAATCTCTCAATTATACCGCTAACATATGGAAGTTTTTCCTTCTTAAAGTTTCCGTGTTCATCGAGATATTTCTTCTTTTGTTTCTCTAAAAGATTTGGTTTTATTAAGTAATCGACAATTGCATTTTCAACCGCATTTTCATCATTTGGATTCAATTTTACGTGGTATTCACCTGGCATTATAGTAACAGCATCTATCCCTATACTCATTTCTCTTGGTGTATAGATTCTTTTTTGTTTTGTTTTTCTTACACCGCCGAAATAGCTAGCAAAATCTATTTCATTAACCGATTTTCCCTCTTTTTCTGCAATACTCTTAAGACAAACTCTAAATAGGTTATAAAAGACATTTTTAACTATATCTTTTTTAAGGTCTTTAATCATTGAATCGTAATATAGTTTTGCCTCTTGTTTAAAAGCAATTATCGGATCTACCATCCCGTATGCTCTAAAAGATATGTTTTCTTTCAAATACTCCATATTTTCCATATGAAGCATCCAATAACTGTCTATTTTATCTAACATAATCTTACCTATTATTTCCCTCACTATATTTTTATCAACATATTCTTTTATTTTTTCATAAACTCTTTTAACGTCCTCTAAAATTTTTCCTTCATCCTCGGCATTAATTAAGGATGCTGGGAAAACTTCATTTATCGATTTTAATTTACTTTCTAAATCATTTTTTTCAGAGATTTTTTCTTTTAAAACGTCTTCAAGCATCCAAATGAAATGTTCCTCTACTTTAGAAGACATTTTCAATGCACAATTTCTTAGGTGATAAATGGCCTTTCTTTGAAGATCCAAAACATTATCGAGGCCGAGCATGTGTTCTCTCATTTTTGCATACATACTTTCCAGTCTTTTTTGTGCCTTATTAACTGCTCTAGTCAACAACCTGTGCTTAATGGGCTCATCACTGTTATGTATATTTAATAAAAGATATTTAATAACATCATTCCCTGTAAATCTTTTCATTAAGTCATCATCTGGAGATATGTAAAACTTTGATTCTCCTGGGTCTCCTTGCCTACCTGACCTTCCCCTCAATTGGTTGTCTATTCTTCTGTTTTCATTCCTTTCTGTTCCTAGCACATAAAGCCCTCCTAGTTTTTTTGCTTCTTCATCTAGCTTAATGTCTGTACCTCTTCCAGCCATATTCGTTGCTATCGTAACTGCTCCTTTCCTTCCTGCTTTTGCAATAATCTCTGCCTCTCTTTTTTCATTTTGGTATGTTCTTTCAGCATTTAAGACTTCATGAGGGATTCCAAGCTCAGTTAATTTTTCACTTAACCAATTCGATTTCTCAACACTCAATGTTCCTATCAAAATCGGTTGCCCCTTTTTATGCCTCTCAATTATATCCTTAATTATTGCCTTATATTTTGTTTCTTCATCTTTGTATATTTCATCATCATGATCTATTCTTATCATTTTTTCATTTGTAGGTATTTGTACAACTGAAAGACCTAAGGTTTTCATGAATTCTTCTTCGGCCTCCTTAGCTGTACCAGTCATTCCGGCAAGCTTATCATACATTAAAAAATAATTTTGTTGGGCGATTTCAGCAATTGTTGGATTTTTATCTGTTATTTCAACGTCCTCTTTTGCCTGTATTGCCTGATGCACTCCCTTAGAGTATTGTTTCCCAAATGCAAGCCTTCCTGTATTCTGATCTATAAGAATGATTTCGTTATCTAATACCAAGTAATGCTTCCCCTTTTCAAAAAATAGATTTACATTTAAAGCCAAATCCGCCAAGGAGAATAGTTCAATATCTCCCTCATCCCATTTATCTTTAAATAATACGCCATAATCTTTTGCTTTCCTTATCAAAATTTCAATTCCCTTATTGGTGAAAGTAGCTTTCCTATTTTCTTTATCAATTTTAAAATATGCATAACCTTCTTTTCTCTCACCGTCATCAAACCAAACTTTTTCAGAATCGTATTCTTCGAAAAATTCATCGATTTTTCTTTCAAGGTAATCATAATAAGCACTTTTTAATTTTTTTAGTTTCCTTTTTGAAGGTTTTTTATTTTTTATTTTTTTTGACAAGCTCAATAACTTTAGTTTATTTTCAAATTCTTCCCTAACCAATTCTTTATACAACTCCAAACCCTCCTCTTGTTCTTTAATCATTTCTTTAACAATTTTATCAAAAATTACATGAAGCTTTTTATCTACATCATCTAAATATATACTGCCAGAAATAATTAATGGTATTCTTGCTTCGTCAATTAAAATATTGTCTATTTCGTCAATTATCACATAGTTTAATTTTCTTTGTACCTGTTCATTTGGAGATTTTGCAAGATTATCCCTAAGATAATCAAAACCAAACTCTGTATTTGTGCTGTAAACAATGTCGGCTTCGTAGGCCTTCCTTTTTTCTTCTAAAACCTTTTCCTCCAACAATTGTTCTAATCTTTCTGCAGTTCTTTCCAAATCACCTATTTTTTGCTCTATACCAATTAGCATATCCCTCTTTTCTTCTATTTCCTTTAAGGCTTTTGCGTATTCTTGTTTGATTTCTTCAGCATTTGGCAATACAAGACCTGCCTCTTCGGCCTCAATTAACATTTTCATATCATTGTCTAATTTTCTTGCTCTTTTCAACAATTCGCTGTTAAACTCCTTAAGAATTTCTTCTTTTCTTTTTAATGATCTTTCAATTTCTTCTTGAATTTGAGAAATATTTTTATTTAATTGTGCCAATTCTTCATTAACGATAATCATCCCTTCTCTTGATAAATTTAAGCCCACAGAAAATCCCAAGGCTTCATATATCGGGCCCATCCATTCGGCATCTCTTTGCGCCAAGTATTCATTAACAGTAGCAAGATGTGAACTCAAATTTTTCCTTTCTTCTTTAAAATTCAAAACGACCCCATTTTCTTTTTTCTTTATCGATTTTCCATTTACAAAATCAACAAGGGCATTTTCCAACCCATTCTTTTTTACAATATCCAATAATTTTTCATATTCTCCTGAATAATAAATCTCTGGGTAATGCGTGTCGGTAGCTATCGAAATTTTGCCACCCCACTTAATAAACTCTTTTAAAAATTCCCAAAATTTAGGATTGTTATAAACTTTGTAGTGTGCATTTATCTCTATGAAAACATCTGCTTCTGCCAACTTTTTCATATCTTCAAGTTTAAAGTTTTCGTGGATTGCATTATGTGCTAGCCCTACAGGAATTGCCAATTTTTTCCTTATTTCCAAAAATTGATCAAGATTTAGTACAGCTTCTCCATCAATACCATTTTCTTTAAGAAGCGCCTCCAAATTTTTATCACATACATTTTCAAATAGAACGTAATCTAGCTTGTTTAAATACTCATATGGCAATTCGTGTAATAATGGGTTCAAAATTGAAGCATCTATTTCTATCCCCTTTAAAATTTGAATATCTGTTTTTGCACTCAATTCTTCTAAAGTATTAAGGTATTGGATAAATTTCTCTTTATTGTTTATTGTATTTCTTATGTCCATTTTTTGTGTTAAAAAGTGATCAGAAATGCCAATAGCCTCTAATCCGAATTTTTTAGCAGTTTCAACTATTTCTTCAGGTGAAAGAACACCATCCGAGTAATTTGTGTGTATATGCAAATCAAATCTTTTAATATCTTGAACCTTCCTAACCAATGGTGGGATAACAACTTTTTCTTCTGCAATTTCAAAATCTAAATATTCCTCAAGTTTTTGGATTGCTTCTTTGTTGCAATTTATAATTTGAATCTCAGTTGTTGGATTTTCTTGTTTAATTTTTTCAATTTTTTTCCACAGCCTAAGTACTGTATCCTCCAATGGTTCTGGTTTTAGAGAATTTAACATAAGCGGCATGGTTGCTACTAATGTTTTTCCTTCTCCTGTTTTCATTTCGGCTATTGTACCGTAATGTAATGCTATCGCACCAATTAATTGAACATCATACGGAACCATATCCCATGTATAATCTTGACCGACAACCTTCCAACCCTTTTTTCTTTCTTTAAATCTCTTCATCACTTCCAAAACTCTAGCATAGAACTCCGGAAGAATATCCTCCAATGTTTCCCCATTTTCAACCCTTCTTAAAAATTCTTTCTTTGTATTCCTTAAATCTTCGTCACTCAAACTCGAAAAATCATAACTTTTTATTTTTTTAACTATCTCGAATACTTTTGGATTCTTTTTGAAAAATTTGACAATTTCCGGATTCTTATACTGTATACTTAGTTCTTTCTTCATTTTTTGTTACCATCTAAAAGTGACAAATTATTTATAAAGTTTTCGGTTAATATTTAAAATTAATGGTGATGATGACTAAAATAATGAAGCAGAGATGAAGATTCAGTAATTTAATTATTTTTCATCATTGATAAATTAACAGAACGAAAAAACGAAAAATATAAAATTCCAAAAAATTTAAAAAAAGAGAAAAAGGAAAAATCAATAAAATGTCTGAGGAAAAACTATTAACCTCCAGGGAAAATTATCTTAAGGCAGGAATCCATATAGGCACTAAATTTAAAACAAAATATATGGAACCGTTTATATTCAAAGTTAGATCGGATGGGCTTTCCATTTTAAATGTTAAGAAAATTGATGAAAGGTTGGGTATTGCTGCCAAATTTCTTGCTCGCTACGACCCAAATGAGGTCTTAGTTGTTTGTAGAAGGGAAAATGGCTGGAAGGCTGTAAAATTATTTTCTAAACTTACTGGAATTAAATGTATAGCAGGAAGATACAGGCCTGGAATGCTAACTAATCCATTCTTAGACAATTTTACAGAAATAAAATTGCTTTTTGTTGTTGATCCATGGCCTGACAAAAATGCTATTAATGATGCAATTAAAATTGGAATTCCGATTATTGCATTATGCGACACAAACAATTCTGCTAATTTAATAGATTTTGTTGTACCGTGCAATAACAAAGGCAAAAAAAGCCTTGGATTGATATTTTGGATTCTAACGAAGGAGTACCTCAAAAATAGGGGGTTAATTAAAAAAGATAGCGAATTGAGTGTGAAGGAAAAAGATTTCGGAACTGAAGAGGATTGATTTATTTGTTAAACTTTATAAATTCGAATTCTTTATTTAAGGTTAATGATACTTGGAAAAATAATTGGAAAGACCTTAACGACAAATTTTAAATTTTTAGTTAGTGGTGATGCAAAAAAATTTGATTACGTTCAAGTTATGCACAAGGATGTTGGTTATGTATTGGCGCAAATAACTGAAATAGAAAAAAATGGAAAAGAAACAATTGCTTATTGCGACATAATAGGTTACAGAGAAAAAGATGGTAGTTTAAAAAATTTAAGAACCCCTTTAGACCCCGAATGCGAAGTTTTGAGGGCAAGTGATGATTTCATTAAAAAAACCTTGGGCTTTGAAGAGGGGAAAAACAAGATTTATATTGGAACACTCGAAGGAAGGAAAAATTTGAAGGTATATTTAGATTTGAATAAATTACTAACAAAACATATTTCCGTATTGGCTAAATCGGGATCTGGAAAAAGCTATTTTTGTTCTGTTTTGGTTGAGGAATTATTGGAAAAAAATGTACCTGTACTCATAATAGATCCGCATGGTGAATACAATACTTTAAAATATCCAAATGAAAATACAAAAAATTTGTTGAAATACAATCTTAAACCAAAAGGATTTGCAGATAAAATCCAAGAATATTCTCCAGACACGAATGTAAATCCAAATGCAAAGCAACTCAAACTGAACGGAAATAATTTAACTGTAAGAGAACTTATACATTTACTTCCTGCTAAGCTTTCAAATGCACAAATAGGAACGCTTTATACATCAGCAAAAAATTTGGAAAAAATAGATTTTGAAGAATTAATTTTTGAAATCGAATGCAGCGAAAGTCAATGCAAATGGAGTCTCATCAATATTTTGGAGCACTTAAAGAAATTGAATCTATTTTCTTCCAATTTTACTCTACCAAATGAACTGATTCAAACAGGGAAAGCAACTATAATTAATCTAAGGGGAATCCCGCAGGAAATACAGGAAATTATAGTTTATAAGATTCTAAATGATTTATTTAATTTTAGAAAGTTAAACGAAATTCCTCCATTTTTCTTAGTTATTGAAGAAGCGCATCTTTTTATTCCTGAAAGAATATTTGGAGAAAGGAAAAGTTCACCAATTATAAGGCAAATATTTACTGAAGGAAGGAAATTTGGAGTAGGTGCGTGTATTGTTTCTCAAAGGCCAAGTATGATTGAGAAAAATGCTCTCTCCCAAATAACAACACAAGTTATTCTAAGAGTCACAAATCCAAACGACATAAAAGCAATAGTAAATTCTGTTGAGGGAATAACTGCGGAAACTGAGAAAGAGATTAAAAATATACCTGTTGGAACAGCCATGATTACTGGTGTTGTTGATATACCTCTTTTTGTTAATATAAGACCAAGAGTAACCAAAGAAGGTTTTTCATTGAACATACTAGAGGAGAGTAAAAAAAGAAAAGAGAATGAAAAATTAATTCCAGTAATAAAACCAAAAATTACTCCTCATGACATAAAAATAATGTCGGATGGTTTAGTTCTCGTCAAAACAATTCTTATTCCATCCCTTTTAGTAACATGCATTGATAAAGAGGAAGAGTTTAATCTTTTAATCGACTTAAACAAGGGGATGGTTGTGAAGAATATCGAAAATTTTGATGGAATGCCCATTATAGATTTAACAAGTTTATCAAAGCAGCAATCAAGGGTTTTAAAAATAGCTTTGGAATTAAAAGAATTTAAGCCATCTGAATTATTTGCAAAATCAGGAGTTCAGTTTTGCGAGTTGTATGACATAGTAAATACATTGTTGCAAAAAGGATACTTTGAAAAGTGTGGAGATAAATACAAGATAAATAAAAATTTGGCAAATTTCTCAGATTTAAAAAAATTTGCTTTTTATGGAAACATTGAGCATTTATCTTTAGAGTATGATGGAATGTTGGAGAAAAATGTTGAATTTGAAAAGATTAAAGAAACATTATCAAAACTTCTTACAATAAAAAACGTAAAAGAGTGTTGGATTATTAAATATGTTTCAGAAAAATTACGTTAGTATAGTATCTCAAAATTGGAAAATTCGTTCTTTGGCTTTTCTTCTCTTACCTCTATCTTTTCAACTACAGCTCCAGGAGGTCCAATTTTGCAGAACTTTAAAATTTCTTCTATTGCTTTATCTTCACCTTCAAAAACTGCCTCTACCGCATTTGGGATGTTTCTTACAAATCCTCTAATTCCGTATTTTTTAGCTAATTCATATATGTTTGCTCTGAAAAAGACACCATGAACTTTACCGTATATTTTTACGTGGATTCTTTTTTCCATTTTGGATAAGTTCCCCTTTTCATAAACACTTTAAAAACCTTAAAAGCAAGACCTTTATTCGAAGACAAAATCTTTTCGGTGTTCATTAAACATTTTGCCAAACAGATTAATTCATTTTTCAAACTCATTATAGCAACAACTTCTCCTTCATAAATATTGTTCAATTTTGAAACCCCAGGTACAGAAAGACTTGCTCCGTGGCATAAAGAATCGACTGCATTATCAAAAACCCAAACTTTAGGCAAGTGTTCCACAGCTTTTTCTACTGGCAGTATAACTCTCCTGATCTCTTTCTCATTGCCTTCTGTTTTCCAAAGCTCATAGGCATCTTTAAGTTCATGAAGAGTTACCCAATCCTTATCGGTAAATTGTCCAACCCTGGTTCTTATTAACTGAACCATATGTGCTCTCGTACCAAAAATACCTGCCCAATCATGAACGAATTTTCTTATGTAGGTACCTGCCTGGCAACCAATTCTAAATAGAACATCTTTCCCCTCAATTTCAAGTATTTCTAGGTAGTATATAGTTCTTTTTCTTTTCACCCTTTTAACAGCACATCTCCTCGGTGGGAGTTGTTCTATTTCTCCAACAAGCTTTTTTGAGGATTCTATTATTTTATCTTTTTCTACGCTAGTATGAAAATGTGCCAAACATACATATTCCTTTCCAGTTTTTAGAAGAATTTCAGTTATTCTTGTTGCCTTACCTAAAGCTATTGGTAAAACTCCTGTAACTTTTGGGTCAAGAGTACCGGAATGGCCTGCTTTTTTAATCCCCAAAATTTTTTTGACATAATCCGCTATTTGATGTGAAGTTGGTCCAGATGGTTTATTAACGTTGACAATGCCATAATTTATTATTTCTTTTGTATCTCTTTTTTCAGGAACACAGCCATAATTTTCATCAGTCGTAGCCTCTTTTCGAATAAAAATTTCTCTCTTGATTTTTTCGTATGGAAGTTTACCCATTTTAAGAAATTATTTTTTGTACGTTCTAGTGACTATCGTGCTTTTCCTTACTTTTTCTTCATATTGATGTGATTGGAATTTAGTTTTTTCAGGGATTTTTTCTTTCTTTTCGTAACCTTTTTCCAGAACCTTTTTCTTTTCTTCCTCCAATTTCTCTTTCCCTTCCTTCTTTTCCTCTTTTTTCTCTTCTTCCTTCTTTTCTTTTTTCTCCTTCTCCTTTCTTTCCTCCTCTTTTGGTGCACCTACCATTTCTGCAAAAACAAAAACCTTTCCTTCCTTTTCTATTTTTTTTGCTTCTACTTCAATTTTGTGCGGTGGATTTTTCCTTCCCCTTTCATGTATTTTTTCATTGAGGTATTTCCCTATTTTTATATCCTCAGCTTTCATATGGCGAACTAAAAATTCTCTTATTGCTGTAATAGACTTTTTAGCTCTTCTATAGATTGGAGACTTAAGCCATTCCTTCCTAAGCGGGATTGTATATTTCCTTTCGAGTACAATTTTTTCCTCTGCTTTTTTTTCTGCCATTATGCCTTAGTTTTTGTTCTCCTCCAGCTTCTTTTTATTGCGGTATGTCTTCCTGGATGTACTCTCCTACCTTTTCCGTATATTTTTAAGACTGTCCAGAATGGTGCCCATCTTGTCTGAGCAAGCTTTTTACCCAACCTTGTTTTTTTCCCGGAGGATTTATACCTAGCCATTTTTATTTTCTTACGATTTTAAACTTCTTCCTTTTAGGCTCCATCCTTATTAAAATATCTTTAAATTCTGCATCTGTAATTTTTTTATTTAATTTTCCAGTTTGTATTGCTTGAACAATTAAAGCAATTACCTGTAGTGCTTTTTCTGGATGCGCAAGTTTCAAGTTCCCGTATCTTTTAATCGCTTCGGGTTCCATATATTTTTTTGCTAGCTCTTCCATATACTCAATTTCTTGCTGAATTCTAATTTGTTCCCTTATTTGTTGTTGCAATTCCTCATTCTGTAATGCAATTTGATTTTTTAATTCTTCCATCCTTCTTCTCTTTAGTTCTTCGATATTCATTTTGCTAGTTTATGCAGAAAGGACATTCCTTTTGGAGTAATTACCTTGCCTTTCTTTCCTTTTTCGCTATCCTTTATTAAGCCTTCCTTAGTGAGTTGCTGTAAAATTGTTCTTATTATTTTTCCAGAAGCAAGGTAAACTCTTTCTGGCTTATGCCCTCTATTTTTTTTCTTTTTATATTTTTTCCTTAACCTGTTTACACCAATAGGACCATATAAACAAATTTTCCTAAGTACCGAAGCTGCCCTCATATACCACCAGTCTGGTTCCTCAGGTGGCCTTTCGTTTCCAGGACTTGTTTTAACAAATTTAGCCCACTCAGGAGCCCTAACCTCTTTACTTTTCTTTAGCTCCTCTGCAGCCTTTTTAATCAGTACATTGGGTTTTATATCAAATATCGATGACATTTTATTTAAAATTTGTTTAGGAAGCCTCTTTAAAAATTTTTCTATTTTACCAAAAGAAAACTAATATAAAAATTTATCTTTCTCTTCTTAAAAAATCCCCTCTATCTATTTTGTTTCTTATTTTAATTTTTCCATTTTTGATTTTAATTTTTCCCAAACCGAGATTTTCATCGTATTCATTTTGAACAAACTTAAGGAATCCGTCTTTTATCTCTCCTTCAATTTTGATTATGTGCCTCTCCCTAAGATCTTTTCCGTAAAGAAAGTCTATTTCTCCTATATCTTTAACATAAATTTTGTCCTTGGATTTTTTAGATAGAATTTCAAGCAAAGCTAAACTTGGAGTAAATCTTCCATTTTCTTCCTTTCCAAGAAATAGACCAATGGACTCTGGTTTATATTTGATTTTTTTGCTTAGTTTTATTAAATCCTTATTAACCAAATAATACGAATTATTTATTTTAGTGTAAAACAACTCAACATTGCCAAATTTTTTAGTAAATTTTTTAATCATTTTTCCTTAGCTTTGCTATAAAAAATCCTTGTGTTTTTGTTTTATGTGGAAGTAATCTTTTGCAATACCTTATCCTTTTGTCCAGCTTTTTTCCAAAGATTCGAGTAAAAGCATTATCACCTGGACATTTTATTTTAACAACGTCGATATCAAAATTTTTTAATGCATAATCTATAACAAATTCGTTTTCTTCAGGTTCAAGACTACATGTTGAATAAACTAACTCGCCACCTTTTTTTAAATTCCCAATGGCTGCAGAAATCAATTCTTTTTGCAATTCCGAATTTTTTTCGAAATTTTCTACAGTTTGTCTCTTAAACCATTTATTATCCATTATAAAGTTCCCAGAACACGGAGCATCTAATAAAATCTTGTCAACCTTAAATTCAAATTTCCTTGCATCAATATTATACACAATGCAATTTTTAACAGACACCCTTTCAAGATTATTTAACAATGGTTTAATTCTATTATGTTGGTTTTCTAAAGCTATAACAACTTTAGCTTTTTCAGCCAATTGGATTGTTTTTCCGCCTGGTGATGCACACATATCCAAAACAATTCCTTCTGGTTCAAGAATTTCTGCTGGTAATTGGGATGCTGCTTCTTGTATAAAAAAATAGCCAAGCAAATATTCTGGAGTTGAGGCAAGCGAAAATCTACTTTTTGTAACGTAGAATCCTTTATCAAGAAAGCCTATTTTCTTCAACAATATTCCTTTGTTTTTGAGCCTATTAATTAAATTGCTAACTTTAATTTTATTTGTAATTCTAATAGACTTCTTAATATTAAATTTTTTAACTTTAATACCTAAACTTCTGTACCTTTCTAATAAATCCTTCATCTAATCACACAATATTAACCACTAAATCTTTTGAAAAATCGCCAAATGTAACTGTACAGAATTTTGTGCTCCCCCTTCCTGCACCATCGTACTTTATTACTAATGGCCATTTTATATTTTGTCCTGGTTCTGCCTTTTTTGTTGCTGTTGGATACTCTGGTTCAATTCCCTTATCGCATTCAACATTCAAACTTCCACTTATGTCATTTTCGCCAAGGTTATTAACAATTACGTCCACCCTTATTTTTTCTCCTCTTTTTGCTTTTAAATCAACATTATCTGGACTTACAGAAATATCCTCTGTCTCGCCCTCCATAACTTCACCAATCATTACATCTGCTTTTCCAAATGCAGTTTCAGTCATCGATTTAATCTTTTTCCCTAACCCACTAATCCACATCAAACCAAAACTCAATAAAGCTATCCCTATAACGATTACTATAATTGTTGTCATAGAAAGTTCTATTGCTCCTCTTTTTTTATTCTTTATCATAGTGATTATTAATATTGGAACGTATTTAAATTTTCTGTTTGTTAAAAAAATTTAAAATTTTCAAGTTTCAATTTAAAAACATGACACACATAGATGCTTTCGAATTTGGCTCCATTACAATTGATAAAAAAACTTATAACTACGATGTTTACATTATGCCTTCAGGCAAGATTGAGGAAAGAGAACACAGCCAT
Organism: Candidatus Woesearchaeota archaeon; assembly: GCA_017608525.1. Classification (GTDB taxonomy): domain Archaea; phylum Nanobdellota; class Nanobdellia; order SCGC-AAA011-G17; family GW2011-AR17; genus JAFCFS01. The sequence goes on along the minus strand of JAFCFS010000015.1, from coordinate 660 downwards.
GAAATAACAGGACAGCAAATTATGCATGTTTTAAAAGAAAATCCCGACATCATTTTAATAGGGAAAGGCACCTCCGGAGTAGCAAAATTGACTAAAGAAGCAAAGAAATTACTTAGCGAAAACAAGATTAAATTTTTCGAAGACAACACTTATAATATCATAAAGAAATTTAACGATTTAGCGAAAAAGAAAAAAGTTGCAGCAATAATTCACACAACTTGTTGATGGGCGGAGAGGGATTTGAACCCTCGACACCTGCGTCTTCAGCGCAGTGCTCTCCCGGGCTGAGCTATCCGCCCCCAATAAATCAATTTGTCTTATTTTTATAAATTTTTCTACCTCAGCAATTTTTTAATATATTTACAATTTTTAACTGCATATGCGTTGTAATCATTATTAAAATAAACATAAATTTCTTTAGCTTTTAATTTTTTAATTTTTGTCGCCCAAAATTTTAGTTCATTTTTTGAGTAGTCATAATCATACCAAGAAGTTACCCCATGAAATCTAACATATGCGATCTTTGATGTTTTAATGCATATATCTGGCAATCTAGGAGCTGAAACAACACAGAATATAGTATTGTAATCTTTAAGCATATTAAACACTTCATCACAATACCAAGATTTATGCCTAAATTCCAAGACATTTTTATAAGAA
>JAFCFS010000055.1 GCA_017608525.1 Candidatus Woesearchaeota archaeon | reverse complement strand
TATACAATGCAGCCAATCTAAAAAGATTAATCGAATTTGGCAGACTAATCCCCTTTTCCCATCGAGAGATCAAACTGGCACTCTTAAGACCTAAAATCTCTGCAACTTCCTTTTGCTTAAGGCCCCTTGCTTTCCTGTATTTCCTGAGGCAGTTGGGTATTTTTTTATAATTTAATTCCTTCACCCCTCCTTTTAAATTAATTCTTACTTCTACAGTTTATCAGTTGATTAAGACTTAAAAAAAGAAGGGAAAAATTGCCTTTTTTGGCAAATTTAGATTCAGAGAGTGGATAAGATGGGGAGAAAATAAAAAACGCGAAACTTTAGAGTAGCGTTGAAAAAAATTTCAGTATGATTTAAACTTAAAAAACTAGAAATAAAAAAGAATGAAATTAAGTTTTGAAAAATTTCTAAAAAAGCTAGAAAAAGTTAAGTTAGAAGGACAAAATTCAGTAACAGAATATCTTAAAAAGTCATTTTTTAATGATCTAAATTCAGAAATAGATAAAATCCCCAAAGAAAATATTATTTTGAAAAGGCAATTAGCCGAATTATATCATAACGTTTATTTAATTTTTGAAGAAAAACATAGGTTTAGAAAACAGGTTCTTAGTTCGTTTTACAAATGGATCGAAAAAAAATATGGAGAGGAATTTTTCTTCTTAGCTTGGATGACATATATAATAGAGTTAGTATCTAAGAGAGAAACAAATCTGATAGAAAAAATAAAATTAGCTCTTTTAGAAGGACATTTAGTTCACCTAATAAAAGAAAAGGACTCTTTTATCGAAGCTATTAATATATATGATGAATCGGAGGGATTAGAAAATTATATACTTAATTTTTGTAATACAAAAATATCCCTTTATTTGAAAATAAGCGGAATATTAGATTTCATTCTAGACAGCGATAGATGGAAAACGTTCTTAAATTTTTTATTTAAACCAGGAAATATTGAATTTGGAAATCTTGAATTTGCAATTGCAGTGGTAAAATTCATCGAACAGGGAAAGAATATAACGGAACAAGATAAAACACGTACAATAAAAGAATTAATCAAATATATAAAGTCAAGTAAATTGCATGAAGAAGAAAGACTAAATAGAGAAATATCAAAAAGCCGTAACATTGCTCAATATTTTACAATTTCAGAAGAACTTGATTCAGAAGGATGTTCCAAGGGAAAATGGAGCGATGAGTTTAAAGAAAATATTATAAGAATTATGGCACTCGCTAGCCCATCTGAATTAGTAAAACTTATCAATAGTATAAAAAATATTATTATTACCGAAAAGGATATGGAAAAGGACAAAGAAATATCCCAGATAAGGAAAGAAAAAAAAGGTGAAATAGAAGAACTTAAGAACAAATTAAGACTCACGATAAACAAATTGGAAGAATTAGAGCTGGAACGCGCTAGGGATTTTTGGGTAGATTACAAAAAAAGAAGATTAGATGAAACTATTAAAAAGGCAAAAGAAGAAGTTTTCTATTATGTAACTCAAAAGATGAACAAAAAGATTGACTTGATAATAGAGAAATTATGGGAAATTTATCAAGAAACGAAGCAACTCTCATGGGAATTTAATAAAAAAGATGCATTAGAGAGAATCAAAAAAAACTGCAAAACAATTTTTAATCAATACAATGTAAGAGAATTTGAGGAAGAAGGTTCTGAACAATTATATGATCCTTCCAGACATGAGTTAATTGGTGAATCAAATAAAGTTAAAAAGGTTAAAATTGTCAGACCTTCAATTGTTAGAGATTACATAAATAATAATGGAAGGACAGTGGTTATAAAGAAAGCTTTAGTAAAAAAAATTAATAAGGAGCAAAAATAATATGATAAAAGTTTTGATTGGGGTAGATTTTGGTACTACAAAAACAATAGCTTCTATTCGATATATGGAAAATGAAGAAGAAATAGTAGGGGAAGAAAAAGTCTTAAAGATTGGGAATATATACGAACAATATGCTATACCTTCTACCATATTTATAAAAAATCCTAAAGACTTCATCTTAGAGATAGGTAAATTAGAAGACGAAATTTCTCCATTAGATAAGGAAAAATTGCTGTTTTCATTAAAGAGATGCCTTTTTTGTGAGTTAGCTTATGGACAGTTTCCTGTCAGAAAAGAGGATTGCTTAAATTTGAAAAATTACAATAATCCATTATGGTGTAATCAAGGAAAAAGAAATTTTGAAATAGAAGGTTGTGAATTTAGCCCTCGTTTTCTTTACCAAAGGTTTATGCATGAAGTATTCACAAAAATTAAATTAGAACTAAATAATGAACAATTTCTTAAGGATATTTTGTGGGAATTATCCGAAATAAAAGTGACATTTCCTGTCCTATTACATAGAGTGGGGCCAAAACTTGGCGGATTCATTGAAAATCAAATAAAACCCGCAATTAAACAAGTCTTTGGGAGGTTAAAAGCTAAAAAAATTAATCTAACTGTAGTGGAAGAACCAACAGCTGCCCTATTAGAAAATTATATAGAAATGGAGAAAATGCCTGGAGGATATTGTATGGTGATTGATATTGGAGGAGGAACTACAGATCTTCTTTTATATAAAAAATTTGGTAATAAAGTGCGTATATATGGAAAAACATCATTTCCGAAAGGAGGAGATGATTATGATATTATCATAAAAGAACTTATGGTATCCAAATTATTAGCAGAAAAAATAAATATAGAAAAGATAAATCCTTTAAGATTAAATAAAAAATCTAAAGAGATGAAAGAGGAAAAGGAATCCGGTAAATGGGAAAGGACATTTTCCATAGAGGTCAACGGAGAAATGAAAGGACCTTTTGAAATAAACGAAGAAGAATTAAATATGAGATTTTCTCAAAAAACTGAAGAAATTATAGCTAAAATAAGAGATTTTTTAATCGAGATAGACCCCGATTTCTTAGGAAAAATCAATACTATATTACTCACTGGCGGTGGAAATAATATAAAAATTATAAAAAGAAAAATAGAAGAGTTGTTCAAGAATTCTCAAATCAAAGAAGTAAAATTTGAGAATTCATGTTTACCGTTTTTTGAAGATGATTCCAAATTAATAGCGACAGGATTAGGAGCGTCTATTCCATCTCAAAAATTCATTAGTTTCTTAGAATATACGCTACCTGTAAACATAATATTGACAATAGATAATAACTTAAATAAATCATATATTTTATATAAAGCTAATACAAAAGCAGAACATGAAAGAGTAAAAAGCATTCCTCTTAATTGGAATAAGATTAAGATTTATTTGCACACTGAAAATCCCAAAAATCTTGAAAGAAAATGTCTCCAATCAAAATCTTTATCTGGGGAAAAACATAAAGAATATAAAAAATTAATTATAAAATATACGATAGATTATAATGGGCGAATGAAAGTAAATGTAGGATTTGGTGGGAAAGTTAAAGAAATTTATGATGGGTATCCAACAAAAAAAGCAGGCTTTTTCTAATACTTCCTACTAAAAACTTCCTTATTATCTGTCTAAATAGAAGAAAAGTTCTTAAGCTAAAACATATATTATGATTGAATAAATAATAGATTTAGGAATTTCAAGGACAAAGGTACATTTTAATTTAACCAAAATTGACAATATGAAAGCTATGCTACATAGAATTGCGTAAAATAGAGTCCAAGGGCGATACGGTGTTAATGGTAACATAAAAATGTACCTCTATGCATAAATATTATTTTCAGATAGAGGGCTTGGAATGTGAGAGTGGAATAGAGAGAATACTTCCTTCAGATGGAGAGGGTGCGTTACGTGTAATTCTTTTTTCGCGAATGGCTTGGCCAGAAGACAAGTAACATCTTTCTTTGTCGTGCACTTCTCATCATCTTTTGTTACAAGACCGCATAGGAAAAATATTTGGATATGATTTGTATCTGGCTCGTTTCTAAGGATATTAGCTACCTAATCTCCATCTTGACATTGACATACCTTTTCCGAGTCATAACAATATCCATATAATCAGGGGCGGCTGAACTTTCTTCGCTATTTTAAGCGCATCTTTTAATTAGAAGCTCCATTAACAGAATAGCCACTATCAGAAAGATAGGCTTTCAACATTTTTCTGATTTAAAATATCATCA
>JAFCFS010000001.1 GCA_017608525.1 Candidatus Woesearchaeota archaeon | reverse complement strand
TTGCTATCATCATTCTATTTTCATATTTAGCTTATAGGCTGATTGACCAATCCCAAATCATAAATACATTCCCTTTAGATTACACAAACGATATTTCTAGTTATATGACAATGTTGCATTTTTTCGATAAGTATGGCTACCATAAATTGATTTTTGACTGGTATTATCCGGAAGGAATTGTTACCTTTGATGTTTTTGCTCCTGGTTGGGTTATCTTTACTTATCCATTTTATAAATTATTTGGGGATGTTAAACCAGCAACCTTCATAAGCTTAATATTGATGTACATTTTAGGGTTTATTATTTTTTGGTTTATTGGAAATGTCCAGAATTTTTCAAAATTGGAAACAATAACTTTTTATTTATTTTATTTCGCTAGCCCCATGGTAGTTGGAGATTATATTAGGCAAATGAGACTTCCACAAATGTTTGCTTGGATAGCTTTCTTTTTTGCTTTTGCTATAATTCTACACTATGAAAAGAAAACAGTGAATAAATATATTTTTCTTCTTTCTATACCGATAGCAATGACAGTATTATCTCACCAACCAGAAACTGTACTTTTGGCTTTTCCTGTAATCGGCTTGGTCTTGGTGAAATTAATTAAAAAAAAGTTTAAGGAAGTATCATTAATTTGTTTCGCCTTACTCTGCGGATTTATTTTGTCATTTCCATGGCTTTATACTTTTTTAAAAAGAGCACCATATTTATTGATAAGTAAATTGCAATTTTCTAGATGGACATTGGATTTTAGTGGAGGATTTAGGTTTGTTAACATAAGTGGGATAATAATCTCTATAGCAATGTTAATAGTTTTTATAGTTTATATTTCAACTCTAAAGCAGAAAATCAGGAGAGAAAAAATTATTTTCTTTTCTCCAGTTTTATTTTTTAATTTTATTTATCTAACTAGGTTAATAGTTTTCTTTCCAATATTAAAGCACCTTTATCCCGATCCAATAATTCAGTTTATAGGTTTTTTTACAATTTTCTTTTATTTTTCCATAAATAAAGAAATACTTTCCAACAAATTAAATTTGTTTTACAACATATCTATCATTATTATACCAATTTTATTTGTAATTGTAAGTTGTTATCACACGCCTTTTTTTATTAAGCCAACACCTGAAGAAGAAGAAAGCCTTTTAATACTGGAAAATGTGAGTTCACCCTATGCTGTTGTAGGCGAATTTCCTAAAACACTTTATCAAAGAGCGATTATATGTTATGGTTCAATATATTATAATTTATCTTGCGCAGATGGGTGGTATCCTTCACAAACAACACCTCTGCAAAAAAATAAATTAGACACTTTACGAAACAGTTTTAAAAAAAGAGATTGTGAAAAGTTAAATGAATTCGTTAAAAATAAAGGAGCTAATAACATGTGGAAATGAACAATGTTCTTTTCTGGAAAATTGCTTAACATACAAATCTCAAAAAGGAAAACTATGTCTTTTTAAAATATAATTTCACTTTTAGGTATATCCAATTCTTAATTCAATAAGATTGTTGTTGTATATTAACCACTGATTAAATCTTTTTAAGTACTCCAATTAGACTTACCCCCAGCGGAGGAAAGAGTTTTAATTTTAAAATTAAAAGATTCTCAATTTTCATAAGAAGCGTCAAAAATCTATTTATCCGCTTGTTTTTAAAAAAAGATACATGAGTTTTTTTGATATTAAAAACTTTCCAACTTAATTTGTAGAAAAGTGTTGGAATGAAAAATAACATATTCCAATAAAATAATTTAACAACTTTTAGATTTTCTGGAACTGCCTGAAAAATGTCTTTTTTTCTGTACCTTTTTTTATGACAATTAATTATGTCATGGTAGCTCCACAAGATATTAAATGCTGGAACACCAAAAATGATTTTTCCGCCATTTTTGAGAACCCTACACCATTCTTTTAATGCTTTTTTGTCATTCTTTAAATGTTCTAATATATCTGAAGCAATAATTATATCAAAATAATCGTCTTTGAAAGGCAAATGTCCAGCGTCAGCCAGAAAAATATTTTTACAAATTTTTTTAGATAATTTAACAAACTTTTCTTCGATGTCTATACCATAAAGGTTTAAAAATCCATATTTTTTTAGTTCTTTTAATAAAACCCCACCAGCACATCCGATATCTAAAATTTTAATATCTTTTTTATTATTTTTTATAAGACCAAGTATTAGTTCTCGTCTAGCTTTAAACCAAAATCCTTTTTTTTCCAAATTGATATACTCTTCAATATATTTTTTTTCCATTTTATTTAAAATTTCAGTAAAATTCTTCTCTTACTTTTGTAACATTTGGGTTTGGTAATGTTGTTCCGTAATATTCCGGGGGTATTGTTAAATTGTCGGGATAGCTGATTTCCCAAATTTTTAATGGACCGATCAATGTTCCTTCATACAAGGCTAGAGGCATTTGTTCTTCATCTGTATAAACAAGCTTGAAATATTTTGATTTTTCTCCAAATAAAAATAATTTTGTAAATAATGTTTGTCTTACTTCAGGAGAAAGGTATAAGGCAGCTCCGATTGGATTTACTTTTCCACCACTAATAGATGGGATAAACATTAAAGTTCCAGGCAAGCCTTCTTTTTCAAATTCTAGTTCTGTTCCTTCAATAAAAACGTATTTCAAAGGTACATAGGTGAGTTTTCCATTGTAAACGAGAACTGCTGTTGGTTGTCGTATTAATTCTTTTAAGGTTTTATTTTTAGCATTTATAAATGGAACCATGAAGCCTACTATCCCGGAAGATCTAGCTGGAAATATGACATCCTTGTAAATTAAATCATCATCTAATGGTGTTGTTCCTCTGTAAACATAAATAGTTTCATTTCTTTTTTCTTGAATGTCTCTTGGACTTAAAACAAAAGTAGATATCCAAGAGTACCTATCATAATTTTCATCTGCACCTATGGAAGAGAAAGCAGGATATTTTCCAATTTCATCTTTTATAATAAGTAAGTGTGTCGCATTATTGGCTTTAAGTAATTCTAGGGCTTCTGTTTCGCTATGTGCTGTTAAAACATGTCTTCCAATAAAATGATTTATTGCACCTCTTGCATTTCCACCATCACTTAATGTTGCCCTTCCTCCTCCAGTTTGTACCCAATAACCATAATCCCACCAATGTGCAAAAACAGCATCTTTAGGCGTATTTTCCCTTACCCATTTCATAGCAATTTGCCACTGTTGGTTATAGCTTGGTCCTGTGTGTGGAGCCATAGATAATGCTGCTTTAGAATAATTTACAAAACATAATATAAACATTATACTGATGAAAATCCATAATATTACCCTAATCGATTTGTCCTTGATTTTGAATGAACTTTTAAATATAAATTCTACTGCAAAAGAAAAAAAGATGGAGAAAATAGGCGCAAACAATAAGAAAAGTCTAATGGCTGTTCTTGTTGCAAGTAGCATGTAAAAGAACCAAATAAAAACAAAAAGATACGATGGTTTCAACTTTGTTAAAGCACTGTAGGTTTCTTTTTCTTTATAAAAAGAACGCAACAAATAGAAAATTGAAAAACCAAAAATTCCCAATATAGAGCCGATGTAAAAAAAGTTTGAAATGAAAGTCTTGCCATTAAAAATTGTAGAAGATCCTGAATATCTGCTTAGAACGAACAATATAACAAAACATACAAATAAAATTACTCCTTTTATCGCCTTTTTCTTTTTCAAATTTGAAAGCATATCGAAAAACAAAAATCCTCCTCCAAACAACATAAATAAAGTAAATTTCCAATTAAGCTGGTGAATTAAATCCTTAAAATAAGGTTGGTGGCTTTCTGCAACAGTTAAAGACCATCTTGATTGGAACGGGTGAATAAGTTGATTAAATACATCATGAAATTTGCCAAAAAGAAATGATGGATCGTAAAAAATGGAGAAAATAAAAACTACAGCAAATGCTAAGATTACGGAGAGGATTCCTGAAGGCAATCTTTTGGTTAGTTTTTCTTTGGATTTTAAGCTATCTAAATCAAAAATTAATAGCTTAATTAAACAAACTAAAAAAGCAAAAATCATTGGAATTGTTGTTAATGAAAAGGCAAATGTTGAGAAATTGTATCTATTTGGGTAGCCAATGTAAAGGGTTATTATTGTAAAGAAGCCCCATCCGAGATAAGAAAAAATATCTTTCTTTTCAAAAAGATCAAAAATTATTGCCAAAATTGCGAATGTTCCAAATATTAAAAACATAAATTTAACACCACCCCAAACCAAACCCATAAATCCGGTAAATAAACCAGATAAACAACCAAAGATTATTGCTTTAACTATTTTTTCACTCTTAATTGAAGATACATAAAAATAAAAAGATGCAGACATAAAGGCTAAAGCCAATGGTTCCTTATCTGAGAAACCGGCCATTGTTCTGTACAAATAAGTTGGAATAACAGAGAGAATAGTTGAGGACATTATGGCAACTCTCCAGTTAAATATCTTTTTTACTAATAAAAAGAAAAATACTAACCCAACCCCAAAAGCAATTGGAGGGTATAACACATGAACTTTAGCTACAGTAACACTTGGGTCAATTAAGTGCCATATTTTGTATAGGTAAGCAATAAAATGGGATAAAAAGCTAAATTCCTGGAGATTTGAATAACCTAAGGGATAATATCTTAAAGTGTCTACAGCCATTAATTTTCCATGAGCAACAATATATTTTACATATCTTAGAAAAGCAAATGGATCTAGGGCCAATGGAATATAATCATTTGTTGTTACGTCTTTAAGTAATTTTAAATTTCTTGTTCTAATATACATTCCAAAAAATGTTATCAGAAAAAACACTATCCATATCAAATAGTTAAAATTATTTTTTAAATACCCCAAAATAACTCTTTTTCTTTTCTCGATAACGTCCATTCTTTTTATCTTCTCTTTACTTAGGTATTTAAATGTTTTTTGAAAAAATTTAAAAAATTTGAAGAGCGAAAAAGAATAAATGAAACTTAAACTTAAAAATTTTTCATATTTGTATGCTACGATCACATTTGTTATCTTGCTTTTTCTTTTTTCGGTATTCTCTACAAGGATATCCTTTCATGATACGCATGAGTTTATATCATTCACAAAAGAGTTAGCAGGAATGGGAAATGTTAAAGTTTTTTTAACGCATTCTCCTCTTTATCCATTTTTCCTTTCGCTACTAACAAGATTTTTTCCAAATATTCTAACTTTGAAATTATTGAATACTCTATGGCTTATATTAATAGCTTTGCTTCTCTTGCTTTTGTTTAAAAATAAAAAAGCATATTTAATCTTTATTTTTTCCCCATTGACCTGGCATCTTTCTGTACTGATTTCTCCTATTCTCCCTTCATCCTTTTTCCTTTTTCTTGCATATTATTTTTTTAAGGATTTTCAAAAAAGGAAAAACTTCAAGATGCTGTTTTTTTCTGGATTATTCTTTGGTTTAAGTTGTGCATTTTATACAGCAAGTTTCATATTGTTAATTATATTTCTTCTCTTTTTCTTTTTTAATAAAAAATTCTATACAATCTTTATCTATTTTTTTGCATTTTTGATTGGCTTTTTACCAAGGCTCATCCTCGATCAATATCTTTTTGGTCTTTGTGTCTATTCTCTTATTAGATATGTTGGAAATAATTTTGTTGTTTTTTTTAAGTTAGCAAAACAAGCTTCTTGGTCCTTTTCCCAGGGTTTATTTAGGCCTAGTGCATGGATTTTGTTTTTAATAGGAATTACTCCTTTATTTTTTAGAATTTACAAAATTGATTTGAAAAAATATTTTAAAGAAATTCTGTTTGTTTTTCTTTCAAGTGCAATAATTTTAGTGAGAGGAGGCATATTTAAATATTTTCTTTTGGTTTCTCCATTTATAGCACTATTGCTGTCGACTATTTTCAAGAAAAAAGAAACAATTTTGACTTGTCTTCTTTCACTACCAATAATTCTACTTCTTGTTTTTCCCTATTTTGAGATGAACAATGATGCTTTAGCATTAAAAGATTTCAATAGAATCAAAAAGGACTTTAATTTAACTAAAGATGATCAAATAGTAACTGATTCAGCTTTAAGAATAGCATCTTTATCTTGGGATAAAAATGACCCTTATTTGATTTGGCTAGAGGAATACAAGATGCTAAAAGAAAATAAAACATACTTTGTTAAATACAAAATTGGTAGCAAACCAAAAGTAGCAAACCAAAAAAACATTCCTACAAAATCTTAGAATTAGAAGGGAAACTTAAAAGAACCCCAATCAATTTAAAAAGAGAAAAATTGCTATTGGTTTTAGAGAATCAAGAAAAGTTAATTGAGGGATTTCGTTTAGAGAAATGTTATTCTGTTTTATGCGTTTATAGACCAATTATTTATGAGTAAACCAAAATCTCAAAGAATTTTTTAATTTTTTATCTAGTCTACAAAAACCAAATCTTTCAAATTGGACTATGCTTCCTATCTTAAGTCTTTTTACAGATTTTTCAGCAAATCCTTTTATAAGTTTACAGTCCGGCATAAGAATTTCTGCTTTAACTAATTGTTTTTTGTCTGCCGGCAACCAGTGTATTATTTCAGCATTTAATTGTGGTATATAATCTGTTGAAATGAATTTAAAATCTTTAAAGTTAAAAAGGTGCTTTAGTCTGTATATTTTTCCTTTTTTTATGTCATCAGAAACATAAAATTTGTCATGAGCTATAAGTTTCCTTTTTCCCATTTCTGGTTTGTCTGGATGCACTTCAATTTCCGCTACCATTTTTGGTGCATTTTTAATCTTTATTAACTTTGGGTTAGCAACGAAAAAATACCTGGGAGTTATTGGATCCAAAATTTTTCTGTTTATCGAAGCGACCAAACTGAAATCTATATTCTTCGAAGAAAGGCTTATACCAACTTCCTTAATCAATTCGTGAAATGTTTCAGGTTGTATTCCTCTTCTTCTCAAAGCTTTTATCGTTACTAGCCTAGGATCGTCCCAACCAATAACCTTTTTTTCTTTAATTAATTTTCTTATTTCTCTCCCTTTTGTTATTGCACCGATTACATTAAATCTTGTGTATTGAACAACTTCTTGCTTTTTCAAATTTAGTAATTCTTTTATATAGTTTTGAAGCTCAACCCTCATCGTTCCGAATTCTGAACTTCTAAAAATGTGTGTTACCCCATTAATCGAGTCTTCAATTGCATTTTCAAAATCATACATTGGCCACACAGCATATTTTTTCCCTTGAATTGGGTGTTTTTCCTTGCATATCCTAAATATAACAGGGTCTCTCATTACAGCATTAAAAGAATCCATAATTCCCTTCAATCTCAATGTACATTCCCCTTCCTTGTATTTTTTTGATAACATCTTTTTCCATTCGATTAAGTTTTTTTCAACAGAATTTTCTCTGCAATCACAAATCATGCTTTTCTGTCTAAACCTGTCCATTTTTTCTTTTGGACAGAAACAAACATATGCATTTCCTTTTTCAATCAATTTTTTTGCATATTTATAAAAAATTGGCATGTGGTTGGAAACAATCAATTTTTTATCGTAATTTATTTTCAACCACTTTATGTCTTTTTCTATTTCTTTGTAGAATTCTTTTTTTGCAGTTGCTGGATTTGTATCTTCGAATCTTAGTATACATTTTCCTCCATACCTTTTTGCATAGTAATAGTTAATTACGAAGCTTAAAGCATGGCCAAGGTGTATGTGTTTGCTTGGCTCAGGAGCAATTCTCGTAACTATTTTACCATACTTAACTTTTTTTAGTGGAGGCAAATCTTTCTCTTTCTCTTTTTTCTTTCTTTCTTTATATTCTGGAAAAAGTTCTGAAAATTTTTTCTTTTGTTCTCCTAGACTTAGTTTGTTTATTTCCTTAACAATGGACAAAACTTTCTTGCTTAATTCTTTAGCATTTTGTTTTAATTCCGGATGTTCAGAAATGAGCTTTCCCATCACAGCACCAGGATTGGCCTTACCATCAAATTTAATAGCATTAAGCAAAGCATATTTAGTTATTTCTTTTTCCATAAAATCTTTAATATTCCTAGCGTTTAAATTTTTTTCTAGCTTTCCATAAATTAGATTTATTGAGCATTGCTGTTTTTGCGGCATAAATTAATTCATCCTTATATTTTGTGTTCTTTTCTATATATGGAAATGCAAATCCTTCTTTAATCATTTTGATATTAATGTTCTCTTCATTAACCCAAATATATCTCAATAATCTTCCATATTTGTCTCTATTCCTTCCATAACTTTCTAGAGTTACATTCTTAAATAAAATTAAATCTTCCAGCCTTTCTTTTGCTTCCTTGTAATAATTTTCACCTTTTTCTGGGGCATCTATACCCAATAACCTTACTCTTTCTCCACTTTCTATAACAATTGTGTCTCCATCTATAACTTTAATAACTAAGGCACTAGATTTTTTTGAAAAATTATGAAAGAGTCCGAACTTTAATTCTAAAATCAGAATTAAAAAAATTACTGTAATCAACATTTTCCTTATAGACATATACAAAGGGAATAAAAAATCTTTTAAAAGCTTTAAACAACGATTTCCAAAAATTTTATAAACAGCTCATTTATTTCTATTTTAAAATGATAGAGATAGGTAGAGTTTGTGTTAAAATAGCAGGAAGAGATGCAGGGGAAATTGCAGTTGTTGTTGATGTTTTAAACGATAAATATGTTTTAATAGACGGCAATGTTAGAAGAAGAAAATGTAACATAAGGCATATAGAACCTACCGATAAAGTTCTAAAAATCAAAAAAAATGCCACAACAGAAGAAATTCTCAAAGCAATGAAAAAAGCTGGAATTGAGGTGAAGAAAAAAATCAAGAAAAAGGAAAAAGAAGCAAAAAAACAAGAAAAACCAAAAGAAAAAAGGGAAAGTAAAAAATGAGTATAGAAAAGAAAAAAGCAGAATTGCTAACCCACAAAGAACAGATGAGATTAATAAACAATGAACTAAGCGTTATAGATCAAGAAATTATAACCTTGAAAACTATAAAAAATTCTCTGGAAGAAATAGAAAAATTGGAGGAGGGAACAGAGATATTATCGCAAATAGGTGGCGGGCTCTATATTAAAACAAAATTAAAGAAAAATGACGAGATTCTTATAAATGTTGGTTCAAACATTATAGTGGTTAAAAGCGTTCAGGAAGCAAGGGAGTTTATAGAAAAGCAGATTCGTGAATTAAATGATTTGCTGGTTAGGCTGGAAATGGAGTTGCAAAGGCAGGCGATTAAAGTTAAGGATTTACAAGAGGAGATAGAGAAGCTGAAAAAATAACGATAAAATTAAATACCAAGATATTTCTTTTGAATTCATGATTAACCAAAAGTATGTAATGGATTATTATTCGAGGGCTGAAATACAAGAAGCAATTTTATTTTCCTCCAAGAACAGAGAAGTTGGGATTATGTTTTTTGGGAAGAATTTTAGAAGGCCTGATGTTTTGAATTTTAAAGCAGATATAATGGAGTTTGTTAAGCAGGGTGCGACATCATTCCATGTTTCTGAAGAGAAGTGGGCAAATCCTTTAGAATTGAGGTCGGGAATGAGTAAAAAACAACTCGATGATATGAGGGTTGGGTGGGATCTTGTTTTGGATATAGATACGAAAATATGGGATTGTGCAAAACTGACAGCGGAGATTCTTGTTGAAGCATTAAGATTTTTTGGCGTGGAAAACATTAGTTGTAAATTTAGCGGGAATAAGGGATTTCATATTGCAGTTCCTTTTGAGGCTTTTCCTCCAGAAGTTAATGGTGTTGAAACAAGATTGCTTTTTCCAGATGGTCCAAAAATAATATCTCTTTATCTAAAAAATTTTGTTAGGGAAGGTCTTTCAAAACTTATAATGAAGAAGGTTGATATTGAAAGCATTCTAAAAGACACAGGAAAAAAGGAAGAAGAAATTTTTCCAAACGGCAACTTTGACCCATTTAGTGTAATAGAAATAGACACTATTCTTATTTCTAGTAGGCATTTATACAGGTGTCCTTATTCGCTCCATGAAAAAAGCGGGTTAGTTAGCTTGCCTATTGATCCTGAGAAGATTAAAAATTTTAAGAGAGAAATGGCCCTTCCTGAAAATGTCGATGCAAATCTGAAGTTTCTTGATGCAAAAAGTACAAAACTGGAGGAGGCAAAAAAGTTGATAATACAGGCATTTGACACACTTAAGAAAATTGATAAACCCGTACTAAGCAACATTGAGAAAAAAAGTTTCATTCCAGAGAGTGCAATAGGTGAAAAATTTTTTCCACCATGCATTAAAAAAATACTTGCAGCTGGTTTAAATGATGGAAGAAAAAGGAGCTTGTTCATTCTGATAAATTTTTTAAGAAGCGTTGGTTGGGATTTTGGGTCTATAGAAAAATTAGTATGGGAATGGAACAGCAAAAACAATCCTCCGCTGAAACAGGGTTATATAGCTGCCCAGTTGAGATGGCATAAACAACAGAAAAACAAACTTTTGCCACCGAATTGCAGCAATAGTTCTTACTACAAAGATATGGGAATATGTGATGCAAATAAAGAATGTGCAGTATTTAAGAATCCTGTAAATTATGCATTTAAAGCATTCAAGAAGAAAAAGCTATTTAGAAAATAATTCAACAAATCTATTTATTTTATCTTTTATCTTCTCCCTGCTTTCTTTCTTGAGTTTGTAATATAGCTCTTTGATTTTTTTATAATGTATTTCTGCTTTCTCTTTCTTTCCTTCCTCCAATGCCTTTTTTCCAAGTTCTATTAATTTTTCAATTTCTTTTTCCAATTTTTCAGAAAGTTCAATTCTTGCACCTTCTTTTTTTGACAGCTCGGATATTTTTTCCAAGAGCTTTCTTTCTTCTTCATGAAGTTTATCTATTCTTTCCATAACTTTCTCGCTTATAATTTTCTCTTCATTAAGAACAGCTTCCTTAATTTTTGAGAGAAAACTAAAGTTTCCCTCTTTGCTTATTTTTTTCATGAAAACTTCTAAATCCTTTCTCTGCTTTTCTGTAATCATTGGATGAACACTTATAAATTTGTAAAATTCTATTATCTTTGGGAAGATTTTCTTCTTCTCTTCTTCATTTAATCTGGAGTACAATCTTAGAATTTTTCTATAGGCACTTTTAACTTTCCTGAAATCTCTCGCTAGTATTATTCTTTCCTCAATGAGAAGTTTGTTTAGCCTATTAAGTTTATCTTTCTCCTTTGCACCCTCTATTAAATCTTTTATTGCTAGGAGTATTTTTTTATCCTCCTCTATTATTCTTTGTAATATTCCTTTCTTTGTAACACCAATTTTTTTCTTTCTTTTTTTTGTAACAAATTTCTCAAAATCGTTTAGTAGTTTTCTTACATCCCCCCTCGTGATATTTTTTCCTTTGTATTTTATGAATGAAATATCTCTAACAAAATCAGCCATTTTTTTATTTCTTTCACGCAATTTTTCTTCAAGTTCTTCATAAGTAGCTTCGTATTCTATTCCTAAATATTCCTTGAAGAAATCTCTTGAAAGTTTTGCAATTTTTTCGAAGCTAACCATTGGGCTATGTCTTTTAATCCCTTTTCTAATATTTCCCACCTCTTTTTCATAATCTATAACTTTTTTCGGTTTTTCTTCAACAATGATTTTTTTCTCCTTTCTTGGCAATTTTTCTTTCAAATATTCAAAGATCTTCCTAATACCAAGTTTTTCAACTACTCCATGAATAGCAATGAATAAAGCCAGAAAACTTTTCAGAATTTCAATAATTTTTTCCTTTTTTCTTTTCAATTGGATAAAAGTAAGAAATGCAAAAGATAAAATAATTAGGATGAATGGTACAAGAACAACAATTGAGTATTCTCTTCCAAAAATTAAAATTGTTTCCGCTTTTGCACTTTGACAAAGATCAATAAATAGCAAAAACAAAAAGATAATTAATCTCATTTTAGATTTTTTTAACTATGTCTTCTATTTTTTCCAATAGTTCGTCTAGATCTTTTTTATTTACACCTTCAGGGCTATAAAGCTTTTGGGACTTTCTTAAATATGACCTAACCTCATCTATTAATTGTTGCGGATACTTTTTCTTTTTCATTGTTGAAATTACGGCTTTGTTCGTCAAATCTTTCAGCTTTAAAAACTCTATTAAGAAATCGTTCATTGATTTAACAGCACTTTTATATGCCCTTTCAATATTTTTTTCACCTTTCAAAGCTTTTATCTTTCCGATTATATTCTCTTTCTGAATTTTAATATGCTCCAACAACTTCTCTTCCTTGAGTTCTTTTTTTCTCCTTTTGAATTTTGGGAATAGATTTTCTCCAAATTTTAAATAAAATCCAATTACTGTAATTGTAAGGAAGATAACAACTGCAAGATAATAATTTTCAGTATCTTTTGGCTCGTATTTGGGGGGGGCCAAGCCCGTTTTATTCAAAGTTATGTTTAATTTAATAGTCGGTTTGTAACCAAATTGTGCAAAGCTTATATTCATGATTATTTCTCTGTTTAGGTCAAGAATTAATGAATCGTTTGTTTTATAAGCATATATTTTTGCATCAACCAGCGGTATGTCATGCAGTATCCCAATAAAGCTTTTTTTTAGGATCGGCTCCAGTGCATGGATTACATCTTCAACATCGATTTTTAACTTTGGAACCTCTTCTTTCCCAACCTTCTTTTCTTTCTTTTCAGGTTGTTTTTTTAGGCCCTCTATTAAAAGAGCCTCTTCGAGGGCCTTTTTATTTATTGCAAAAACTACCCTTTCTTTTCCTTTCCATCTAGGATCTTTCGCCTTTAATACTGCAGTACCCTCCCCAATATTGATTTTAATGTCGACATGCTCAGTTTCGCTATGAACAAAATAGTAACTCTTCCCAAATATTTCTTTTAAATTGATAGTTACCGTCTTATTGCCTCCAAAGCTTTCGAACTCTATAACTACATATTTTTTTTCTTGTGCATATGCAAGAGTAAAAAGGAAAATTACAAATATAATCAAAAGTAGATTCCTAATTTTCATCAAAATGAATTAGTGAAAATTCCTATAAAAATCTTCCTATATCAAATTTTTTTAAAGAAAGAAATTATTTTAATGAAGTCTTTTTCACGCATTCTTTTTTTATAATTAATCAATAATTTTTTTAATTTTTCTTTATCTATTTTGATTCCCTTTTCCTTTAGTATGTTTGAAATAGAAAAAATGAATTGACAGAATTGTGTAACATTTTTTGGCCTCTTTGTTCTGTATGTTCTTTCAAAATCTATCATTACTGGATGTTTTTTTATAATTATGTGCTTTAATGGCCTGTGAAGTTCTTTTTTATTAATACCAAGCTGATCTAGTATCCTGCATTGCTCCAAAACCTCTATTATGATTTTTTTGATTTCTGATTTTTTGCTTTTGGGTATCCATCTTAATATTGTATCACCTTCTATAAATTGACAAACAACATAATCCTTACCAGAAAAATACAATCTTGGACCAATTTGGTATTTGTTGAGAATTTTGAGCCATCTTGCTTCATTTTTAATTCTTCCTTTTGCCTTTATATCAGGTTTTTCTTTTTTAACTACAACAGGAATCCCATTTAGAAATCCTTTATAAACAACAGCCCTTTTTCCTTTGGCCAAAAACTTTAAATCTTTCACATTTGGTATTGAAATTTTCATGTAAATTTTTAATACAGAAAAGTTTTTAAAGTAATTGATATTAGGAATTTTTATGAGAGAAAAGGTTCTATTTTTTGTATTTCTTGTTTCGTTCCTGTTAATTCCTAGTGTTCATGCAGTTGCGAATTTTAGTGAACAAAGAGCATATGACTGGTTAGTTAAAACCTATGATAGTGAAAAAGCATACGGCAATGTTTTTGACACCGCTTTAGCTTTATTAACATTTAATACATACGGCGACACAGTTACAGCAGGAGATATTTACGATTGGTTGATGTCCAAAAGGAATGAAAAGCTTAATTGTTGGCCTCAGCGATGTAATGTGAAAGATACAGCAATGGTAGCAATTGCACTTAATTTGATGGGTTATGAAAACATAAGCGAAATCGAAAATTGGTTGGTTCAGTCCCAGTCTGCAGGATTAAAGGTTGGTGATTGGTTATTGCAGATTTCAACCTCTGGTGAGGGAAAATGTACGATTTCTTATACATTAAATGAGATAATAAGAGATGTGGAGATAAAAGTGAATAAGGGTTATTTTCCAGATCACGGGAACACAACATTCCTGAATTTGAATAGACATTTACAAAGAACGAATCTTGTTGATAGAAATCCTTCTTTAGTAATAGAAATTGACTGCGATTTACCTGATGCGATAATAACCTTATTGTACAAGGAAGGCAATACTTATTACCTTTTAGAAAGCGTGAGGGGAACTTCTGCAATATTAAGAATAAACAACGGTTGTTTTGGTATGAGATTTCGTAAGTCTTGCAATGTTGAAGCAAGTTTATATGGTGGATGGGCTCTTAAAGAATTAAACAGTGAATCTAATGTAAACCTCTATCTCAAAGAAAACTATGATGAAAGTAGAGTTTTGGATAACTCTATTTTATACCTTTTAACAAACGATGAGGAATATTTAAAAAATTTAAAAAAGTTGCAAAAACCTGATGGAAGCTGGAATAAAAATCCTTTAGATACAGCATTTGCTATTCTTGCATTAAAAGAAAATCCAGACTATGCTGATGAAGTTACAAATGGAATAACATGGTTAGAAAATCACCAAAGAGCTGATGGTAGCTGGGGTGAAGATGTTAAAAGTACTGCTCTTGTTTTGTACGCTGCATTTCCAGATGCATTAATCACAACAATAGAGGTTCCGCATACTCCAACATGCAACGATGGAATTAAAAACCAAGGTGAAAGAGGAATTGATTGTGGTGGACCATGCGAAGCAATTGACGATTGTTGTAATAATGGTGTAAAGGATGAGGGTGAAGAGGGTGTTGATTGCGGTGGAGTTTGTGGACCTTGCGAAGAGGAAATGGAAGTTTGTGATAATGATGGGGAGTGCGATATTGATGCAGGTGAAAATGTAATAAATTGCCCGAGCGATTGTGAGGACACATGCCATGACGGAATTCAAAACGGATTTGAAGAAGGTGTTGATTGTGGTGGACCATGTGTTAATCCATGTGTATGCTTAGAAAATGATGTGTGCGAAGTTGATGAAGGTGAGAATAGCGAAAATTGTCCAGCAGATTGTTATTGTGGAGATGGTGTTTGCGATGATACGGAAGATGAAGATACATGTCCTGAAGATTGTGAGGAAGAAAAAAGAGCTAGAGAGGCTCCTGAAACTCCCGCACCTACACCTCCTGAAGTCGAGGAGGAGGGTGGAATTAACTATTGGGCAATTATAGGAGTTGTGATTGTTTTGCTCCTAATAATTGGCTTCATATTCTATAAAAAATTCTTAACACCTCCAAAAAAAGGTAAGAAAGAAGAAGGAGGACCAAAAGGAATATTCGAATCACTGCCAGAAAAACCAGAATATAAATTTAGAATATGAAATTTTTCAAAGAAAGTAAATTATTTTGTATATTTTTGTTGTTTGTTTTTCTCTTTCCTTTCGTTTATGGTGAAGACACAATTAAAATAGAAAGAGATACTTATTCAGAATACGAAAGTGTTCAATTTTGGGTTTATTCAGAAATTTTACTTACACCAGAGAATGTAAAATTGATTTGTAACGAAACAAAAATAGATATTGGTCTTTTAATTTTTCATCTAAAGAATAACACGTATTTTTTATCTTTTGAATTACCAGAGCTTGAGGAGAGCGATTGTAGTATTGTGATCTCTTATAAAAAAAGAATAAATGCAACGCTAAAGACATTTTCTTTTTATAAAAATTTTACAATAAAAAATGAGGAACCATACTTGTGTATAAAACCTTCAATTGTATTTGTAACGGAAGACACGAAAACTTTCGCCATAAAATTAAGCAATAAGGGCCTCAACAAAACCGAAGTAAAACCAAAATCAAACGAGGATGCAATTAGGCCATTTAGAGAGAGTTTAATAATAGAACCACTTTCTTCACTAAATGTATATTTCTCAGTTGATGTAAAAAATATAACTGTAAAAGAAACGAGTGTCATTTTAAATTACGGAAACAAATTTTACGAAATTCCAGTAATCATTAAAAAAGAGGAGAAAGAAGCTCCAACATGCAACGATGGAATTAAAAACCAAGGTGAGAGAGGTGTTGATTGTGGTGGACCATGCGAAGCAATTGACGATTGTTGTAATAATGGTGTAAAGGATGAGGGTGAAGAGGGTGTTGATTGTGGTGGAGTTTGTGGACCTTGCGAAATAGTTGAGAAAGAATTTAAACTTAAATTTTTGATGAAAAATAAATCATTAAGTAAAAGAGCTCCAGTTAACAAAATTTTCATTGGCGAAATTAAATTCAAAAACGATGGAGAATACCCAATAAACCAGATTTCTATTAAGTTAGATGGTAATCTTAATGAAATTGTAAAAATAGACAAAAAAACAATCAATGTACTGCAACCTTACGAAACAACTAGCCTCAATATTGTAGTTAACGAAGATAAGAACGCAATTCCTGGAAAACTATACTATGGAAATCTGATTGTTTCCAGTAAAGAAGGAAGGATAGAATTTCCAATGTCTTTTCTTTTCACTAACGTTGCAGAAGAAGTTAAAAATAAAACAGAATTGGTTGAATTAAATATTTCTAAGGAAAAGGAGGTAGTTATTGTGAATTATACAGAAACCAAAACACCAAAAGAAGAATTAAGAGAGGAAAAAAAGAAAAAAATATTAAGAACAATTGTAGTGGTAATTATCCTACTAGTTGTTTTCTTAGTAATTTTATTTATAAGAGCGAAGGCCAAAAAACCAAAATTGTTGAAGATAGAAGAATATGTTGAAAAAATTAAAAAATAGTGGGCCCGAAGGGATTTGAATTCAAGAGACTTCAGCAAGAGCTGGAGTCTTCCCTTGACCCTCGGCTCTCTTAGGCTGTTGCCGATGGTGCCATATAAGACCGATGCTCCACCAGGCTAAGCTACGGGCCCACTTGAATAGAGATATTTCAAATTTATTTTTAATTTTTTCGCTCAATTCAATTAAAAAGAAAAGGAAAATTAAAGCTTTTTTCAATTTTAGCTGCCCATCTTTATTTTTTAGAGCTATTGAAAAGCTCCTCTAGATTGTATTCTTTTTCGCTTCCTTTGTATTTTTCTCCTTTTGAATTTTTCCAGTAAACTTTAATTTTTTTACCGCCCTTATTTACCAAACCTATTTTTGTGTAATCCCATAAGTGAGGTTTGTCGTAATAATCTGAGTACGCATCTCTTACAACTTCTTTATAAGCTGTTTTTTTAATTGTTTTTTTATTATCCGATACTATTAATTCTGTACGGTACTCCCATTCTACTCCCCTATTTGCATTTTCAAGTGCACTTTCGTGTCTTTCTACATGAAGAGCTACAACCTTATATTCACCAATTTTTTTATAAATTATATCTCTAATTTGGTAGCTCCAATAGAAACCCCAAGAGGCAAAATTTGTGTTATATTTTTTTCCTATCTCAACCCCTATGAACTTTTCAGCTTCTTTTATTCTATCTTCTAGGGGTTTTTCGATTTTGGGTTTACCTTTCATTTTTCACCTCCTTTAAGTAATAACACTAAAAATAAGTATTTAAATTTTTCGGTTTTTTAATCACTTTATAGTAAAAACAATATTAATTGACTGCTTTTAAAACTTGCAATAAAAACTTCTCAAATTACGGCTTTGCTTCAAGTATTAGTAAGTTAAGCAATTTAGAGTTTGTTGCACTTGCTTCATAATAAGTTTACAGAATTTGATTTTTGTATCGTTTAAAAAGGTATGTTAATAGACTCAGATTAAAAAATATTTCTATAACATTCAAAATATAAAAACTAACAATTAACTACTTGCTAAAAATTTTAAAACTAAAGTACCATAGCTTCCCTTTGGCAATAAAAAACTAATTTTCTCTTTAAATTTTCCTTTATTTAATTCATCTTTACTGTACCCGAGAATTTTGAAATTTTTAACTTTAACCAGCATATCCCTTTTGTCACCCTCGGAACTTAATTCAGGAATTTCATTAATTATAAAATCTTTAGGTCTTATTTTCTCTTTCTTTAAAATCAACTTATATCCTTTGTAATGTAAAAATCCCGGGATATCTATTTTTTTGTTCTTCAATTTTCTTAAAGGAAAAATAAAGTTGCCCAAAGAATATTTCACCCTTATATGTTTTCTTCTTTTTAAAATATTTGAAAGAAGTTTATTGAATAAATAACTTTGATAGGCGCTGATATAAAATCTTAAATTTCTTATCCCGATTTTTCTCAACGAATTAATGTAATCTTTTTCTTCAACCTTCAGATTCAATAATTCACAAACTTTTTCAAATTCCTTTTTTATTATTAACTTCCCAATTATATGATTTTTTCTTTCGGTGCCAAATCTTTGTTCATCAAAATAATTTGGTATTTGTTCAACTTTTTTTTCAATAGGTTTTTCTAAATCCCTAATAGTAATGACGAATTCATTTGCTTTCAAATCTCCAATACCAATTCTTTTTTTACCATAACCAAGAAATTTAAGTTTAATTCTGTTAAATTTTAATTTTTCAAGTTTTGCTTTCAAAAATTTCGGACAAGAAATATATTGAAAAGTATGTGCATTTTTATCCTTGAGCCCTGCGAAATTAATAAATTTTTTTTCTACATTTGCTTTTTTAGCGATTAGTCCTATTGCTTCTGGTGTTCCTATTCCCCATTTTTCTAAAATAAAATATGCATAATTTCCTCTACCTAAATTTATTTCCGATACTTCTTTCACTATAAAATCGTCATATATTTGTTTTATTTTCATTCCAAAAATATTTTAAGTTAGCAATATTTTTTTAACCTTATGAAAAAAATTATTGTTATTTTGGATGGTGCTTCTGGGCTTCCATGCAAGACGTTAAAAGGAAAAACACCACTAGAAGCAGCAAATACTCCAAATTTAGATTTTTTGACTGAAAATGGGATAAACGGAATAATGTGGCCAATAAATAAAGAGATTGCTCCTGAATCTGATCAGGCAATGCTCGCTTTACTAGGTTTCGATCCTTTTAAATATTATACAGGGAGGGGGCCACTTGAGGCGTATGGTAGTGGGATAGATTTCAGGGGGAAAATAGCAATAAGATGCAATTTCTCAGAAATAAAAAATGGTTATATAACAAAGATTCAGGGTGCTAGTGAAAAAGAAACACGAAAATTTTCAAAACTTTTGTCTACAGAAAAAATTAAAATAATTCCAACTATCGGCTATAGAGCTGTTATGCTTCTCTCAACAAAATCATCGCCAAGAGTGACAAATACACATCCAGGATATAAAATAGTCAAAAATTTTGTCACATCAGCAAAAAGAATTGCTGGAAGACGATTAAAAGAAAGAAAATGCAGGCCATTGGAAAGTGCTGCTAAAGAAACAGCAAAACTCATTAACGATTTTGTTTATAGGGCAAAAAGAATATTAAAAAATAAAACGATAATACTTCGCGGTGCAGGTAATAGGCTTCCTAAATTGAAGAAACTGCCTGGAAAATGGGCTCTCCTTGCTGATATGCCAGTAGAAAAGGCAATAGGAAAACTAACTGGAATGAAAATTTTGGAGAAGAGCAAAAATTTGAAAAAGACATTTTATACGATAAAAAATAATTTTAAGAAATTTGATAACTTTTACCTCCAAATTAAAGGGCCGGATACATTTGGACATGCAGGCGATCCATTAGGAAAGAAATCAGCAATAGAAAAGATTGACGAAGAATTTATATCAAGATTACTAAAATTAGACGCTTTTATTTGTGTAACCGCAGATCATTCAACACCCTGCAAGTATATGGCGCACTCAAAAAATCCTGTTCCAATAGTGATGTATGGTGGTTTTAAAGACAAAGTTAAAATATTTTCAGAAAAAGCTTGCAGAAATGGAAAAATTGGTAAAATCTATGGAGTGCAGATGTTGAAAATCTTGGAAAATTATATAAACAAATCAACTTAGAATAATTAAGATGGCAAAGAGAATAATAACTTATGATAAAATATACGAATTGTTAATGAAGGAAAAAAGAGAAAAGAATTTACAAAATTTAGGTGAAAACTTTTTTGAGGATATTAAAGATTATTTAAGGGAGAAGGGAGAGATTCTCGAAAACCAGGAAAAATCGGGAATATTTGTGTCTGAAATTAAAAATATTAAAAAACAACTTGAAAATGCAAAAAGGTTACTGAAGGAATTATACGAAAAAAGGGAGAACAAAATAATCGAGCATGCTTTATTATGTTCAAGAGTTAATGAAGGTAGAGAAGTTGAGGGACTTCTACCAGAGGAAAAAGAATTCTTAAACGAGTTGATTGAAGTTTTAAATAAGTTTAGAAGAAAAATATTGTTTAATTTAACTGAATTTTCATCTAAACCGAAAGAATTAAAAAGAGAGAATGAAAAGAATACGCTAACAATAAAATTTTTAAAGGACACAGTTTCATTTGTTGATGATAAGAAAAATAAATATGGGCCATTTAAAAAAGGAGAAACTGCTGAAATTCCACTTGACTATGCAAAAATATTGCTTAATAGGGGAGTTGCAATAAAAGATGAAAATGCCTAAGAAAATAAGGAAGTATTGCAAATATTGCGGCAAATATCAAGAGATGACAGTATCGCAGGCAAAATCTATGGGTAGGAACAAAGCACATCCAATGAGTTGGGGTTCTAGGCTTAGAATGAGAAGAAGGGGCCTTGATAGAGGTGCCGGAAACAAAGGAAAAACTTCGAAAGGAGCAGTCTCTTCTTGGAAAAGATATGGAGTGAAAAGCAGCAAAAAAACAGATTTAAGGTTTAAGTGCAGCGTTTGTGGCAAAATTATGGTCCAATCTTCAGGATTTAGGGCAAAAAGAATTGAAATCAAATAAAAATGGAATACATAACAGAACCAAAAAGTAAATTTGTAAAAGTAAGGTGCCCTAAATGCAAAAATGAACAAATAATTTTTGGAAAGTGCGCTACAACAGTAAAATGCTTGGTTTGTAATAAAGTACTGGCTGAAAGCACTGGTGGAAAATCAAAAATAAAAGCAAGGATACTTGAAATACTTGAATAAAATGTTCTATAAAAAGAAAGGAACACCAGAGGAGAATGAAATAGTAATATGCGTTGTTAAAAAAATATTACCGCATTCTGTTTTTGTTGATTTGGAAGAGTATGAAAATCTAGAGGGAATGATTCACATTTCAGAAATTGCACCGGGGAGAATAAGAAATATAAGAGATTATGTTGTGGAAGGAAAAAGAATAATTTGTAAGGTTCTTAAAATATATCCAGGTAAGAATCAGTTCGATCTTTCATTAAGAAGGGTTTCACTACAAGCGGCAAAAGCTAAGAATGAAGAATATAAACTAGAAACAAAAGCTGAAAAAATACTTGAATTGGTTGGCAATAAACTAAAAAAGAGCCTGAAAGAAATTTATGAAGAAGTTGGCTACAGACTTATTGAAAGATACGGTTCTTTGCATGCTGCATTTCAAGAAATATTGAATAAGGGAGAAAATGTTCTTAAAGAATTGAAAGTGAAAAAAGAAATCATTGGGCCATTGGTAGAGTTCATAAGAGAAAGAATAAAGCCCCCAGAAGTAACAAAGTCAGTTGTAATAATGATGAAATGCTACGAACCTAATGGTATTGAGGTAATTAAAAATGCATTAAAGGCGGGTGAAGAATTTGCTAAAAGAAAAAAGTATAACATAGAAATAACCTACTTAGGAGCACCAAGGTATAAATTGATGGCGAAAGCTAAAAATTATAAAGAAGTCGAAAAAGTCTTGGAGGAAACGAAAAATACAATAATTGAATTCTTTCAAAAGAACAGGGGAGAAATTTCAATAGAGGAGAAATGAACAGAATATTTTATTGTTCTGAATGTAAAGAATATACCTTAAAGAAGAAATGCCCTAAATGTGGAAAAAAAACAGTCACTCCAAAACCAGCAAGGTTCAGTCCACTTGACAGATTCTCTAAATACAGGATAAAAGTCAAAAAAGAAAAAGGCATTATATCATAATCTTTATAAACATAATACCAATTCCTTAAATAAAATGGATTTTGAAATATGTCTTTACAAGAAAAAAATCAAAAATCCCATCTTTATAGAGGGCTTACCAGGGATAGGAAATGTGGGGAAGGTTGCTGTCGATTTTATAATAGATACATTAGCACCGAAGAAAATCGGGTATATTATTTCAAAATACTTCCCTCATTATGTA
Source organism: Candidatus Woesearchaeota archaeon (assembly GCA_017608525.1). GTDB lineage: Archaea > Nanobdellota > Nanobdellia > SCGC-AAA011-G17 > GW2011-AR17 > JAFCFS01. Next base: position 46,979 of record JAFCFS010000001.1, on the reverse strand, counting down.
TTTATTGGAGAAAATAATTTAGTTCAGCTTCCAAAAATAGAATTATTTCATAAAAAAATAGGAGATAAGGATTTTGTTTTTATGGCAGGTGATGTTCAACCAATAGATGAGCCAAGCTGTTACGAATTTTGTGCTAATCTTCTGAATATTTTAAAGAAGTGGAAAACAAAGGAAATTGTAACGATAGGAGGGATCGGATTAAGTGAAATCCCAAAAAAACCAATTGTTTATATAACAGGAAACAATAAAAAATTGATTAACAATTTTAAAGGGTGTAACAAAAAAATATACGGTGTTGTTGGTCCCATAGTTGGAGTGACAGGGGTTTTGGTTGGCATGGCTGGCTTTTACGGGATTCCCGCTGTTGCTTTGCTAGCCCAAACTTATGCTCACTTGGCACATTTGGGGATATCTGCATCGAGAGAAATTATGAATGTTCTAAACAAAACTTATAATTTGGAGATAGACATTAAAAGATTTGACGAAGAAATAAACCAACTTGAAAAGGAGCTTAAAATAAGATTCGAAAAAGGTAAAGAATTGCTTAAGCCTTTTATGGAGAAGAGAAAACTCAATTATTTTGGATAAATCCACTTAAGAAAGATTGTTTTTCTTCATCCACCGAATCCTCTATAACAATCTTTCCATATACTCCATCATAACCAGGCTTAACTTTTATTTTTCCATCCCTATTTTTAATGATCCATTTTGTTATTTTTTCTCCAGCAACTTTGCATAAATCATTTTCTTCTACTTTCAATAAAACATCGAATTCAGAACCAAAATTTTTTATTAAATCTGAATAAATTCCATTAACTTTTTTTGTATATTCGCCAATGTTTAATATTGCAGCTATTAATTTTTTTAGTGGAACCAATTTTTTGAATTCCATGCAGTTTTTTGGAACAAAACCCTCTTCTCTATCTGCCAGCTCTTCAACTCTATGGGCAACACCAATAGTCAACGGTTTTTTACAAACTGGACAAATGTTGTTTAATCTTATTGCTTCTTTAGGGGAAAGGCAGACATTGCAAAACCTATGTCCATCATAATGGTATTTCCCTTCCTCAGCATAAAATTCTATCGTTTTAATTTTGTTTTCTTTTATCGCTTGAACAATATTTTTATAAGTCAATTTTTTAAGATCCAGAATAACGCATTCTCTGCCTATGTTTCCAATAGAATGTGCATCAGAAAATGAAACAAGATTGAATTTGTCCAAAGAAGATATTCTCCATAGCATATCAGGTGTTGCACTCAACCCTGTTTCAAGAGCAAATATTTTTTTGGTGTATTCTTCATAACATTCCTCAACAGAATCGAATCCAGATTTGCTCCCAAATATTCCATACCAAGGAGTCATACAATGTGCAGGAATTATTATACAATCTTCGCTTACACTAAAAATTATATCTGCAAGTTCTATGCATGACATACCGAATGTTGGCCTACCATCATAATTTAGATTTCCTTTTTTCAATAACTCATATCTTATTTGTTCAACAACATCTATGCTTGGTGCGATAATTAAGCTATGTATCCTTCTTTGTTTTCCATTCTGAAAGAAAATATTCGAAACTTCACCTGTAAGCAAAAAACTAAAGCCATTTTTTGTTTTAAGTATTCCATCTTCCTCTTCTGTACTATTTTTAATCTCATTTAACCATTTTTCATGCGTAAAATCGCCAGTTCCCAATAAATGAATGCCTTTTTCTCTGGCACCGATTTCTAAATTTTTAACAGAAATTTTGGAACTGCACGCCCTACTAAATCTTGAATGAATGTGAAGATCGCAAAAAATTTCCATCTTTCATTAGAAAAAATCTAACATTTATATTTTTTACTGATAAGAGTAAATAAGAAAAACTTATTTAAATTTCTAAATTAAAGAATTATTTTATGTTTGGAAGATACGAAAAGAAAATTAAACTGGAAAAAAGAGTAAAGAATCTTTTTGTTGGCTTGTTTGCTCTATTTTTAATTGTTTTCGGAGGCTCAGCTTTATTTAGTACAATTGAAAAAAAGAGCTTCTATTCCTCTTTGTATTATGTTTTTCTGAGCATAACAACAGTGGGTGCACCAAGGGAGTTTCTTCCTTCCACATCTGTAGGAAAGGCTTTAGGAGTATTTATTATTTTAGCTGGTATGGGTATAACTCTGTATATAGCAATGCAATTTGCAATAGCAGTTATTGAAGGCGAAATAGTTTCGATTTTTATTGTAATTAAAGGGGGTTTGAAAAAAATGAAAAGGTTAAAGAATCATGTTATAGTATGCGGTTATGGAAAATTTGGTAAGTATGTTTGTGCAGCATTAAGGGAAGAGAAACAACCATATGTAATTATTGAAAAGGATGAAGCTAAAGTAAGTGATCTAATAAAAAATGGAGAGTTCGTTGTAACAGGTAATGCACTAGACCCAAGATTGTTAAGAGAGGCAGGTATAGAAAGAGCAAAAGCATTGGTTGCAACACTACCAGATGATGCAGAAAATCTATATTTAATAATGACTGCAAAAGATATTAGAGAAGATTTAATTTTTGCGGCGAGAGCAGTTAATGAAGAAGCAATAAGAAGACTACACAAAGTTGGTGCACAAATCGTTGTTCTTCCCGAAAGTGTAAGCGGAAAAAGGCTGGCAAAATCAATTCTGGAATTTAAAAAGTAGAATGAAGAAGTGGATACGCTATGCAGAAAAGAAAGGCGCAGAATATGTAGAGATATCTAGTGTTGAAGGTAGGGGAACGACAATAGAGCTATACAATGGAAAAATAAGAGAACTTTCTTCGAGATTTAAAGTCGGGTATGGTGTTAGGGTGTTATACAAATCAAAATTCGGGAATGCTTTTTCAAATAAAGAAGAAATCAAAAATTTAATAGATAAAGCCATAAAAAATTCAAAGGTTATGGAAAAAAGAAGCGAAATAGCCTCCTGTAAAGCGGTGAAAAAAAGATTTTATACAAAATTTAAAATTAATCCAGAGGATGTGGATTATGAAAGGAAAATTAAGGATTTAGTATACGTTGATAAATTAAGAAAGGATTATCGTAAAGTCAATACCCTTAAAATCAGTTATTTTGATGGCACAGTTAATCATAGATTCATAAATTCAGAAGGTTCAGAGTTATTTGTAAGGGACATTTATACGGTATTTGTGGCATGGGCATTTGCTAAAACAAGAAATAAACTGGAAAATTTTATGGAAATTGAGAGGGGAAGGTGTGGTTACGAATTGATGAAAAAATCAGAAGAGACGGCAAGATATGCTATGTCAAAAGCTGAGGAATTATTAAGAGCAAAACATGCTAAAGGAGGGATTTTTGATGTTATTTTAGACCAAAAATTGGGTGGTGTTTTTACACACGAAGCAGTTGGTCATGCTTGCGAAGCTGATCTCGTGCTCAACAACTCATCATCCTTTTCGAAAAAATTGGGGGAAAAAATTGGTTCAGATATTGTTAACATTGTTGACGACGGGAATTTGAGGGAATGGGGATGGACACCGTTTGATTCGGAGGGAGTTCTGGCTAAAAAAACGTATTTGGTTAAAAAAGGTGTACTTTTAAACTTTTTACATAGTAGGGAAACGTCTAAAGTTTTTGGTGCCGAGCCTTCTGGCAATGGAAGAAACGATTCCTTGGCTAACAAAATAATCCCAAGAATGACAAACACTTATATTGAAAATGGTGATTCAAATTTTGAGGAAATGCTTAGCGAAATCAAAAATGGCTATTATTTGAAAGGATCGGCAGGTGGTCAAGTTGATACAGCAGGTGGAGATTTTTTATTTAATGCTAAAGAAGGGTATATCATAAAAAATGGGGAGTTTAATGGTATAGTTAAAGGTGTTTCATTGTTGGGGAACATATTAGAAACATTAAAAAATATAAGATTGATTGGTAACGATCTAAAATTCAGTGGAGGTACGTGTGGAAAATCTTCACAGGGGGTTCCTATATCTTGTGGTTCTCCTCATATACTTATAGAAAAGGCGAAGGTTGGTGGTCTGTGATGTTTGAAAAATTAGTTTATTTTTTAAAGAAAAATTCAGACATGTTCGAAATTTATTCTACTAAAGCATCGATTTTGAATATTGAGGTGTTTAACGAAAAAACAGATTTTATTTCCGAATCAAATTCTTTTGGATTAGGTATAAGAGTTTATATTAATGGAAAACTTGGCTTTGCTTCAACCAGTGATCAAAGAAAAATTATGGAATGTGCTAAAAGTGCGATAAAACTTGCAAAGGTAAACAAAAAAGACAAAGATTTCGTTTCTTTTGCTAAGAAAGAAAAATGCAAAAATTTGGTAAAGATAAATAAAAATCTTTTGGAATATGGCCCAAAGGACTTTTTAAAATTCCACCGCGAATTTATTTCTTATGTTAAAGAGGTTGACAAAAAAATAAAAATCAGTTCCTCAGCCTACTATAAAATTGAAGAAAATGTAAGAGTTATCAATTCTGAAGGTGTTGATCTGGAGGAAACAAATTTGAAAAATATCTTCGATTCTGAAGCTGTTTTGGAAAGAAATGGAAGGAAAGAAGCACTTGATGTATCTAAAGGGGAGCTAGCACCGATTAATCCAAAGATTGGCTTAGATTTGGGTAAGAGGCTTATAAATTGCTTTAATAAAAATCCGGTAGTTAGTGGTGAAATGCAATTGCTTCTTCATCCAGAAGCTGTAGCGAATTTTTTTAATGAATGCTTTGTTTTTGCAATAAATTCTGAAAATGTACAGCATAAAAAATCTGTATACTTTGGGAAAATTGATGAAAGGATATGCGACAAAAAATTTAATATAATTGATGATGGGATGACAAGAGGTTTATTTTGTACAAGAAGTTTCGATTGTGAGGGGATACCTTCTAAAAAAACGCTAATCGTTAAAAATGGTGTACTCAAAAATTTCATCTATAATACTTATACAGCAAACAAAGAGGGGAAGGAAAGCACTTCTAATGCATATAGAACGGTTGAAACATTACCAATAATAGACTGCAATAATTTTATAATAAAGCCAGGGAAAAAAAGATTACTTGATGAAATAGATAAGGGTTTGTATGTGAGAGGGCTTATAGGTACCCACACAATCAATACGGCAACAGGAGATTTTTCATTGGGGGTTTTAGAAGGCTATTATGTTGAAAAAGGAGAAATAAAATTCCCAGTGAAGAATGTCATGATAGTAGGAAATTTTTTTGATATGATAAAAGACGTTGAGCTTGGGAAAAGTATTGAACATTGCTTTTGCGGAACTGGAGGATTTTACGTTCCAGAATTGTTTGTTCCAAAAATAAAGGTCGTTGGTAAAGCTTAACTTAACCCTTTAATTTTAAACTTCCCATTTTTTTGTATTAAGATATCATCAACGTAAATTTCTCCTCCATGTCTTAAATCCTTTATCATATCCCAGTGAATAGATGAGCTGTTCCTTCCGCCACCTTCTTTATACGCATTACCAAGTGCTAAATGAATCGTTCCTCCTATTTTTTCATCGAATAGAATGTTTTTAATAAATTTCTTAATTTTGTAATTTGTTCCAATTCCAAATTCTCCAAGATACTTTGAACCATTATCTGTGTTAATTATTGTTTTGAGAAATTCTTCATTTTTCTCAGCTTTTGCCTTTATAACCTTCCCATTCTTAAACTCCAACCTTATTCCTGAAACCTCTCTTCCATTGTAGATGGCTGGAAACGAATAAAATATTTTTCCATTGACAGTTTTTTCTTCAGGCGCTATGAAAACTTCACCATCTGGCATATTATAATGACCATCGCATTTTATTGCTTTTCTTCCTTTTATTCCAAATTCAAGCTCTGTTTCTTCACCAATTATGCTTACCCTTTTTCCTTTATCCAAAATCTTTTTCAGTTTATCCTGTCTTTTTGATTCTTCATACCAATTTTGGCAAACTGAATCATAAACAAAATCTCTAAATTCTTCAAGACTCATTTCCGCATCCTGTGCAAGCGCATTTGTTGGATAAGCGCAAAGAACCCAATTTTTCTTTTTAAGTCTAGCATCTAAAAGTGGTTTTAAAACCTTTGATCTTATTGAAATTTTTTCAGGTGGGATATTTGTAAGCTCTCTTGTGTTACTTTCTGTTATTATAATAATGCTTCCATCAATATTCCTTTCTTCATAGTAGTCTATTTTTGGGAAATGCTTTAGTTGTTCAATATTTGCATACCTGAAATATTTATATTTTTGTCCTGGTAGGTATAAATTCAACTTTGGTATGGCACCTTTTTTTAGCAACATTTCATAAATTTCTAAAATCAACGGCTCAGCTTCTATGCCGGCTTTGATTTGAATTACATCACCCTTTCTAACTTTAATTGAATACCCAACAAGAATTTTTGCATATTGTTTTAACCTTTCCATTTTATATCACCTTCATTGTTTCAAATATGGTATAAATTATCCCTCCAATAAATATAAATATTAGTATCATATCTATTAAAATCCTTGGCTTGATCCATTCCCTAAATTTTTTATCACCATATTTTTTAGCCCTTCTATGCATTAAAACGATTAGTATTCCTTCAAGACCGCCAGCTACCGCACCTGCTATTGATATTGTTTTAACAAATGTTGTAATTTTAGACAGCACAACAATCAATGGAATAAAGCATGTGAGGGCCCAAGAATTGAAATTTCCAAATTTGTAGTCATATCTGAATACCCATTTAAGACCCAAAGCTAAAACCAGAAAACTTGTTGCCATGGCAAAAATTGCAAATATATTTCCAAGCAAAACCATATAAGTGCCTATAGCTTTACCTAAACCGACTGTTGCAACTTCTGTTGTTAAAGAACCAGTAACCCCAACAACGCAAAATCCAAAAAACAAATAAATAAGTAACGGAATGATCGTTCCAACTATTATTGCTCTCTTTAATAGTTTTTTATTTTCTCTAACCTCAACTTCAAGATCAGGTATTGCTACTGTACCAACACATGCAAAAAGCAAAACACCATACGGAACAAAAAGACTCTCAAATCCAGGTTTGAACACCATTAAATTTTGGAGATTTATCTTTCCCAAACAAATAAAACATATTACCATAACAACAAATATCATTAGTGCACTTAAATATAGCTCCCATTTTCTAATAACTTTTAAACCAAACCATACTAAAATCGCCATTCCTGCAAAAAAGATCAATGTTCCATAAATTTCAGGTATACCAAAAATTGCTTTTATGGCCTTTCCTTCACCAATCATATAAGCGATTAGGGCCCCATAATTTCCCGAAAGCATTGCAAAAAGCATTAATGCCTTTCCATTTTTCCCCAAATATTTTTCTGCAAATCCTGTCAATTGGTGTTTTCCTTTTGTTCTTAATGTTATTTCTCCAATATAGAGATGAATCATTAATATAGCAATACCAACAATTAGGAAATCTATTAAACTTGTAAGGAAGCCAGACCTTACGACAACATATGGTATGCCAAAAATTCCAGCCCCTATTATGCAGCCGATTAATGTTGCAGTTGCTTCGAGAAAATTTCTAGTATCTTTTTTCATAATAAAAATATAATTTTAGAAATTTAAAATGTTTTTGATGGGCCTAGGAGGATTCGAACCTCCACGACACGGTTTCTTCTGCATCCGAAGCCGTGCATGCTATCCGTTACATCATAGGCCCATTTTTAAGAAGATTTTTAGTATTTATTTTTTTCCTTTCCGAATAATTCTGACAGATTTAATTCGAATGCAGCAACTGGCATTTCAATTTCAAAATTTTCAAGAACTTTAGGATGGATTTCCCCCAACCAAGCCACTTTTTTCCCGTTAATAGCTATCCTTATAACTCTCCCTGGAATAAAACTTGGATGATCTTTTTCCTCAACAATTTCGTAGTTTAGCCCAAGCAACCTTATCAAATACTCAAAAATTTGTTTTATGTCAGTGAAATCTGCTTTTGTATCGCATATAGCAACTGCAAGCCTAATATTTTCTTCAACCTGTCCATTTTTTAGTTTGAATATTGTTCCCGACTCAAATATTTTTTGCGGGTATTCATTATGTTTATTTTTTGAAAGTACATCTAGGAGAATTGGGATTAACCAACTTCTCAAAACACTGTATTCTTCACTTTGTGGGTTTTCTATTTCTACCAAAGGAATTTCCACGCAAGTTTTAGAGCATTGATTTTCTTTGCTTGTTAGATGGTAAGTAAATGTTTCTATAAAACCTAAACCAATCAACGCTTCCGCAATTTTTCTTTTTATAATCTCCAATTTGTCCTCTTTGCCGATAGTTGCAATTTTTGGAATACTCTCTTTAATATTTTCATAGCCGTAAGCAATTGCTATGTCCTCTACTATATCTATTTGGTGCATTATATCTGTTCTGTAACAAGGATAATAAATTTTGTTTTTTAAAAAATCAAACCCCATTTTCTTAGCGAGCAATGCAAATTTTTTAGTATCCAATTTAAGACCCAAAACTTTGTTACAATAGCCTATATCTACTTTTATTGTCTTTGGTTCGAGATTTGGGTAATTTTTGTTTTCTATTTTAACTCTATATACCTTACCTCCTCTTTCAGCTAAAGAAGTGACAACTATATTAAGTGTATCCTCAACAGTTTTTTTATCAAGTCCTGTAACATCGATAAAAAGGTTTTTTGTTGTTTCTTTCACTCTTGTTTCGTTAGAATTTATTACGGGTGGCATAGATAATACTTGTCCATTTGAGTCAATCCAAATAGGGAATTCTTTGAAATTTTCAAGTAGATGTTTATACTCTATACCTTTTGGATGAACTTCAAGAATTTCAGAAAGTGTTAATTCTTTTTCCATATCTAGTGGAACGAATTTAAAATTTTTTGGCTTGGTTGTATATATTAATGGAAACTTTATGGTGTCCAAATCGTAAATACCTATAGATGCTTTTCTTCTTTTTCTTCCATATGTTTCGTGTAATTTTTCTTGGAGCTGCATTATACTTTGAATAATGTAATCATTTAGTTTAATTCCTTTAACCACAGCAGCAACAGCATAAGGTCTGACTTTTTTAACTTTTTTATCAATTTTTGCAAGATAATTTGAATTATAAACTTTAAATTTTCTTAATCCTTTTTTAATGCCCAAAAAAGAGGAAAGCGCTCTTGCAATACCCTCAACTGACAATAAATCGGCCCTGTTTGGGAAAACTTCTATGATAAGTTCTTCACCTTGAATATCTTCTATACTAAGACCTAGCATAGTTATCCTATCTAAAAGCCTTTTTTCGTCTATTTTTCTTCCCAACAGCTTCAAAAGATCCTTTTTGTTTATTGTTATTGTTGGCATTTTACGTGAGCCAAAGTTTTACTTCCCTTAAAAAACTTATATCATTTTTGCGAATTATTCTTATGTCTTTAATATCGTAGCAATTGAACATCATCCTATCCACACCAATCCCCCATGCTAAGACTGGAATTTCTTTTCCAAGTAATGGTTTAGTAACTTCTGGCCTAAATATACCTGCACCAGCTATTTCCATCCATTCCTTTCTCTTTGGGTCATAAACTTCAACCTCCATGGATGGTTCTGTAAACGGAAAGAAAGATGGTTTAACTCTTATCTTTTTGTAACCCATCTTCCCGAAAAATTCTTTTAGATAGCCTATAAGGTGTCTTAAATTGGCGTTTTTATCAATAACTATTCCTTCTGTTTGTATAAATTCAAATGAGTGGCTCCAGTCTGGTGCTTCATTTCTAAAATTTTTTCCTATAGCAAAAAATTTCATTGGTAATTCTTTTAGATCAAGATTGGCCAGAGTCATAGCACTTACAGCGGTTGTTTGTGTTCTTAAAATATTTAATTCTGCTTTTTTGGCTTCCCATTTATAACCCCATCCCTTGCTCCCGGTTGTGTATCCATTTTCATGAACTTTTCTTATTCTTTCAACCAGTTCCTTTTTCGGGAGTTTTCCTTTTTTTGGAGATTTTATGTAAAATGTATCCTGCATTTCTCTAGCAGGATGATCTTGCGGTACAAACAGAGCATCAAAATTCCAGAATGATGGAAGGAGTAAGGGACCTTTCATTTCCCTGAATCCCATATCAAGCCATATTCTTTTAATATAATCTACAACATAATTAACGAAATGTCTCTTACCTCCAAATATTTTTGGTACATTAATTCTAACATCATATTTTCTAAAAATTTTATTTTTCCAGGATCCAGTGGAAAGAATTTCAGGAGTTACAGAGTCTATAACTTCCTTGCTCGGAATACCTTTTTCGAGAAGCTTTCTTCCATACTCGGTCAATTCTATACTCCTTATCTTTTTTATGTTAACATTAATTAAACCCTTCCTTTTTTTCAGTTCCTCAACTGCAAATTTTTCTTCAGGTTGCAAAGAAGATACATCAAGTTCTGCGCAAACATTTAATTTCTTTAAAAATTTTTCTTCTAGAGTTTCTCTTTCTAAAAACAATTTTCCCTCCTTAGTAATTGTGATAAGACCTCCTTTTTTAAATTCTATCAAAGCCCTATTTTTTAATATCCCTATACATGCGTTAATTTCATTGTTGTTTAATTTAGTTTTTTCTTTAATTTCCTGTATTGTTTTTTCCCCATCCTTAATACAAGTCAGAAACTTTTTTTCAGGAAGGCCCTCTTCACAATATTTTTTCCCAAATTTGTCCAATGTTACAATTTCTTTGAGTTCTATTTTGATTTTTAACAAACCCTTATTTTCCAACCATTGGAGGGCTCTCATAACCTCCACTTCTTTAAGTCCTGTTTTTTTTACTAGACCCTTTAGTGTTTTTTCTTCTTTTAAAAATGGAAGAACTTTCCTCTCCAACGGATGAAGCATCTCTATAATGTTCATAAATTCACTAATATGATGGTGGTATAAAAATTTTTTTATCCTTTTCTTTTGTGCATTTCTATGAATGCTTCAAAACTTCTATCATATGTTTTTTCTGTTTCAGCGTCAAAAAAGCATGCAGGGAGTTCGTTTCTTTCTCTATGATACTTTATACATTCGCAACAAATTCCCTTCTTTTCACAAGGATAGGTGCAATTGCAAAATTTTTTATTCTCGTTTTTTTTGCATTCCATGTCTTTCCCATACCAGCCTTCCTTTCTTATAAATTTTTCTTATTCTGTGTAATGGTATAAATTTCCCTCTAACAACAATGAAACCTTCTTCTATTTTTTCTATCTCACAAAATTTTATTCTTATCTCTTTTTGTGAAATTCTATCATAATACCCGATTTCATAAACTTCTGGATTTTCCCTTTTATCCCATTTGATTTTATTTAGCTCTTCTTTTACAGTTCTCATTTCCTTTTAGACCTTTCTAGAAATCCCAAGTATGTTGTTTCTAATTTAATCCCACTTTTTTCTATATAAAGTGAACAATTTATTGAGTTGTATAACGGATATTTTTCTTCGTCCAATTCGATAACTTTTGCCCTACACCCATCAGCTCCACAGAAAAGAAAATAACCTTTAGCTTTATTAATTTCAGCATAGCAATTTTTTGCTCTATGTAAGAATAGCCAAGCACCGGTGTCAAGAATTTCACAACTGATCGAAATATTTTGAGCTTCAGAAAATAAATTATCCGCATTTGCTCTCCCTACCACAATTTCGATTTTTTCATTTTCGCTACATTTTAAGCAATTTCCAAAATCTGGTATCTCTAGATTTTCGAATTTGAAAAATCTGTTTCCTTGCTCATAGCATTCTTGAATTATTGCTGAAAAAATAGTCCCGAGAAAATACCTCATCTTCTTTACCTGTTGAAAGTCATTTGCGATACAAACCAATTTACTAATGTCCATTGGAGTTATCCCATAATTTTTTATAAAATCTTTTGTTCTTTTTGTTACACCATTGAAATCAAGAGTGTTTTTCCCCAGTTCTTTTTCTATAAATTTTAGTATTTCTTCAATTAAGTAATCATGCTTGACGAAACTTAAATCTTTAGAGTTTTCATTTTCAATTTTCTCTTTAAAGATTTTTTCTAATGACATTTTTTCTTTCCCAAATAGGAGGTTTTTATAAACTTTTCCAAAAAAAATTTTAAACAAAAAAAATTTCTTTCATTTTCATGGGGGAAATACACAGGAAGGATTGGCTTATCATATTGCAAATTCTAGCAAATATGTTTAGGGCGTTCGGTTTTTTGTTGCTTGTGCCAACAATTTTTTCTTTTGCTGTTGAAGAAATAGAATTCACTAAATTGTTTGGACTGATGGCTGTTATCTTCATAGCAGTATTTTCAACAATCAAATATTTCTTAAAAAAGGAGGAATGTAGGCTTAAGCATGCGGTAATATCTCTTGCATTGGCCTGGACATCCATAGCTTTAGCTTCAGCAATACCATTTTTGGTGCATGGAATTAAATTTATAGACGCATTTTTTGAAGCATTTTCTGGGTGGACAGGAACTGGCTTTAGTATGATACAAAATCCACAAAATCTACCATTAAGTTTAAATTTTTGGAGGGGTTTAATTCAATGGGTTGGTGGTTTTGGTATTGTTGTCTTAGTCTTATTGCTTTATGAAAGACCAAAAACGGCATTTACTCTTTTTTTGGCAGAAGGAAGATCTGAAAATTTTTATACAGATTTGCTTAAAGTGGCCAGGATGATTGTTCTTGTATATGCTTTCTTTACACTTTTGGGTTTTTGTTTAATGTTAATTTCTGGTGTACCCTTATTTGATGCATTCATTAACACTCTTACTTCAATAGCGACTGGTGGCTTTACAACAAATGAGATAGGAGTTGGTTATTTTGGAATTATGCCTATGTGTATAACAATTTTATTAATGCTTATAGGTGGAATAAGTTTCGCAAGCCACTATAATCTTATAAAAGGAAAAATAAAACAGTTCTTTAAAAATCCTGAAATAATATTTATGTTTATCATAATAGTATTTGCATTTGCTTTTGTTTCTCTTGAAATCTATTTAACAAAGAAGGGAAACTATTTTGATGGGTTGTTTTATATTGTATCAGCATTGACTGGAACTGGAGCCACAACTAAATTTCCAGTAGGAGCATTTCCGTCTGTTGCTACGCTTATTCTTATTTTTTTAATGATTTCCGGCCCAACATACGGATCTACAGGTGGGGCAATAAAATTATGGCGTACTTTGGTATTGTTTAAGGTCATTAGAAGACAAATACTAAAAGTCTTTTTGCCAGAGCATGCAATAACACATATAAAAATGGGAAACACAGTCATGTCTGATGAAGAAGCATTAAAAACTATATCGTATATTTTGCTTTATTTGGCATTTTTGGTTGGAGGTTCGATGATTTTTATGCTTGCAGGTTATCCAGTAATGAAATCTGTATTTACTGTAGCTTCAGCTCAGGGAAATGTTGGTCTTAATGTACTTGAACCAAACGAATATTTTTTTATGTCTCCATTATTAAAGATTCAACTTATGATCCATATGCTTTTAGGAAGAATGGAGATTATCCCATTTTTGGTATTCTTAAGAAGCTTTATAATTGTTAAAAGGATGTAAAATCGATAAAATTAAATAAAATCCATAATAAGAAATTAGTATGGAGTTAAGATTTTATTTTATGGTTTTAATAATTGGCTTAGCTCTCCTTTTGAAGGCTGCAGGAACTTTAGTGGATAGTTCTTCAAGAATAGCTAGATATCTGGGGATTTCGCCATTAATAATTGGTTTAACGATTGTTTCCATAGGTACATCCGCTCCTGAGTTAAGTGTTAGTGTAATTGCCGCAATTAAAGGCTCAGGAAATCTTTCGTTAGGAAATATAATAGGGAGTAACATTGCAAATATTTGTTTAGTTCTAGGTTTAGCAGCTTTGATTACCCCAATATTGGTTGAGAGAACAACTTTAATTATTGATGCTCCGTTCATGCTTGGTAGTAGTCTTCTTCTCTTTTTTCTCTTGTTCTTTTATAAGCCATATGTTTTAACAAGGTTGGCAGGGATAATTCTATTATTTTTCTTTTTTATGTTTATGGTCTATACTGCTATACTTTCACTCAAGCAAAGGAGAACTACTAGGCTTTTTAGAGAATTTGAAAAAGAATTTAAGATGAAAAAGAAAAGTTTTTTGATGCATTGCATTTTTATAGTTTTGTCGATAATTGGTGTTGTTCTTGGTGCAGAACTTACTGTTGATTCGTCAATACTAATTGCTGAACATCTTGGGATTAATGAAGCCATAATAAGTCTCTCAATTATCGCTATAGGAACCTCACTTCCAGAATTAGTAACTTCGGTGGTGGCAGCATTAAAGAAAGAAGGAAACATAGCTTTGGGGAATGTTATAGGGAGTTGCGTTTTTAATACATTGATGATTGTTGGGATAAGCGCATTAACAAGGCCATTACAAATTGTACCTAGGCTAATAGTTGATACAGCAATTATGCTTATAATTTCAACTATATTTCTTCTTTTTATTCTTCATAGATTGAGACTTTCAAGGGTAGAAGGGACATTGCTGTTTGTAATTTATTTAATGTATATGGTGTATTTAGTTTTTGAAACTTTTTAATTTTCTTTTTATGCAATAATAGGAATTAAAATTTACGTTGCAAAATGATTCTCCTGAAAATACATCAACAGTAATGATACAATTTTTAATCATATTTGCATGATCGTTTCCATAAAGAGCATCGACATCAAAAATCACATTTTGAGCTCCAAAAAGACAACCCTCACCATAAAGTTTATCAACATGAATCCATATTTTGTTTTTCTCTTTGCCTTTCAAAAAACTACAAAAGCCATTAGCAATTACGTCACCAAATTTAAAGTAGTTTTCACCTTTATCGTAAAGGATTTGTACAAGAACAGAGATTATTGCACCAACTCCAAGGAGGTTTGTTCTTGATGAAAAATCAATATTTTTTCTTGTATAAGAAATAAATTCATTAAGAATTTTCCTTTCTACAGTATAGGATTGTAATACTTCACATTTTTCCATAAATTTCTTTTCATTCCATTCTATATGGCCATCTTTATCTACTACCCCTAAAATTTTTCCATCTTTTATTTTGAAAATATTAATAAGTTCGTCAACTGTTATTGAATTTCCAAGTACAACAGAAGCTTTTTCTTCTGTTGGGTTTTCCACATTTTTGAAACACTTTTCTAACGAATCCATTTTTATGTGAAAATCTGTTTAAGAACACCAATTGTTGTTTTCATTAAATCCTCCTCGCTATCTATAGGAATAACACTAACATTTTCTGGAAATTTACTTTTATCAAAAGAGTATCTGTTCCCTGTGTGGAATATATGTGTTCTTGCTTTCTTCTTTGCAAAACTATGAAGATAAGTTAAAGTCTCTCCAAGATTCCAAATTCCTCCATCAGTAATGACAAATATGTCTAAATTTTTCAACTCTTCAATTTTGAAATTTGTATTTATTTTAACATTCTTTTCTAATGCATATTTGTAAAGCATTTCTTCTTTCAAATAATTTTTAACACTTTCTTCGATATTTTCTTTGCCCTTTTCAATTTTTTTTAACTCAGGGATTGGAATTAACTCTTTTACTTTTTCGAAGTTTATTGTTGTTCCTCCCCCATCATAAATTGTAAAGTGTCTTTCGATTTCCAATAAATCCCTAGTAAATGGATGAACATATGTATCGCCTCCAAAAACAATCCCGCCAACATATGAGCCATTTTGCAGATAGTTTATCGCTAAACAATAAGCTGAAACAACAGCCATAGATTTGGTTGTTACCGGATTTGGCATACTTCCGGAACAATCTAGCATAATTAAAGCATGAGGTATATCAAGCTCAAGCAAGGCTTTTCCTCTTTTCTCTTCCATTTTTTGAGTTATACCAGGAAAAATTTTGCCACCAGAAACATAAATATTCAGTCTTTTTACAGGGTCGCCGACATTCCACTCTGTATAGTGATCAGGGTATAAATCTTCTGTATTGCTAACGATCGGCTTTTTCTTAATATATAACGGGAAAGAAGAAGCTAATTCATGATAATATGATATGATTTCTGGATTATATCTAAACTTTCCGCCCCCAACTCCTATTCCTTTGAATATATTTGAGTTTTCTTTGTCTAAATCAATTCCATACTTATCTTTAAGAAATTTTTTAATCTTCTCGTATTCTTCTTTGCTTACGTCTTTCATTATTTCTTTCATAGCTTCCCTTACTTCTTTCTCTGTAAATTTTATATCTCCGAGCCTTTTTCCTTTTCCACCTCCTCTACCTTGTCCCTTTTTCCCTTGTTCGTTTTTCCTTCTTACATTCTCTAATTTAGGATCTTTAAGAAGATCTTCCATAATAAACCCGAAACGTAAAATTAATGATTTGTGGATTTCAAGGGATTCTTTGTCTGTACAGCTATTTTTGAAAACCCTACCATCTTCTTGAATAAATGGAATCCCTAGCATTCTTTTAACATAAGGAATAAGTTCTTTTTCAACTTTCAACTCTTTTAATTTTTGGTCTAAATTTTTTTCATTTACTTCAATTGCCTGGAGTTCATAATAGTATTTGCAAACTTTATCTTCTGGAGATATAGTGAGTGGTGGCTTATCCAAAGCTCTGTAAAATTCTAATATTTCATTATTGCCAACAAGGATATTTTTGAGATTACACACAACATCAACGTACAACTCCCACACTCTACCGCCTATTTCAGGAAATTTTTCATGGGCATAATAAGACAATAGTATGGTTGCTTTTGCATTCATCGGAAAGAATCTTTCATGGCCAATCTCATGGAGCAATATCGCTTTTATTACTTCACTGTTATCTAGATTTTGGCTAACAAATTTTACAAATTCTGGATTTATTACGATTGTTCTCCTTTTTGGTGAATATACTGCAGTCTTAACTTCTTCTTTCTCACCATTTATGCTTATGTGTTCACCTTCTTCAATTACTACACCCCAAACACTAGGTATAAATCTTCTTTTAACTTTTTCCCATTCTTTTTCAATTATTTTTTCAAACATTTTATTTTTCAAAATATAAGTCTCTAAAAACTACAAGAGGTGGGTACTTAGTATTCTTGAGTTTTTCTTTAATCCTGTCTGGTAAATCCTCTATTTTTTTGATCCCTTTCTCCTTTCTCCAATACAATGCTTCCTGTAAATTTTTAGCTTCTTGGTTGAACCTTGCATTGATTTCTTCAAGTAATATTCTTGTTAGACCAAGTTGTTTCATTTCCTTTCTGCTTTTCCTTTCAGATCTCGCTTCAAAATCTGCTGTAAACTTTAATCTATGGTTTAAAACATAAGGTATTGCCATCTTTGCATGTTCTACATTTGCTTCTTCACACCCACTTAAAAATGCAAAAATTTTAGTGATGTGCCACATATCAACTACAGCTCTGTTTCCAAGTCCACACCCTACATCTCCTCCGGCATAATTCTTATCAGTTGTATCTAAAATTATTGGATCAGACGCCCTTTTAAAACCGTATAATTCGGAATAGTTAATTTCTTGAAAAACAGCTTCAATGTAAAGTTTGCAATGTGTTGACAATTCAGTTTCTTCAATTTTTCTCTTTATCTCCTTCTTATCTTCTTCACTAAGCAAAAATACACCCTCTTTTTTTAAGTAATCTTGGAATTCTCTGCAAAGCCTCGAGATTTCTATTTGTTTTTCTTTATTTGGTTTTTTATTATCTAGCAATATCTTTAACATTTTTTCTTCTATTTCATCATTACTTAATAAATTTCTTGCGTATGTGTCAGCGGCTTCGACATCAAAAACATCGTAGGTTGTTTTTAAAGGGGGTATTTCAAAACAAATATTGAATCTGTCTTCCAATGGAGGTATTATTTTTTCTGTTCCTTCATCAGTATGGTTGGCGGTTGCAAATACTGGCCTGTCTCCTGTTTTAATATAATCGTTTAAGTATTTCCAAATCCCAGATTGGAGTCCCTGAAGTAACAAACTCTGTTTTCCAGGTTTAAGCCTGTTTAATTCATCAATAAGAAGATATGGAAAAAAATGCGCAAATATAAATAATGCCTTTTCATCCCCCAAATTTAATTTTCCAAAATCTGGTCTACCGATTAGCGATTCTTTTGTTTCTTCTGGGTTTCCTCTTAAATGGATAGATTCTGCCAATGGTAATGGAATACCAACTAAAAGGGAAGCTAATTTATTAACAGAACTTGTTTTACCTGTTCCTGGGTTACCCATAACTAAAGCTTTTTTATTAAGTAAAAAAACGAGTGTTTCTAGTGTAAGTATGCCGTGTTCTATTATTTCGGTTCCAGTATCTAATTTTGTCGTATCGTAGTGTACTGAATTTGCTGTTTTTTCAACAAAAGCCTTAAGTTTTTCAACGATTTTCATTTTAAACCTCCGAAATGACACCATTGGAGAGTAACGAATTATTTATAAAATTTTCGAAAATTGATATTCTTTATATGCAAAAAATTTTTAAGCACTCTTTATTTCTTAAATTAAAAAATGACCAATATAGTTATTGTAGGAAGTAGCGATTTTGTTATCGAACTTGCAAAAAGACTAGAAAGAAAGGAAAATAAAATAATCGTTGTTGTGGAAGATAAGGAAAAAGCTCTTGACATAAGTTCTTCCGAGAGCGGTATAATAGTAATTAATGGAAATCCACTCGATCCAAAAATTTTAGAAGAATTGAACCTAAAAGAATGTGAGGTATTTGTAGCAGCTGATAAGAGAGAAGAAACAAATCTTTTAACTTGTTTGTATGCCAAAAAAGAAGGCGTAAGCAAGATATTCGCAAAGGTTGTTAATAAGAGAACCGGCAAACTATTAGAGGAAATGAGTGATATTATACCAATAAACTTTGATGAATCAGCAGCCTCAAATGTAGCATTGAAAATTGAAGAACCATTAGTTTCAGAACTTGTTTTGGGAAGTGGAAAATTCGAAATTGTGGAAAAGAAAACTGAATTTTATCCAAATTTAATTGGGAAAAGGATAAATAAGGTTAAAGGAAACTTTTTTACAACGCTTGCAGTATATCAAGATGGTGAATTTCACTTCCTGCCAAATACAGTAATAAAAGATGGAGCAACTTTAATAGTGCTTAGGGAGGCTGGAAAAAGAAAAGAAATGAAGAAGGCACTTAAAGAACTAAAATAACTCTTTTTAAACTTTCTTTAATCATTTTTCCAATGTTAAATTTTTTTTCTTCCCTTTCAATTTCATGCAATGTTGTCTTTGTTCTCGGATATTTTGGAACAGCTTTACAACCTATTTCTTTTTGAATTGAAATATCGTATGTTCCGATTTTTTTAGCTATTTTTATAGTTTCTTCTTTATCGAAACATAGTAGGGGCCTTATTACTGGAATTTTGATGCAACTTTCAATCGTTGCCATATTTTCTAAAGTCTGTGATGCAACCTGTCCTAAGTTCTCCCCTGTTAGTAAAAAATTACAGCCCTCTTTTTTTGCAATTTTTTCTCCTATCCTGAACATCAGCCTTTTACAAAAAATACAGGTTAATTTTTCATTTGCTCTATTTTTAAAATTCTTTAGATGCTCTCCAATTGGTACAGAATATAGCTTAATATCTTTTTTAGTTATCTTTTCTAATTTTTTAACTAACATTTTAGCTTTTTCTAAAGTTCCACTTGAGTATGGATAATTGATGAAATGCACTGCAACAATTTCTATATTACTGCTTAAAATAATATATCCAGCAATTACAGAATCTATTCCGCTTGAGAGAAGAAGCAGCCCTTTTTTTAGTTCCATATTACTATTCTCTTTTTAAAAAAATTATAAAGTTATCGATTTTAAAAATTTGTGAACTTTCTTTAGTAAACTTGATTTTTGCAAATTTGATTTTTTTCTTTTATAGATTTTGCATAAGTAAGAAGCAGAATCTTCAAAATTATAAACCAAATCCATCCTTTGTTTTGTATAAATAATCCCCAAACCGCCTTCAGGAGGAGAATGCTTATATCTCGGATTTTCTATATCAAATCCTTCACCTTCATCTTGTACAACGAAATAGAAATCATCGCCAAACCAAGAACAATAAATTTTTACAAGTTTCGTTTCATCCCGTTTATTCCCATGTTCTATTGCATTAGCAACCATTTCACCTGCAGCAAATCTAACATCTTCTATCATTGTTTCATCCTTAACTTTCTTTTTAAAATTCTTTACAACAAAATCGATAGCTTCCTCTGGGTAAGCAACCTTAGTTGGAGTTTTGATTACCAATGTAGATGTTTCTTCATTATTTACAATCTCATTTAAGGAACGTTTTTTAGCCATAAATTTGGACGTTTGTAAATCTCTTTATAAATCTACCGAAAAAAAATTTAAAATTAATAAGTTAATAGTTTAATTTATGAAAATAAGTCTAAAAGAACTTGAGAAATCTAAACTCTATTCCGAAGAATTAGGAATAGATTTAAGAAAAAATAACGATAAAGAATTATTTAAATGGTTTATAGCAAGCATCCTATTTGGGGCAAGAATAACTGAAACGATTGCAAAAAATACTTACAAAACATTGGAAAAACATAAACTTTTAGATCCTAAAAAAATTATTAATGTGGGATGGGATTTTTTGGTTGACCCAATAATGAGGGAAGGCGGTTATGCAAGGTATGACGGAAAAACATCAGCCCAACTAATAAAGGTATGCGAATTTCTTCTTGAAAAATATGGAGGAAGTTTAAAAAAATTGCACTCAAAATCAAAAAACCCAAAAGATTTGGAAAGAAGATTACTCGAATTTTACGGAGTTGGACCCGTTACTGTTAATATTTTTCTTAGAGAATTAAGGCCTTTCTGGAAAAAAAGTGATCCTGAGATACTGCCAATTGTTAAGAAAATAGCAAAGAAACTGAAAATAAATCTAAACAAATACAATAGAAAAACGATAAAATTTGTTAGAATAGAAGCTGGATTGATAAGATTGAGAAGGAAAATTAAGGTATAAAAAACTCAAGTAGATTTTCCTAGATTCTCTACAAATCTCAAATTTTAAAGAAATTGTTCTCTAATTCAAATGCAATTTTTCAATTTTTATAAATCTATTAACTGTTCTGATTAAATTAATTTTGGAAAAGTAAAAATCGGCCCAGTAAAATTTCGTATTACATCCAAAATTCTTGACCACATTTACTACAATACTTAGCCGATTTTGGGTTGGTATTTTTCTAATCAACTAGAAAAAGAAAGATATATAATGAAGTTTAATTTGGTCGTTAAAGAAAAAATCAAATAAAAATTATGTAGTTTTATTAGTGTAAATGGAATTTGCTAAATGTAAGTCAAGTTTTACACTATTTTATTGGGAGTTAGGATTTTTATTGGTTTTCCTTTTTCAATTTCTTTATTTTTAATCGCACTAATCGCATTTGCATTTAATGGATGATAGGAAATTATAATTAATAAGTCCATATACGGAATATACCTATCGATTTGTCCCAATAATCTTTGAAGTTTTGATGTCTCTTTTAAATCATACTTAACTTCTATTCCAATCTTAACCCCTCCAAGTGAAACCATTAAATCGATTCTTTCATTTGAAGGTAATTTGTATTCTCTACTTACGTTAGCTTTCCAACCAAATCTAATTAAAGAAGTTTCCATCACAGAAACTAGTCCACTGAGAAATGGTTCTATTTGTTTATGAAAATCAATCTCATCTTTTGGTTTGAAGGACATAGAATATAATTTTTTCATATGGTTAATTATTTCATCTACTACTGTACCTAATATTTTATCTCCCATAGTTTCTTCTTCTTTCCCCTCAATTTTAAGAAGCATTTTGTCGTATTTTTTGTTTATAAAATCTGTCTCGCTTAAAAATTCTTCTGCCATTCTATGTTTACCTAGCCTAATGAATGACTGATAAACTTGATTTATGGAAAGTTGTTTCGAAAGAATCCCAACAAGTTTTACTTTAGGTATTTTATTTGGATCTATCCTTTTCTGTTCTTGGTCAAGACCAAAATCCAAAGGTATTTTTATTTCAGGAACTTCAATTTTTGGTGTATCAAAATCTAAACCAAATATATCCTCTTTTCCTTTACTTTTTCTTTTTTTAGGTTTTTTTCTTGGCATTTTATTCACTTAAATATGTTTTATAAATTTGAACCAATTCACGATGAGAGAGTTGAGAAAGGTACTTCTCTTTTACGACTCTTATTTCTTCTCTTCGCTTAAAATTAATTTGAGATTTTTTTATTTGTTTTCCAATTGTACTCCCAACCCTTTTAAAGAAATTTCCGATACCCATGTTATCCTATTTATTTTTTGTTTTTATAAAATTTTTGGAGAAGCACTTAAAACTAAGAATCCGAGAGGCAAAATGCACAAATTTCTTAACGAAGTTTTTAATTTATACTTTGATTTTATGAAAATTTTTGCAAATTAAAAACTAATGCCACCGGCCGGATTCGAACCGGCGATCGCGAGCTCATGAGACTCGTGCTTTAGCCGCTAAGCTACGGTGGCTCAGCTATTCTTATTTTATTTTTAGTTTTTAAATTTTATTATAAATTTTCTTTTATCATCTTTGCAATAGCTTTCATCTCTTCATCGTTGTCGTAATTGTTTGCTTTCCATTTTGCTATTTCCAAGTTGTCATTTTCTTTTCTGGGTATGATATGGAAATGAATGTGAGGAATTAATTGTCCAGCTGCTTTTCCGTTATTCTGCAATACATTTACTCCGTCGTTAAAACTTTTCAAAGCTTTTGTTACCCTCTTTACAACTCTGATTACTTTTGAAACTATTTCTTCAGGAACATTTGTTAAATCTTCAAAATGTTCTTTCGGTACTACTAGTGTATGACCTTTTGCTGCAGGACTAATGTCCAAAAAAGCAATTACATTTTCATCTTCGTAAACAATTTCTGCAGGTACTTCCTTATTTGCTATTTTGCAGAATACGCATTCCATTTCTTAAGTAAATTATTTTTTCTATTTTAAAAATTTTTTTATATTGCTTTTTTAAGAATTGGCCCTTCTTTTGTGTCCTCAATAACATAGCCCTCTTTTTTAATTTCCTCCCTAATCTTATCAGCCAATTCAAAATCTTTCTTTTTCCTTGCTTCCTCCCTTTTTTCCAACAATTCTTTAATTTTTTTAGGTATTTCTATTTTAATTTTATCTAATTTCAAACCAAGAACCCTATCGAATTTCAATATTGCTTTATACTTTAAATCATTTCTTACTTCATTGTCTTTTAGCATATCCCATACTATTGCTAAAGCTTTTGGCATATTCAGATCGTCATTTATAGCTTCCATAAATCTTTTTTCATAAGCTATAGTAGATTTTTTTCCTTTATTTTTAATCGAGAGCACTTCTATAATCTTGTTTTTTAGGTGCTCGAATCCCCTTTTTGCATCTTCCAAAGCTTTATAACTAAATCTTAACTGAGTCCTATAATGCGCGTTTAAACAGAAATATCTATAATCTAATGGATCAAATCCGTCATCTATTAATTTTTGTAACGTTATGAACATTCCAGTTGACTTTGCCATTTTGCCTTTTTCCAAAATTAAAAATTCCCCATGCAACCAGTAATTAACCCATTTTTTTCCTGTTGCTGCTTCACTTTGTGCAATTTCATTTGTATGGTGTATTGGAATATGGTCAACCCCTCCGCAATGAATATCAAAGTGTTCTCCTAAATACTTCATTGCCATAGCAGAACATTCGATATGCCATCCAGGAAACCCAATACCCCATGGACTTTCCCATTCCATCTGCCTTTTTACCCCCTTTGGAGAAAATTTCCACAATGCAAAATCTGTTTTATTTCTTTTCCCTTTAACAAACCCTACCCTTGCTCCTGCTTTTAGCCCTTCAATCTTTAATCTTGCTAGCTTTCCATAATCCTTAAATTTCGATGTATCAAAATATACACCATCATTTTCTATAATATAAGTATAACCCTTTTTTTCAAGAATTTTTATAAGGCTTATCATATCTTTAATGTGTTCTGTTGCTTTTGGAGTTATATCTGGCTTGATTATATTTAACCTTTCAATATCTTCAAAAAATTTTCTTGTATAGAATTTTGCTATTTCCCATGCCGTTTTCTTTTCTCTTCTTGCTCTCAATTCGATTTTGTCTTCACCAACATCTGCATCTGAAGTTAAATGCCCAACATCAGTTATGTTCATTACATGCTTTACTTTAAATCCGTTATAAATTAAAACCCTTTTTAGGATATCTTCAAATATATAAGTTCTTAAATTTCCAATATGAGCGTAATTGTAAACAGTTGGCCCACAGCAATACATACCAACGAATCCTGGTTTAATTGACTTAAATGTTTCTTTTTTCCTTGTTAAAGTATTGTATAGTTTTAAACTCATTTTAAGGCGGTAGGTGGGAATCGAACCCACATCCCAGGGGCCACAGCCCTGTGTACTAGCCACTATACTACTACCGCCACAGTATTAAATTTTTCATTAGCAAGTTTTTAAATTTTTTTATAAAGAAAAAAAGGAAATAATTTACTCTGAGTTTTTCATTGCATTTAGATAAGTTTTAAGTTTTTCCTTAACTTTTGTTGCAATCTCTTCAAAAGGTTTCCCTGTTAATATTTCAATGCCTTCTTCGATTCTTTTTACGGGGTAAATATGGAACTTACCTTCTTCTACTGCTTTGACTACTTCTTTTTTCAAAACTAAGTCATTTACATTCTGTTCAGGGATTATTACTCCTTGTTCCCCTGTTAAACCTCTTGCTTTACAAATATCGAAAAATCCTTCAATCTTTTCATTTACCCCACCTATCGGTTGTATTTCTCCAAATTGGTTAACTGAACCTGTTACAGCAATTCCCTGTTTTATTGGTGCCCCAGCCAAACTTGAAAGTATAGCATATAGTTCTGTTGAGGAAGCACTATCTCCATCTAAGTAATTATAAAGTTGCTCAAATGCTAGATTAATATGAACAGATAATGGCATATCTTGTCCAAATTTATGCCTCAGATAACCTTCTATTGTGAAAACACCTTTATTGTGTATTTTTTTGGACAACCCTGTTTCCTTTTCTATACTTACAATTCCGTTCCTACCAACAGATGTCACTGCAGTTATTTTTATCGGTGCTCCAAAGGCAAAATCTGCATCATAATATACCAAACCATTAATTTGCCCAATTTTTTCGCCATCTGTTTCTATAAGCTTTAACCCCTTATTTATTACTTCCTGATATTTTTCCATATACAAGCTGTGCCTCTTTGTTTTTGCTTCTATTGCTTTTTCAACATCCTTTCTTGTTACAACATCTTTTTTTCCTTTCTTTGCCAATGTACCCGCTTCAACAATTACCTCCTCAATTTTCGTTAGTTCTGCAAGCTTTTCCCTTCTTCCTGCTAATCTAGCACCGTATTCTATAATCGCCTCTAATCCGGTTTTATCAATTGGTGGAAGCTCTTTTTCCTTTACAACTTTTGCAGCAAATGAGACATAATTTTTTGTTCCCTTTTCCAAATCTAATTCTGGATCAAACTGCGCTTTTATTTTAAATAACTCTTTAAAATCTTCATCATATTGCGAAAGCACATAATAAGCGTATTCATCACCTAACATTATAACTTTTAATTTTACTGGAATCGGTTGAGGATCCAAAACGCTTGAAAGAACCCCTATATTTTCGTATATGTCTTCAATTTTTACTTCTCCTGTCTTTAATGTCCTTTTTAGAACTTCCCATGCCTTTGGCTTTCTTAACAAATCATACACGTCAACAATTAAATACCCTCCGCTTGATTTGGCTATACTTCCTGCCTTAATTTTTCTAAAGTCGCTATGGACAATACCCTGTGATGATATTTTTTCTATTTTACCATTTAAATTTAAAAAACTCGGATTTGTTTCTACGATAACAGGTCTTCTTTTCTTCCCTGAATTATCAACCACAATATTAACATCGTAAACTCCAAATGTTTCACTTTCTACCACACTTGATATATTTCCACTAGAACCTCCCATTAAACCCAATAAACCCATAACGTTTTGTTGCGATGTTCCTTCGAAAGATGAAGAATAAGTAACAACATCTTCCTTCATTTCTTCCAAATGTTCTTTAACCTTTTCATTGTCAGGGTATAGTTGCTTTAGCGCTTCTATTGGTGACTCAACAACTGTAAACAACCATTCCTTTTTTACTTCTCTTTCTTTTTTTGCATATTCTTCTTTCAAATACATTATTTGTTTTCCGACTTTTTTCAACTTTCTTCTCAACTCGTTTTGTGTATTTTTCAAATTTTTTATTTCTTCCTCACTATAAATTCCCTTTAATCTATCTAGTTTTGTTTCTACAACTTGCCTACCTATGTTGTTGTTCATTATTGGAATCCCAACATCAAATCCTCCTGTTTGGGTAGAAACTATAACAAATCCGAAACTTGATACCTCATTTTTTAAGTTCGCTTCCAGTTCCATTATTTTAGAATTAAGCTCTGAACGCAAACCCGATATTTTTTTCTCATATACTGAATCTGTTAAAGCCTTTCTTATATCTTTTTTGAGGATTTCTACGAGATTGTCCATTCTTTCTTTAAATTTTTTTCCTTCTCCTGCTGGAAAGATTAAAATTCTCGGCTCTTCTGGATTTTTAAAATTGTAAACGTAACAAAAATCATATAATTTGGATTCTTTATCTTGGGTTAATTTTTCAACAAGTTCTTTTACGATATTTAATCTATCTGGTGAATTCAAACCCGAAATATAAATATTAAAACCTTTTTCTTCAATATCTATTCCGCTTTTTATTGCGTCAAGAACTCTCTCTTGGCTGACGATAGACTCTAAGGGTTCAACTTCCTTTGTCGTTTCAGGAAGATCCTTTGGTATATGAAGTTTTAATTCTTCAGCTTTTAATTCTTTTACCATTTTAAGTCCTCCGGCAATTCCTTTTTTTGTTAATTTTTAGAAATCATATTTAAATTTTTCCATTTTTTAATCACTTAATAGTGGTTCATTCAAAGAACTTTAAGAATTTGTTTATTGCTGTACAAAAATATTTTCCTCCAAATAGCCATATTTTTAATCCATAAAAAGCTGGAACTAAAGCTAGAAAGTTATTTATCGTTGGCACGGAAAGTAAATAACCAACAACAGGGGCAAAAGGGATTAGAGTAATTACTTTACCAACATAGGGGATTATTGAAAGAACACCAATGACGAGTCCTGCGAAAAAGAAAAATGGAAGAGAGGCTATTTTAATGAAAATGTTTACGGGAGAAAAAAGCAACATCGTAATCCAAACAATGATTTGAACAAATGGGTTGTAATACCATGCAGTTGAAATTGCAGGAATTAAAGTAGGAAGTTTAGCAATATAGCCTGCAATCCCTATAATGAGCGGCTTTCTTAGTATAGCTAAAATAATAATTAAAAGAAGAACTAGGAACCATTTATGCAATAAAAATTTTAGAAAGTGGAAGAATGCCCTTATTATTGCTTCTACACATATTGGGAGCATACTCACAAAAAAGTTTTTATACTTTATATAATTTATTTTTCATATGGAGCAAGAAAGTCCTAAATTCTATTATAGAGCATATTTTCCAGGTCCGAGGTCCATTAAATCTATTATTAAAATCATCGCAATTCTTATTTTGTTGGCTGGATTATTATATTTGGGTGTTGTAGCTTATTATTGGGCAACTAGTGAAGAAGGGAAGAAAAAAATATCGCATGCCTTTGAAGGTATGAAGAGATACCTATTTTGGTACTCTGAACAGCTCGAGAGGGCTAAAAAAATTGGAGAAAGCGGTTGGGGAACAGAACTAAATAAGTCCTCAACTATAAGGGGTTTAGTATTCAAAGATTTCAAATTGGTCGGTAGTAAAAGGATTCCACCGGGAACACCAATAACTTTAAAATATGAGATTGAATTAAAAAATTACGAAAAAGAAATATTCCCTCAATTTTATTGTAGTATGCCTTATGAAGATATAAAGGGAGAAATTATACCCAAGAATCCAATAATTTCACCATATGGAAGAACAAATGTCAGGTGTTTGATTTCAAAAACTGAGAATCTGAGTGGAAAAGAAGAAATAGTAGGTGGATTTACATTTCCAATCGAACAGGAAGCAAAGATTGATGTGTTTATAACGACAAGCAGAATTTTCGAGAGACTTAAAGGGGAAGATTTTTTTAGGCATTTCGGTATAGACGTTTCTAAACCAATAAGGGTAACTTATAATGGTGAACCAATTGAAATATCTATTGGTGTAACTGACACAGAACAGCCAGTGATTATTGGAGAAGGTTATACCCCTTTTGTTGGGATTATTCTTAGAAATATGTGGGATGGTAAACTTATAAACATTACAGAAATTAGATTGTACTTGCCTGATGGAATAGAGATTGATTCAGAACTTTCAAAGAACCCTTCTGTTGTTTGCCCATTTGTTAAAGCATCCCAGTTAAGAGGTTTTACAGAATATGTTGCCCCAAATGACATACTTGAAAGTTTAAAATTTGAAGGAGGAAAAGAAGTTATAAATTTTGAATGCTTTTTAAAAATACCTGAGAATATTGTTGTTGGCCCGTATTTGAAAAAAATGTATATTGTTAAAGCAAGCTATGTTTATGGCCCAAAAGAGAAAAAAGAATATGTAACGATAGAAAAATGAAAAAGGAAATGCTTGTTATTTTAATTGCATGTTGCATCTTCTTTGGGGGTTGTGTAGAGAATTTTCAGCATTTAGTAGAAAAACTTCCTGGATTACCAAAAGGAGGAAAAATTTCAGTATCTGGTGGTGATGTGGATTTTTATATTTTATTCCCGAAAAACAGAGAAAAAATCAATAAAGAATATGAATTTAGACCAGCAGTTAGGATAGAAAATACTGGAGATATTGATACTGAAGGCACGTTGTGTATTTTTGGTCTTGATGGAGAAACGTTTTATGGTTTTAGAGATTGCGAATGTGTCCCTTTCGAAATAAGTACAAATCCCAATTCGCCAAATTATAGAGAGGAGACAATAGAGTTTGGACCTTTTAGCATTTCACCCGATGCATCCGGGGCTTATACACTAACATTTTCAGCAAGGTATTCTTATAAAACAACTGGTGAATTCAAGCCGTGCATTAAAAAGGAATTAAATGGACCGGAATGCAGGCAAGAGGGAAATTTATTGAAAACTTCATCCAAAGCTCCAATTGAGATTGTTCAAATTACTGAAACTTTAATGCCCGAGAAAAATTTTGCTGATGTAGTTTTCCATATCAAACTTAAAAAATCAAAGGATGGGAATATTTTGGGTCTGGAGAGTTTTAGGGAATATGGCTGTATTTTGCAAGAATATGAGGAGGAAGTAGAGGTTATTCTTAAAGACGTTCCAGATTATGGAGAATTTTATTGTGGAAGGGCGGTATTTAAGGATGGTGAAGCCGAAGTTGATTGTAATATGAAATTTAATCTCTTTGACGAAAGTGGAGCTTACCTATACAAAAATTATCAACCAAAAATTAAAATAGAGGTTTCCTATTCATTTGAGAAGATAAAATCGAGTACTTTCACTGTTTACTAACCAAAAATTTATATAGAATCAAATCGATTTAAATTATGGGGGTGTTGATATGAAGAGAAAAATTGCATTAACATTTATATTGATGGTTTCCCTATTTCTTGTTTTTGGTGCTGAAGAATGCGAAAGGAAGAAAACTACGGCGCCTGGTTACTATAAATGTACAGGATCCAAAGCGATAGAGGCTAGATTTGCTCCGGATGCGCCTGTTTCCTCTGAAATTGATACCTACTTACCTGGTGAAGATATTGATGTTATGGTTGAACTGACAAATAAACTCCAACAAGATATCCCGGCAGGAAAAGTGAAACTAAGGCTAATTGGTGATGCTGCCATTCCTGCTTTTTTCGTAGGTGCAAAACAAGCAACAAATCCAGAGTTAAGTGGTGTTGATCCAGCTACTTGTGATTCTTATCCAAAAGAGATTAGTTTAGGACCGATTAAATATGTTGGGGAAATAACAACGAAGATATCAAAAGAAATTAAGGGTGAATATTGTTATGAGATTCCAATTAATGTAAAAGCAAATATTTATTATACAGATAAAGCAACAGAGATTGGTGAAAATCTTCCTACGGGTTCGAATCCAGCATCATCGGTTCAAGTTGTGGATTTGGAGCAGGGAGTCGTGAAAGTGGAGAATGGTGTTGGAAAATTAAACTTTAAAATTACAATTAAAAATGTTGGAACAGGTCGTTTGGTTAAATCATTGGGTGATTGCTTTAAATACGAGAAAAGGCCGAAAGAAGAGCTAAAGGTGGAAGTGAAAGGTGCATTCCCTGTTAGCTGTGAAAACAATGGAGAGATTACACTATCGAGGGAAGACAAATCAAGGACAATTTCATGTAGAATCACGGAAATCGATCCTTCAATACTAGGACCCGATCCAAGTGAATTAACAATAACCTTAAAAAACTTTGCATACGAAGATAAAATAGAGCCAGTAAAAATATGGCTTGAACCGTAATTTTTTCTTTTTTTGAATAATTTTTTAAATAGAAAAGGATTTCTTTTTTTAAAATGCAACTTGCCTATGAGGAAATAATTAAAAAAATTTGTAAAGATAAAAATTTAGAGGAGAGTAAAGTTGAAGAATTGATTAAAGAAAAACTGGAGCAACTATCTTATTTAATATCTAAAGAAGGTGCTGCTTACATAGTTGCTAACGAATTGGGAGTAAAACTTATTGATAAAACATTAAAAAGATTTAAAATTAATCAGCTATCTTCAGTGCTGAGGAATGTGGAGGTTTTAGGGAAGGTTATTAAAATCTACGAGGTTAAAAATTTTAAGACTCCTAAAAGGGAAGGAAGGATTGTTTCTTTTTTGTTTGGCGATGAAACAGGAACTACAAGAGTTGTTGTATGGGATGAAAAACTTATAAACAAAATCGAAAATGGTTTATTTAAAGAGGGTGATACTCTTCTAATAAAAAGTGGGTATGTTAAGGAAAATAATGGGGTGAAAGAAATCCATCTTGGAAGTCTTGCAGAAATAGAAGTTAATCCTGAGGGTGAAAAAATAGAAAATGTTTCTTCAAAATTGGAAATCCAAAAAAAGAAAATTAAGGATTTAAAAGAAAATGATTTTGCCAAAATTGAAGGCACAATAGTCCAAGTTTTTAGACCTTCTTTTTTTGAAGCTTGCCCGGAATGTGGAAAGAGATTAGAATTGGTGGGCGATAAATTTTCATGCAAAGAACACGGGTTTGTAAATGAGGTACTAATACCAGTATTAACTTTCTTTTTGGACGACGGAACAGAAAATATAAGGGTTGTTTGCTTTAGAGAAAATGCAGAAAAATTAATCGGTTTGCAAAGGGAAGAGCTGGAAAAAATAAGGCAAGATTATGAAATTTTTGAACCAATAAGAGAAAAACTTCTTGGTATGCAAGTTGGGGTTGTGGGGAAAGTTACAAAAAATAATATGTTTGAAGAAAGACTTGAATTCATGGCAAGAGACGTTTTTGAGCTCAATCCTGGAGAAGTGTTAAAAAGAATAGAAAATTGATATTCATAACCCATTTGCTATTTTCGATATTTTTTGGGCTTTGCCTAAACAAATTTATTGGTCTAAATTTTAGCTATCTTCATTTTGTAATAATTGCTATATCTTCTTTAGTGCCGGATATAGATTTGAAAAAAAGTAAAATTGGAAAGTTATTCAAGCCTTTTTCTTCTATGATTAATTTCTTTTTTTCACACAGAGGATTTTTTCACTCTTTAATTTTTATGTTTTTATGTTATTTCATTCTTTTTGCTTTTTTCAGAGATTTTTCAAACCCTTTCTTAATTGGTTTTTCATCCCATATTATTTTAGATGCTTTAACTGTAGAAGGAATTAGGCCATTTTACCCATTTAAATTTAAAGTGAGGGGTTTTCTTAAAACTGGAGGTATAGTAGAGATAATACTTTCTTTTTTACTTATCGGCTTAATTATTTTCCTTGTGTAAATTATATAAATGAGTTTTTTCTTTTAATTTTTAATGATTAAGAAAATAATTTGTCCATACTGTGGTTGTGGTTGTGCTTTATACTTAAAAATAGAAAAAGGGAAAATAATTTCTGCTTTGCCGGTGAAAGATGATCCTGTAAGTGAGGGAAAACCGTGCATTAAGGGATTAACTGTTCACGAAGTAATTTACTCTAAAAACAGAATTAAAAAGCCAATGGTGAGAAAAAATGGAAAATTGAGAGAAGTAAATTGGGAAGAAGCATTTGAATTTATAGCTAAAAATTTGGAAAAGTTTGATCCCAGTGATATAACTTTCTATGGTTCAAGCCCAGCAACAAATGAGGATGCATTTCTTTTTCAAAAAGTTGCACGCGAAATCTACAAAACTGAGAATATTGACAGTTGTGCAAGGTTATGTCATGCTTCAACATGTTATGCTCTTAAAGAGGCTTTTGGGATTAGTGCAATGCCGCATGCGATGCTTAAAGACATAAAAAATGCTGATTGTATTCTTATAACAGGCTCGAATCCAAAATCTAATTATCCAGTCGCATTTAATAAAATTCTGGATGCAAAAAAGAAGGGTTGCAAGATAATTTGTGTAAAACAAACAGAAGACGAGACTACAGAATATGCTGATATTTTTGTTAAAATTTATCCTGGCTCGCATATTATCTTTTTAAATGGCATTTTGAATGAGTTGGTGTTGAGAAATAATGTTAAAGTGGAAGAAAAAATTTCTGAATTCTTAATGAAATACACAGAAAAATACGTTTGTGAGTTGTGCAGAATTAAAAAAAACGATTTTAGAAAAGTCGTTGACGAAATAGAGAAAAGTAAAAATTTTTGTTTGATGTATGGGATGGTCTTAACACAACATACCTATGGTGTAGAAAATGTTTTTTCAGCAGCAAATTTAGTAATAGCAAAAAATGGTAAAATAATTCCAATGAGGGGGAAGGCAAATATACAAGGT
The DNA here is from genome assembly GCA_017608525.1 of Candidatus Woesearchaeota archaeon. Lineage (GTDB taxonomy): Archaea > Nanobdellota > Nanobdellia > SCGC-AAA011-G17 > GW2011-AR17 > JAFCFS01. The sequence continues at coordinate 14,068 of JAFCFS010000001.1, read as the reverse complement.
GTTCAAGATATGGGTCTCGTTCCTGGAAAAAATGGAAACACTATTATAGAGTCTGTCTTTCTTTATCCTTCTAAAGCATTTTGGATTCTTGAGACAAATCCAGCACAATCGATGCCGGATTTGAATAAAGTTCATAAGGTTTTTAGGAAGGCATTTATTGTTCTTCAATGTAGCTACAAAAATTTAACAATGGAATTTTCTGATGTTGTTCTACCAAGTTCCAGTTTTGCAGAAGTAGACGGAACATTTACAAGTGCAGAAAGTAGAGTTAGGTATTTTAAAAACGCAATTAATCCATTGTTTGATTCGAAACCAAACTGGGTTATTTTAAAGGAATTTGCAAAATATGTAGGTAAGCATTATAATTATACAAATACTTTAAGCATAACCAAAGATATCATCAAAAATGTTGTGGGCTATAACAAAATTAACATTGAAAAATTGATAAAAGGGGAAAGTCAATTTGTTGAAAGAGTGATTAGGTTTAAAAAGTATCATGTTGCTGAGTTCGAAGGTTTTGAAGAACCAACATCTAAAGATTATCCTTTTATTCTCTCAACTGCAAGAAGACCCTATCAATTTTGTACAAGCGACATGAGCGTGTCTTCTAAAAAATTGAGAGAGATTTCCCATCCGGAATGTTTTATTAGTGAGGAGAATGGTAAAGAAATTGGTTTAGAAGATGGTGAATTAATATGTCTTGTTTCTAGAGTTGGAAAAATTAAAGCAAATGTGAGGCTAAGTAAAAAAGTTCCAAAAAATTTAATAATAGTTCCTTATCATTATAGAAATATACTTGTTAACAAATTAATACCGATTGAATTTTCACCAGTGGTTTATGAACCAAATTTGAAAAAAGCAGCAGTAAGGGTGGAAGTATGCAAAAGGAAATAACAATTAAAACTAATAAAAAATACGAAATTGTTGATATAACTAACGAGATAGAGGACATTGTTAAAGATGTGAAAGAAGGCAATGTTACTATATATGTACCACACGCAACTGCAGCAATCATTATCAACGAGAATTATGATCCAAATGTGAGATCTGATATATTAAATGCACTATCTAAATTGATTCCTGAAGGTATTTGGGAACACGATAAAATTGATAACAATGGTGCAGCTCACATCAAAGCAGCAATTCTCGGTCCGTCTGAAACAGTACCTATTAAAAATGGAAAATTACTTCTCGGTACTTGGCAAAGCATCGCTCTAGTTGAACTGGATGGACCAAGATCGAGAAAAATAATAGTATCTGTGAGGTGATTAAAATAAAAGTTGCCCTTCTTTATTATACGGAAGATATGGAAAAATATATTGTAAGTGCTACTAAGTCATGTAAGAGTGAAAAAAGTGCTGCAGAATTATTCAAGAAAAATTTTACTCAAAAAAATTTAGAAAAAACTATAGAAGAGTTGTTAAATGTTGGACATATGAGTCCATTTGAATTTGGAGAATTTATTTTTTCTGTTGAGGGTGTTAGTAGGCAGTTAACTCATCAATACGTAAGGCACAGAATCGCTTCTTATTTACAACAAAGTTTGAGGAGCGTTAAACCAAAAGGATACAATTTTATTGTTCCACCAAAATTGATCGAGAGTAAAAATCTGGGATTGATAATAAAATATATAAAGCAACAGAAGGAGGCATTCGATTTATATAGAGAGGCAATAGAACTTGGTTTGAATGAAGAGGATGCAAGAACAATACTTCCAATTGGCGTAAAAACAAATATAGTTTGCAAAATGAACGCAAGGGAGCTTCTTCAAAACTTCTTCTATTTGAGATGCTGCCAGAATGCACAATGGGAAATTAATATGCTGGCTTATACTCAATTATTAGCTGTAAAAATTGTTTCCCCTAAGATATTTGAAAATGCAGGCCCATCATGCATATTTGATGGGAAATGTAAAGATTTAATAAATGCCAAATTAAAAAGCAGAGAAGATAGCAAATTTAAACACAAATGCCTATACTACCAAAAATGCTTTAAAGAAACAAGGAAAAAAGTGGAAAAAATAAATAGGCTTGCAGAAAAATTAAGAAAAGAGTTCGTTGAAAAAGGACATATAGCGGTTGACCTAACTAAACTGCTTGGTTATAAGGCCCCGAAAAATATCAAAAAAGCTGTTTCATCAGCTATTGGGGAAGAAATAGACTTAGATTACAAAGTTTTTCTTGAAATATCACCTTAATTTATAAAATTTTTCTGCATATCTACAGCCATTTTTAAATCCGTAAATTTTTCCTCTTATTATAACTGGTAGAAGAAGAACCCAAATAAAATGTTTCTGGCTTTCAAAACTTTTCATAAACTCCAATTTTTTACCCATATATCTGCTTATATCAACATACATCGTTGGTTTTTCTTCTTTAACTAAATTCCAAACCTCATAGCTGTAAACTTCGTAATGTTTTTTTAATTCGTCTATTGCCAAAAGAACAATTTTATTTACTGCCTTATGATCGGGATGGGGGTCATTTTCAGAAGGAACAAAAATTTTAATTGGCCTGTACTTTCTGATGAGTTTTTTAATTTTGTCTTTAATGTTGTATTTCTCAACTTCTTCTTTAATTTTACCGTCTGTCAAACCCAAAAATATTGTCTTTTTAATTCCAAACTTTTCAGCAATTTTTTCACTTTCAAAAACCCTTTTTTTAATAATTAATTTTTCTTTTAAATGAGGATGGCTTGCTTCTCCAAAAGAAAAAACGATCTTTACAATGTTAAATCCTTCATCAACAAACTTTTGAATTGTTCCACCCATTCCAACAGCTTCATCATCAGAATGGGCACAAAAAATAATAACATGTTTCAAACTATCACCAAATAAATAAATTAATAATAGGGCTTAAAAATTTTTTCAATTTCAGAAATGTAAAAAAATTTAAAAAATTTGTTGTAATTTAATTTTTTATGCCGATTTGTGAGATGTGTGGTAGAAAATCTGATAAACTATTCAAAATTCTTGTAGAGGGTGTTTTTCTTAAAGTATGCAAATTCTGTTCAAAATACGGCAAAATAGTGGAAGAGCCAAAAAAAGAAGTTAATGAAGTTACAAAGAGGATAAAATTAACGGAGAGCAATGTCTTTGAAGAACCGATAGAGACTATTGTTCCAGATTACCCAAAGAGAATTAAAGAAGCGAGGGAAAAAATGGAGTTAACACAGGAAAAACTTGGAAAAGCGATTGGAGAAAAAGAGTCTGTAATACATAAATTGGAAGCAGGCACTATGGTACCAACGATAGAACTTGCAAGAAAACTTGAACACTTTTTGAGAATAAATTTAATTACAGAGTATAAGGAAGAACCGTTAAAGAAGAAGATAGATTTCAAAAGCACGACATTAACAATAGGGGATTTAATAAGGATGAAAGAGGAATACGAAAAAAGAAAAAAAATTAAGTAATATACTCCTTAATTGCTTCTTCAATTTTTTTATTTTTAACTTTGTTCGCTTCAATTATTTCTTTAATTATATTTTCAACCCTCGATTCATTAATAGAATAAAAATCTTCCATTTTGCTCTCGTTTGCAATTTTAGCTATAGTTGAAAGGCCTTCTCCAAGCATTTTGTGTATTTGGATGGTAAACTCTCTCAATGTATAAACAGCTTCACATAAGGAAGAAATTGTTATCTGCTGTTTTTTAAAGGAATCATATGCTCTTTTTGTATTATTTACATGCCTTTCCATTCTTTCTACTTTAGCACCAATTCTTTCACACATTTGGATAGAGAGCCTCATTAGGTCTTCAATTTTTTCCAAGAATCTTCTTTCATTTATTATGTCCACTATAGATTCACTTTTTAAATTGTAGTAATGAAGTTTTTCGCTGATGTTTCTTTTTAAATTTTTTAACTCCTTTTCTTTTTTAAAGTAATCCTCATTCCTTTTCATTGCCGAAATAGATTCTTTCATAACTTTGTAATCGTTGATTTTGCTTTCCAAATTATTTTTCTCAGTCTTTACGTTTCTTAAATTTGATATTAATTCATCATCTAGTTTAGAATGATACTTCTCTATCCTTTCCAATTCCTTCCTTGACCTCAAAATTATACTTTTTAGATTAGCATTAAGACAGCCTATATTTGCCAATTGTATATTAAACAATTCTTCAAGAGTATACTGTTTTCTCCTAAAAATTTTTTCGTAAACAAATTTTTTGAACCTAAAACCCGTGCTCCATTTTCCTATCTTTTTGATTCTCTTTTCGATTTGTCTTTGGTAGATTATTAAATTTTCTACCTGTTTTCTCAATTTTATATAATTAGGCTCGTTTTCTTTGTCAAATAAAAGTGTTTCCTCAATTATGTTTCCCATATTTACCTCCTAATCAAGAATCTCTTCGATAAATTTGTACCAGCTCTTTCCTTTCTTCACAATCTTTTTTATTTCCTCTTTTAGAATCTCTTCAAAACTCCTTTCATTTACTCTAAACCCCTTCTTAACTTTGTAAAAATTTTTTCCGTCCCCAATATAAACCTCGAGAAAACCATCTTTATTCACAAGGTATTTCTTTTTTATTTTAAAAGGCTCTTGGTAGCAATCTTTGTCGACCTTAATTTTTCTGTATTTTACTGGATAATACATTTTATCTAGTACATCAAATTTGTCTCCTAAACCCATAGCTATACTACATGCAACAAAAAAAGATAGAACTTTACAGCCCTTTTTCAAGTTTGTCCACCTCCTGAGAAAGATAAAGAAATATTTTTAATATGTTTTCTTCCTTATGATCCAGAAATATTTCGATTCTTTTTTAAGATATTAATTGCTTTCTCCAAAGTGATCAACCTTTCTTCCCCATCAAGCATATTTTTTAATTTAATCTTCCCTTTTTCAAGTTCTTTCTTTCCGACAAATATAACGTAAGGGATTCCTAACGAATTTGCATACTCCAAATTTTTGCTTAAACTTCTTTCAGAAAGCGCAAAGTCTGTATTGATGCCATTTTTTCTCAATTTTTTTGCAATTTCTAAAGCTTCTTTATACTCTTTTATTGGTATAACTAAAACATCAATGCTTAATTTTGGTAAATTTTTCCTAAGCAAATCAAATATTACATCAATCCCAAAAGAAACGCCAACAGCAGGGAATTCCATATTCTTTTGTACAAATTTTCCAATCATTTCGTCATATCTTCCACCAGCTGCCAAACTGCTTTTAATTCTACCTTCCTTATCAAACACCTCAAAAATTGTTCCTGTGTAATAAACAAGACCTCTTGCTAAAGAAGCATCAAATATGACATCTTTTTCTTTTATGTACTTAAACAAACTGTCAATTTCTTTTAGTCCTTCATTTTCAGGCATTAAATCTTTAAGAATTCGAATTAAATCTTTCCCTTTTTTATTTAAAAACCAAAATAATTTTTTTATTACTCTGTTTTCTAAACCTATAGCTTTTAATTCTTTTTCAACACCTTTTTTTCCAATTTTCTCCAACTTATCAACAGCCAGAATCGTTTTTTCAATGTATTTTTCCTTCACACCACTGTATTTCAGAATCGAGCTGAGCAGTTTTCTATTGTTCACTTTTACTACAACATCAATACCAAGGGTTTTGAAAACTTCTTTTACAATATTGATTAATTCAACCTCTGCCAAAATATTTTTTACACCAATTATGTCTCCATCAAACTGATAAAATTGTCTGTACCTTCCTGTTCTTATAGGCCCGTCTCTAAAAACAGGACCAAATTGATACCTTTTGAAAGGAAGCTTGACAGTGGGATTAATTGCAATAAATCTAGCTAATGGCACTGTTAGATCATACCTCAAACCAAGAATTCTTCCTCCTTGGTCTCTTAGTTTAAACACCTCTTTGAGTATTTCTGCTCCACCAGCATATTTTGCCTTTAATATTTCGAACCTTTCTAAAATAGGCGTTTCTAAAGGAAGAAAGCCATGGAGTTCGAAAATCTTTTTTATTGTTGCTATTATTCTTTGCCTTAATATCTCTTCATTAAACTTAAAATCTCTAGTACCTTTTGGCAATAGCAACTCCATTTCATAATTAATAAGAACTTTAGTTTAAATAAATTTATCTGTCTTCTCGATTAAATCCATTAAGCCTGCATAATCTGGGTATTTTGTTTTTATTTTATCCTTGTATTCTTCGTAAAGTTTTTTTGCCTTTTCCCATTCTCCTTTTCTACAAAGCACTACATATTTTTCTTCTGGTTTTAATCTAAAATTCAGTTTAGAAATCAAATATTCGGCTGTTTGAAACTTTTCATTGGCAATAAGTTTTGAAATGTGTTCTTGGAGCAATGGTGTAACTTCTTCTTCAAAGTACGTTAAAAGCCAATCCAAAAGCTCTATATTTTCAAAATCAACTTTTTTGACCAACAATTGATTGCATGCTTTAATAACAATTTCTTTTAGGATATTTGGTTCTATCTCTGTAAACAAATAAACATGCAGCGCTTTTCTAACTTCGCCATTTCTTAACAAGTTTTCGTAAATAACTTGTACCTCTTTCTCTAAAAATTTTGGTTTTATTTTTGTTTTATTTCTTAATAAATTAATTCCTCCAATATCGCCCTTTTTCAGCAATTTTAAATATACTAAATTTACTATTTTTTCATCACATTTTATTTTGGTCAATTTTTCTACTTTTTTGATTTCTTCTACATTCGAATAACCCAAATGTTTTCTATAAAAATTTTCGACGAATTCTTCTTTTGGTATTATCCCTGTTACATTTACGGCTTTTATTAACTTTTCTATAATATATTCTGTACTTATATCTTCTGAAAGTAATTTTCTGTAGTATTCTTGTACCTTTTCCTCATTCGGTTTTATGCCAATTTCTTCTTGAAGGAAAAGTATAAGATTTTCATGACTTAACCATCTATCGTAGACCAATTCAGCAGTTTTTTTGTCCCATCTAGGTTTTATTCCAACCTCTTCGATAAACTTTTTAACTTGCTTTGGTTGAATCATCATTCCCGTATCTGTTTTTTCTTTACCAAGCCATATTCTAAGGTATTTGCTGCATATTTCATCTACATCTTTTTGACTTAGCTTTGGTTTTCCAAATATCTTTTCCAATTCTTCCAGCTCGTAAATATTCCAATATCCTGAAAAAAATTTTTTCCAAATATTCATTAATTGGCTTTCTGAAGGTTTTATTTCAGTGTATTCAGAAAGCCACGAAACTTTATTAATTTCATTTTTTTGAATTAGGTGATTGTAAATTTCTCTCATTTCAGATTCGTCAAAGCAACAATTCATTTTTCTTTTGAGATTTTTAAGAATTTTACTTATGCAAAAAACTTCCTTCCCATCATAAAGCATTTTTGCTATATGTTTTTTAGCTTCATTCCAATTTTGGCCAACTATTTTTAGCCATAATTCAGAATTTTGGGGCTCATATGTTCCGTAATTACTTTCTATAAGATTTTTAATGACAATCTCCAAAGGATCTTTATTGGTTTTTTCCATTTTTACTTTCACCATTTAGTAATTTTTTTGCTTCTTCGGGTGAGCACGGAATAACCCCAAAAATCTCTAAATATTCTATTACTTCATATCCGTCAATTGTATACGGATACGAATCTGAATACCTAGAGTAGATAGTGTAAACTTTTCCATTTTTGTCCGCCTTTTTTACACATTGAAGAATTGGTTCTCTGTAATAAAAATCTGAAGCAAGCTGGATTGAAAAATTTACGCCGAAATAATTTAAAATTTTAGTAACTAAATCGCCTCCGTTGTATAATTTCTTTATTTTTTTATGCCCCTTTCCTAATGGTATTCCATCATAAGAATAAAGCAGTTCAACATAAAAAGTTGAATTTTTCGTTGCCATTTTAATTAAACAATTTGCGATAATTTTATAAATATTTTCTATACTTTAACTCTCACTTAGGGTGAAAAATGATAGAAGAACTAAAAAACTTAGGATTAACGTATTATGAAAGCAAAGCATTAAATACTATTTTAAGAGAGGAGATTACGTTAAAACAGTTAAGCAAAAAAGCTGGGATTCCATTTGGAAAAGTTTACTCTATTGTCAATGCATTGGTTAAAAAAGGACTCGTTCAAGAAACCGATTCTAGGCCGAAAAAAGTTTTTGTAAGAAATGCTTCGGAAACATTGGCTAAATTAATAAATGAGAAACAGAAAGAATATGAAAAAATAATTTCTGAGATAAAGATGGTAGCAACCGAAATTGATAGGGTTAAGAAAGAGAAGCAAACTCGATTTTTTCAAATTGGCACAACCCTTGAAGAAAATGAAAAAATACAACTTAGATCATTTCTTGAAGCCGAAAAAGAAGTATGCCAAGTCTTAAACATTTTCCACAAGCCAACAATAAATAGGAAAAGTAAAACTATTTGGGAAAAAGAAATAGAAAATGCAGTTGAGAGGGGCGTTGTTTTTAGGGCAATTTATCCAAGAAATACAATATTGCCTAGAAAATTAAGTAAGCTTAACAAAAAATATCCAAAATTGTTTCAAGTAAGAAGATTGGACACAGCATTTATTAGATGTGATATCATTGATAGAAAAAAAGTTTTATTAAAGTTATCTTATGAGGATCCAATTTTGTTTGGAGGCGTAATATTTATAGAAGATAAAAGATTAGCATACAATGTACAACAAATATTCGAACAAATGTGGGAAAATGGAGAAAGACAATAAAGACAAAGAAAAATTGTTCGAACACTATATGAACGAATCTAAGGAGCTATTTGATAAAAATAGGTTTGAAGATGCAGCTGAGAGGGCTAAAGCAGCTTATGAATTATACAAAGAAAGCTTTCCTAAAAATTATGCAGCATTGATGCGAATGAAAGACTGCTATAAAAAATTGGGAAATGAGAAAAAAGTTCGAGATATAAGCGGATTGATTAGGAAAGTTTTGGAAGAAGATACTAAAAGAAGAATAGAGGCGGAAAGCAGAAAAAAATTAAAAGAAAAACTAAAGGAATAGTGCAGTAGTCGTCCAACGGCAGGACACAGGCTTCCCAAGCCTGTAATCCGGGTTCGAATCCCGGCTACTGCACTTAAATCAAATTTTTTTTCAGCAAAGATAATATAAAATTCATTTTATCTTAAAAATGTTTGATCCAATAGAAATAACAAGAAAAATTAAAAAGATAGTTTGTGAAGGGGAAAAAAGGAAATACTATAGGATAAGACCTGCAAGATTTTATGGAGGAATAGCTACAGCTGACGTTGTTGGATGCAACTTATCTTGCATATTTTGTTGGGCATGGAATGTTGTCCATAATCCAAAAAAGTATGGAAAATTTTATTCACCTAAGGAAATTGCCAAAAGGCTGGTATCAATTGCTAAAAAATATTCTTTCGAAAATATGAGGGTGTCTGGAAATGAACCAACATTGGGAGATGAGCATTTAATTAAATTATTGGAGAACTTAAAAAACATGAAGAAAACATTTATTCTGGAAACCAACGGAATCTTGATAGGTTATGATAAAAAATTTGCTAAAAGATTGAGCGAATTTGAGAATCTTCATGTTAGGGTTTCCCTTAAAGGCGCAAATAAAGAAGAATTTTCCAAATTAACTGGTGCAAAGCCAGAAGCATTCAATTACCAACTGAGGGCTTTAGAAAATTTATCTAAATACAATGTTTCGTGTCATCCAGCAGTTATGGTATCTTTCTCAAGCGAAAAAAATTTGGAAGATTTAAGAAATAAACTAAAAAATATAAGAGAAGATTTTGCTAATTTTGAAATTGAAGAACTAGTATTTTATGGCAATGTTAAATCCAGATTGGAAAAAGCTGGAATAATTCCAAGATCTAGAGGATCATCTTTTCAATTTTAAATAGGCTTCCTCTATCTTCGGAAATTCTTTAACAATTTTTTTATAGCATTCTTTACATATCTTTTTGAATTCATCTTCAGGAGCACAATAGCTGTCGCATTTAATCCATGTTTTTCCGCCTTCTTTCCAGCTTTCAAAACAGCATCTTACTGTTAAATCTTTATCTCCACAAGCTTCAATAATCTTTTTTATAGAATTAACACACTCTTCTAATGCAAAATCCTTGTCTTCAATTTCACCATTAACTATCTTCAATGCCAAATCGAATTTCTTTTTTAGCGAGCTCATAGGGAGGGGAAAAATGCTCTCTTTTTTAAACTTTATCTTTTTTCCCCCTTATTATCTTCTCAGTAAATTCTTTTATTCTTTCTTCATTTTCGTACTTATTTACGTTAAATGGTTTTGCAATCTCTTTTTTCTTTGCCTTTTCCAACATCAATTTGACTAAGGGGTTTTCTTCCATACTAAAACAAAATAGTTTTTAATATATAATTTTTTTGAAATCCAATTAACGTAAACTATTTAAAGTTTAAAATTTACTATTAAATAAGCCGGAGCAACTCAGAAACGTCAGTGTTGTAATGACACTGACACGGAATTCCTATGGAATTCCAGTTTCTGAGCTCAGTCGGCTTTTCTCCAAAAAATTATAAAATTAGAAAGTATTAAATTAAAATATGCTAGAAATATTGGTTCCACTTGTTGCATTTTTAGGAATTTTTGTAGGATTTTTTCTTTCAAAAATATGTAAAGAAGAAATGGAGCCTGGAAAAAAATATTTCTTAGCTCTTAAAAACTTCATATGCATATTTCTTGGCCTATTTATGCTTTACGTTAGTCTCCCAAACTATACCTTTTTTATAATTGGCATGTTAATTGGTTATGCAATAAGAAAAGAGTATTTATATTTTGGTGTACTAATGCTTCTTTTAAGGCATTCTTTAGATTTTACACTATTGGCTTCTACTTTTATATTTATTTACGGTCTTCAATACGGAACAAACTTTAAAAAATTTAGATCTTTGTTTATAGAAGTTCTTTTATTCTTTCCGCCAATTATTGCAATAACTCTGCTTAATTTAAATGTATTGGCATTTGTTAATTTTGCAGCAGGAGCAATTTTTATCCAACCATTTGTTCATAAAATTGAAGAAATATCGGATGCACATCTATATAAAAGGGACTAGTTATTTTTTAATTTTTTAAGCAATTCTTTCGCTGGATTTGTTAAGTGAGTGTCAAGGCTAATTAGGAATTCTAATTTTTCTTTAGCCTCATCAAAACAACCAAGATACTTAGATGCCAAAGCATAATTCCATAAAGCTTCAGGAAAATTATTTACCAATTCTATTGCTTTTTGAAAATTTTCCTTTGCCTTTTCAAACTCTTTCATTTTAGTGTTTTGAATACCAACAACATTATAAAATGCAGAAATAAACTCCTTTCCTTCTAGACTTTTTAAATACACACTATTTTTGATCGCGTTTTTAGATATATTATATTTTTTTATGTAATATTTATTGTCTCTTTTTTCACCTTTTGTTGTTTCCCAATTAAATACCGAAGAACCTTCCCACCTGACAAAAACGTGATTTGGTACAAAAACACTCTTGATTGGTAAGTTAAATTTTTCAGCAATAACTAAGTAAAGTAAACTGCTATGTTTGCAATTAAATTTCCTTTTCCTGAGACACTCGCTAAAAAGCTCGATTTTGGTATCTAGTGAAAAATTGAATTTTGAATGGATTAAATAATGCATTCCTATTAGTATTTTATCTCTAGGAAATTTTTTTGCTTCTTCAATAAATTCTTCTACAATGGAATAGCATTTTTCATCAACATAAAATCCGTTTTCTTCTTCAATTTTTAAAACAATCTCATGTAACATATTGGCTTTTAACTTTCTTAATTTTTTAAAAATTTTGCGATAATTTTAAAAATTTTTAGATTACAAAAACTTTTATGAAAATCGAAGAAATTGTCGATGGTGTTATTTCTGCTGACAAAAAATCAATTGCAAGAGCAATAACTTATGTTGAAAGAGGGCAGGCTAAAAAATTGCTCAAGCTGCTTAAAAAGAAAGGAAAAGAAATTGAATCTCACATTATAGGCTTTACAGGAAGTGGAGGGAGCGGGAAGAGTACATTAATAAATTGTGTAATAAAGGAATTTCGGAAAGAGGGGAATAAAGTTGGAGTGATAGCAATCGATCCATCAAGTCAATTTACAGGTGGAGCAATTCTTGGGGACAGGATCAGGATGATGGATCATATTTTTGATGATGGGGTTTATATAAGGAGCATGTCATCTGGAACTTCAATAGGAGGACTTACAAATAGTGTATTTGATGCTATAAAAATACTTAATTATGCTGGCTATGAAAAAATATTGATTGAAACAGTTGGTGCTGGGCAGGATGAAGTGGAGATAGCAAAAATTGCAGATACAACTATAGTCGTTTTTACACCTGGTTATGGTGATGAAATCCAATTGATGAAATCTGGCATAATGGAAATTGCAGATATTTATGTTGTTAATAAAGGAGACATTCCAGGAGCTAATGAATTAAAAAGCCAAATAGAAGCAATACTCGACACAATGGAGATGGAAAAAAAGCCATTAGTTTATTTGACAACGGCGATAAAGAATCATGGAATTAAAGAGCTTGTTTGCGGAATTAAAGAGCATTTTGAATATTTAGCTAATAATAGTTTTTTAAAGGAAAAAAAGAAAAAAAGAACAGAAACACAATTGAGATATTTACTAAACCAAGAATTTAAAAAAATGATAGAAGAAAAAATCGATATAGAGGAATATGTAGAAAAATACAAAAATAAAGATGTTTACACAATAGCAAATAAAATATTGAAAAAAATTTTAAAATAATTTTCTGATTGTTTTTATATCTTCAAGCCTTTTTTTAGCATGGACGGAAGTTCTAAACAAACTCCAAAAAACTTTTTCCAACCATTCAACCCATTCTTCATCAAATATTTCATAGAATATCATTATCGGTTTTTCAAGTTCGCCTTTTTTGTATCTGCTAGGTATTTTTTCTTCCTTCAGGATAGCGTATTTTCCATCTATAATAAATCCTCTCAATGGTTGTTCACAATGCCTAATCTCTATAAAATCTTTGCCGAGTTTTTCATCGATTTCTTTTAATTTTGAAATATTTTTCATGCTTGCTATATCAACTCTACTAAGAACTTTTATCGGAACGGCTCTTTCGATCAACCTTTCAATAATACTGTTCATTTTATGTTTATTTTCGTTTAGATTTATCCATGATATATTTCCTGAGAAAATAAGCACTCTTTTTTCTACATTCAAGAGGATATCGAATATTTTCTTGCTGAACAATCCAGTATTGTATTCCTCTATAAATGCTCTTCTCATTTTCTCATTTATGTACTGGTAAATATCAAAAGGTGAGAAATCCTCTTTTCTTTTCGAATTTGTTATTTGGTGGTATAATCTTTTCTGAATTTCTGAATGATGAATACTCTCTATATTACTCCAGTACACTATTTTCAATGCTCCTCTTGTTCCTTCCCTAAACGTTCTTGTATTAATTGTTCCGTATTCATTTTTAATTCTCTCCACGTATCTGTCAGCAGTTTTCCAATTCTTCTTTACTAGAAGAGCTATTTCTTGTATCGTTCTTGGTTTTTTGTAAACAAATTCATTAATTTTTTTAATTATTTCCTGAGTTAGCATAAAAGTGAACAAATTTATCGATTTAAAAATTTTTCTATCACTTTGGACATTTTTTGTACAATAATACTTAAATTTGATACAACACTTTTCTAAAATATGCCTTCATTCCGTATAGATAATGATCTTGTATGCACCAGGCTTAAAATTCATGGTGAAAGTTTAAGGGAATTGCTTTTAGAAAATAAATGGGAAGAGAAACCTCCAAAAAAGGCTGAGTTTATATTTGTTAATACATGCTCCTTTCTTAAAAAGATGGAAGAAAAATCTATTAAAAAAATTTTGAAATACAAGCGGCTTAAAAGGAAAGATCAAAAAATTGTTGTTTTTGGATGTCTTCCAGCAATAAACGGAAAGAGATTAAGAAAAATTCATAGAGGGATTATTTTTTATGAAAGGGATTTAAATGAGGCGATAAGGAGATTTGGCTTAAAAAAGGTCAAAAGAAAAATAAGTTATAAAATAGGAAAAAAGCTTGGGGTTATTGCAAAACTGAACAATATTTTAAATAAATTATTCTTCAATGATGTATACCTAAC
>JAFCFS010000054.1 GCA_017608525.1 Candidatus Woesearchaeota archaeon | reverse complement strand
ACAAAAAACAATATGTCTTTGCTAGGAGATGAGCTAAGAAAAAAATTTGGTGAAGATATAGTTATGAAAATGCTTTTTGACAGAATTATTGGGGAAAAGAAAGTTGTAATAACGGGCATAAGAAGTTTAAAAGAAATTGTTTTTATAAGGACAAAATGTGATTATTTTTTCCTTGTAGCTATAGAAGCAAATAAAGAAATAAGGTTTTCCAGAAGAAAGGAAAACGATCCACAAACAAAGAAAGAGTTTTTTGCAAGGGACGAGAGGGACATTAAAAATAAAGGATTGGGTGAGGTAATAGAACTAGCGGATTATAAAATAATTAATAACGGTACACTAGAAGAATTTTATAAAAATATTGACAAAGTAATGGAGGAAATTGAAAGCAAAATAAAAAATCCACCACCATACCTTGCAGCAGCATAAGAAATCTAATCAGTTTTATTTTCCATTGCTTTAATCAATTTAAGGGGTATTCTCCATTTCATCCTCTTTTTATACCTTTTTCCTCTTATATTTGTTTTAACATTTTCCACCAAACCCATAGCTTTAAGCTCCAAGAGCAATTTTTTCACAAATTCGTTATCTCTTCTTATTTCCCTTGCAATTTCGTTGGTGAACATTGCTTTAAAGGGATTATTGTACAGCAAAGAGAGAATATCATCTTTAAGCAATTTTTTAGTCTTCTCGCTAAGTTTTGTCATATCAATATAAAAACATCGAAAATTTTTAAGATTTGCTATTTTTGCCTTTAACCGCATAATTTGCATTTTTTATTAAATGTGGGAATTTTTATATATGATTTGATTTATTCCTAATTTATGGTTTTTAAAAAGAAAGTCATCGAGCTTCTTAAAAATGTATTGAAGGGTGTTGATATTGAAAATTTGATAGAAATCCCACCAGAAGAGCAGTTTGGAGATTATTCATTACCATGTTATAAGCTTTCAAAATTGTTTAAGAAAAAACCAGATCAAATTGCAGCAGAATTATGCAAAAAATTGAAGCCAAATAAGTATATAAAGGAAATTAAAACAATTGGGCCGTATCTTAATTTTTATTTTAATGAGGAAAAAATTGTTGAGTTTGTTTTAAAAAAGATACAAAAAGAAAGGGATTTTTATGGCTCATCTGAGGAAGGAAATGGTAAAAAAATAGTGATAGATTTTTCCTCGCCAAATATAGCAAAACCGTTCAGCATTGCGCATTTAAGGTCAACGGTCATTGGGAATTCGCTTTATCAGATATTTAGATTTTTGGGTTATAAATGCATTAGTATAAACCATATTGGAGATTGGGGAACACAGTTTGGGAAGCTCATAGTCGCTTATAAATTATGGGGCAATAAAAATGAACTTGAAAAAAACCCAATCTCGCATTTATTGCAGCTGTATGTTAAATTTCATAAAGAAGCTGAAAAAAATAAAGAATTAGAAAATTTGGCTAGAGAAGAATTTAAAAATCTAGAGCTGGGAAAGAAGGAAAATATTGAGTTGTGGAAGAAATTTACAAAACTTAGTTTAAAAGAGTTTAAGAAGGTTTATGAAAGACTGGGGATAGATTTTAATCGTTATGTTGGTGAATCCTTTTATGAGAGTTTAAATGAAAAAACATTAGATTTATTACGCAAAAAGAAGTTAGTTGAAAGAAGTGAAGGAGCTTTAGTGGTTAATTTAGATAAATTTGATATGCCACCATGCATATTAAAAAAAAGTGATGGTGCAACTACTTACGAACTTAGGGACATATCTGCAGCCATATACAGGTACAAAAAATACAGCTTTGATGAAATGCTCTATGTTGTTGATACGAGACAAAGTTTGCATTTTAGACAAGTTTTCAAAGTTCTTGAGTTGTGCGGATTTAAATGGGCTAAAAAATGTAAACACGTAGAATTCGGTTTGATGAAATTTCCTTCAGGTGTAATGGCTACCAGAAAGGGAAAAGTTGTAATTCTGGAAGATGTGCTAGATAAAGCTAAAGAATTAATTTTAAAAATAATAAAAGAGAAAAACCCGAAGCTTAAAAATAAAGAAAAAATTGCTGATCAGGTTTCTATTGGGGCAATAATATTTTGGGATTTGCTCCATGACAGAATAAAGGATATTGTATTTGAATGGGATAAGGTTTTAGATTTTGAAGGTGAAACCGGCCCATATGTTCAATATGCACATTCTAGGGCATGTTCCATATTAAAAAAAGCAAAATTGAAAGTAGAGGAGCTTAAGTTAACAAAAGATTGCTTTGCTCTTTTGAATAAGAAGGAAGAAATAAAGCTTGTTAAATTATTGGGTGAATTTGGTTTTGTTATTAAAGAATCAGCCACACATTATAAACCATCTATTTTGGCTAGATACCTTATAGAGGTAGCACAGGCATTTAATGAATTTTACCATAGCTGTCCATGTTTAAAGGAAAAAAATGAAAATCTTAAAAAGTTAAGGTTGCTTTTGGTTTTTGCTTCAAAGCAAGTTTTGAGTAACGGGCTTCATTTGTTGGGGATTAAGGCTCCAGAGTCTATGTAAGGTAAAATTTTTAAACCTTCAGGAATAAAGAGAATTAAGGAGGGTTTAAAATGCCAATGGTCGGTTTTGTTATTGAAAAAATAAATGCTGAAAAAACAGCAAAAAAAATAAAGGGAAATATAAATGTGAAAACGAATATTAAAATAAAAAATATTGAAAAACAAGAAATACAGGTTGGAGAGAAAAAAGAAACTATATTGGATTTTTGTTTCGACTTTAAGGTTGATTATCAGCCCAATATAGGAAAAATTGAGATAGTTTCTCATATATTATATACGGATAAACCAAAAGTGTTAGAAGCAACATTGAAGGAGTGGAAAAAGAAAAAGAAAATTGATCAACAATTGATGACACGGCTTTACAATATAATCCTTTATAGATGTAGTATTAAAGCGCTAGCACTTTCACAGGAAGTAAATCTTCCACCTAGTTTAAGACTACCAACGATTAAACCGCCAAAGCCAGGTGCAGTAAACTATATAGGTTAAAGGAAAATTTTTCTTTTTTCTTATTAGAATTCCTTACAAAGTCTCACTTTTGTTTAATATTTAATATTTCAATACCCAAATATTAAGAAAACTCTCACTTTTGCCCTTTTTGGCGAGAAATAGCCAAATCTTATTAATATTATAGCCTTATCTCAAAAAATGCGTTAGTTAAACGTTACCGACGTGTCGCTAACGTTTCGGTAACGTGTTTACTAACGTTTCCTACGCGTCGCTTAACAAACAAAAACTTAATAAATCAGTAAAACTATATTTCCATTATGGTATTTTGGTTTTTCAAAAGGCACAATTTACAAAAAAAATTTGAAGAGCTAAATAAAAGTTTAGAAAATTCTTTTTCGAACATTAGAAAAGATATACAATTTATAAATCAAAAATTATGGCATTTTAAAACAAAACACGAAAGCAGTGAAAAAAAATTTGAACATATTCATAAAAGATTAGACAAGCTCGAACAAATTTTATTTTCACTTCAAGAAATTCTACTCAAAGAGCAACCACAGAACAAAACAGCAATAAATTCATCAATTGAAGAATTAAAAGAAGAGATAGAAGAGGAAAAATTTGAAAATATATTTGAGAGTTTAACAGATATGCAGAAAAAGATTTGTATGGTTCTGGCTTCTATTTTAAAAGAGTCACCTTTCCAATGGATAACGCTGAAACAATTAGCTCAAGAACTGTATCCGGATAGAGAATACAGCAAAATAAGATCAACACTTTCGCAATTTATTACACATTTAGAAGAATTAGGTTTGGTAAAACGTAAAAGGCGTGGAAAGCACACCTATGTAATAACTACAGAAAAAAATCCATATGTAAAAAAAAGCGAACAACTTAAAGAAAAAATAAAAATAAAAAAGAAGAAAGAAACAAATAGTTAACTTTAAAAAATTTTTATTCTTAGTGTTCTATATGCTTAATTTGCTCGATCATGCTTCACACATAGCAATAAGAGATCTGAGAAAATGCTATGATAAATATGGAATTCTAGCGGGGAGAAGAAGATTCGACGATTATTGGGCAAGGGATTCCTTTTTTGCGTCTCTGGGCTGTACGAAAATAGGAGATTATGAAATAGTTAAAAAAAATCTAGAATTGTTCTTAAAATACCAGAAGGAAGACGGACAATTGCCAAGGAGAATAGATACAAGCTAT
>JAFCFS010000014.1 GCA_017608525.1 Candidatus Woesearchaeota archaeon | reverse complement strand
TCGGTTTCATTATGACAGTATAGCGAGAATACGGAGGGGATACAGCGACAGCAAAGGCAAATATTGTGTTTGTCATTATTGCGATGAAAGAATACTATTGATACCCGACGATATCAAACAAAAGCTACAAGACATAGACAAGCAAATTAGCGAATTATACAAAGAAAAAGACAAGTTGCTAAAGAGCAATTGGAAAGAGTTTTCAGTTTGCGAACACGAATTCCTGGAAGACTACATAGAAAAAGCCAAAGCTAAGAAAAAAGAATTTGGGATAGGAGTGTGATAAAGATGAGAACTGAATTAATTATTGATATTGGCAATGGCAATAATAAGAAAGTTGATATTAGCCAGATTGAATACTTAGAGTTAAAGCGCAAGAGTGGTTATTTTGGCACTTATATTTTTGCTTGGTTTTCTAAAACTTTGTATTTTTCTAAGTTTTCTGCAACAAATGGGGGCTGGGTTTATGCAAAATACAATAACCCTAAATTAATAGCGAAAATAAAACAGATTTTGAAAGAAAAAGGTGAAGTAATTGAACACGTTCATCCAAATGCTTTTTATGTTGATACTGGCAAAAGAATTTATGTAAAGGATTTTTATCATAAATTTACACAGCAAAAAAAAGAGGCTGGGAAGAAATGAATGAGGATTCTTGGAAGTTGTCAGGAAAAAAAATACTTGAATTTTTTTCATTAGAATAGAGGCTGAGAAAAAATGAATGATAAAAAAGTTGTTTCGCTTGACAGTTTGAGATTTTCGTAGAGGAAGAATTAAAAAAGAATAATATTACGGTGTAAAAATGGAAAACAAAAAATATACCGAATTACTTTGGAATGGAAAATATCCAGAATCATGGTTTAAAGAATTTGCAGAATTGAGGAAAAAGGCTACAATAAGCATTGATAAGCCAAATCTTGCTTTTCAAAAAGTAGAAACAATAAACCAGCCAAGAGTTAAACAAGGCGTTCAAAAGTCTTTATTTCCTGAAAAAGAATGGCTAGAAAATTATCTTAAAGACTGGAAGAATATGCTAATTTGGGGCGACAACAAAATTATCATGAGTTCTTTATTGAAAGATTTTGCTGGAAAAATAAATTTGATTTATATTGATCCACCGTTTTTTACAGGAGCTAATTTTACAGTTTATAGAGATACTTGGGTTGGTGGCATGGCTTCTTATCTGAAATATATGTATGAGAGATTGGTTTTGATGAAGGAGTTATTGGCTGAGAATGGAAGTATTTATGTTCATTTGGATTGGCACGTTGCCCATTATGTTAAGGTTATGATGGATGAGGTTTTTGGATATGAAAATTTTAGGAATGAGATTGTTTGGAGATATAGAAGATGGCCCGCACCATCAAAAGATTTTCAGAAAATGCACGATATTATTTTAAGGTATTCTAAATCAGATTCTTGGATATGGAATCAATTATATGAGCCTAAATCCGAATCTACAATTAAAGCTTTTGGAGATGTTAAACTTACTACGGAAATTACCGAAAGAGGAACTATTAAAAAAGTTAGAACTGGAGAGAAATCTCAGGGTACCAATATGTCTGATGTCTGGGAAATTCCAATGATACAGGGATCTGCATCTATGGAAAGGGCCATTACTAGTAATTATGCAACCCAAAAACCAGAGGCCCTTTTAAAACGAATTATCCTTGCATCTTCCAATGAGGGGGATATAGTAGCCGACTTCTTCTGCGGTTCTGGAACAACAGGAGCGGTTGCAGAAAAGTTAGGAAGAAGATGGATTATGTCTGATTTGTCTAAATTTGCGATTCATACAACAAGAAAAAGATTAATGGATATTCATAACTCTAAAGACTTGTTAGATGAGAAGAAAAAGAATTATGGAAAACCAGCAAGACCATTTGAAATTTTAAATATTGGAAATTATGAGCTTGAGTATTTGAGTGAAAAACCCTACGATTATCTTATTTTTATGTTAAAACTTTATGGAGCAGAACCAGTTACAGGATTTAGATATATTCATGGCAAGAAAGGAATAAGGTTAGTTCATGTTGGCTCTTTAAATGCTCCTGTAAGCATGGAAGAAGTAAGAAACACGATAAAAGAATGTGTTAATAACAAGATTACGAAATTGGATATTCTTGGCTGGGAATGGAGTTATGAAGTGAATGATTTAGGAAAACAATTGGCTAAAGAGCATAAAATTGATCTAAGATTGATACAAATTCCATCTGTAAATGAGATTAAATCTGCTCTGGTTGGTTTTGACTTAAAATTATTGAAAATGCCCGAACAGATTATTGATGAGAAAATTTTGAAAAATATAAGATTTAGTGAAGTTTCTTATTTAGAAGTCGAGCCTAAAACTAAAGGCAAGAAAGTTACAATAAAAATAATAGATTTTCAAGTTCCGCCATCTAATTGGCTGGATGAAATAAAAGACAATATAAAAAAATATTCTGATTTAATTGATTACTGGGCTGTTGATTGGGATTATCGGGGAGATACTTTTCATAATCAATGGCAGGCTTATAGAACTAAAAAAGAAAGAAAACTAGAACTTGAGGCAACAAAAACTTATGAGAAAGCTGGAGAATATCAAATTATGGTTAAAGTTGTTGATGTCTTTGGAAACGATACAAATAAAATTGTAAAGGTTAAGATAAAATGTCGCTTGAATGGCTGGAAAAATATGTTAAGAAAATAGTGAAAATGCTTAGTAATCGGGAACCTGGTGATGACTTTGACGCAGGGAAGATTTCAGGAAAAGTTGAAGCTCTTGAAATATTGCTTTCTGCTGCGAAAAAAGAGGCTGAGAAGAAATGACTAAAACAATAAAAGGAAATTTGGTGTTAGAAAAAGATATAATATTCAATGAAAGCATTAGTGTTGAGGGTAACATTGTTGGAAAAGCAAATCTCACAGTTAAAGGAAACATCGATGCATGGGATATCGAAGCATGGGACATCAAAGCATGGAATATTAATGCAGGAGACATCAAAGCTGAGGACATCAAAGCAGGTGATATCAATGCAAAGGACATCAAAGCAGGGGACATCAATGCAGTGGACATCAAAGCAGAGAACATTAATACAGGCAACATTAATGCAGGAAACATTGATGCAGTGGATATCAATGCAAGAGCTATCAATGCAAAGGACATCAATGCATGGGATGTCAATGCATGGGACATCAATGTAAGGGACATCGATGTAGGGGACATCGATGCAAGGGACATCAATGCAGTGGTCGTCAATGCAAGAAACATCAATGCAGTGGACATCAATGCAGGCGGCATCAAAGCATGGGACATCAAAGCATGGGACATCAATGCAGGGGACATCAATGCAAAAAATATTTTATACTACGGAGTCTGCTTTGCTTATCAAAACATAGAATGCGATTCAATCAAAGGACAAAGAGAAAACTCAAAGCATTTTTGCTTAGACGGAAAAATAACGATTAGAAAAAAAGAGGCTAAGAGGTGATTGAAAATGTCGTTCTTTGAAGAATGCGTTAAAGCTGTGAGGCCAGACATTATATATTGGTCTAAACGAAAAAAAAGGTGAATAAAATGAAAATCGTTCAAACTATTAGGATTTTTGTCCCTGACAAATGGGAAAAAAGTTAAGTAAAAAATAAATTTAAAATTAAGGGTGATGAAAAATGATTTGCAAATGTGTTAATTGTAATTGGACGTGGATTTCACGTGTTGAAAAGCCAAGACAATGCCCAAAATGCAAAAGCTATTATTGGGATGAAAAAAAGGTAAGTGATAAAAAATGAAAATTAATTTTAAAAATGGCATTTCTATTCATTTGAATTTGCCAGATGAAGTTGATGCAGAAGAGTTCGCATCAAAAGTTGCTATGGTGAAAGGAATGATAAATTATGGCTTAAACAAATTTCAAGCGATTGAAGAATTTAATGAAAAAGAAAAAAGTGCTAAAATGAAACGCGATAAACTTACAATTGAGGATAAAAAGTGGTACGACAAAGAAATTGAAAAATACAGGCAAATGGGATTGTCTGATTTTCAAATTACTAAAAAATTAGGAAAGTATCCAACTTTTATTACGCGTCTTGCAAAACTTTCAGACACTAAAACTGTGTTGCGGCACGAGTGGAAAAAATTAAATGATAGAGGTGAATTAAATGCAGCAAACTGTAACGATACAAAAGAAGAAGAAAACTAGTAGAGAAAAACTAGCTGAAAAATTAAAGGAAATTTTTAAGGAACATATAGGATTTGATTGTGGCATCACTAAGCAGGAGCTTCTTTACGAGCTTTATGGTGATAAAATAAGCGATATGACTAAGTATCAACGGTATTGGATTTTTAACGCAAAAATTGAGCCAGTGTTAACGTGGCTAAGGAAAAAAACAAAGTTTTTTATAATTGCACAATATGATGCGAATAGGAAAAAAAGCATTTTTTTCGTAGTGCAGACTTTAAACGAATTCAGTGAGTATAAAGATAAAAGTTTAAGGAACATCAATGGTATACATAATGCTATTAATAGGTGTGAGAAAGCAGTTTTAGAAAAATGGTGGATAAAGATTCAAAATGAGTAAAAAAAACAAACTTATCTTTATGCCTATGACTCAATAGTTAAGAACAGAGTTGTATATGTTAGAGTTGGAAAAAAGTGTGTTTCTGTTATTTCTGAGCATAAGTTTACTTTAACTGAAAAAGAATTGAAAAAATTAGAAAGTGTCAAGAAGTTGAAAGAGGCTGGGAAGAAATGAATGAAGAAGTAAAGTGTAGTGTTGTTGCTATTATTGTCTTCTTTGATAAAAAGACAGGGAAAATTATTGGAAAACCACGAGTTTATGATGCTTACGATAAATATTTAGGGAGATTGATTAAGCATGACTAGTAAAATTACAATTCATTTGGTTGCAATGCTTGTAATGTTGCTTATTTCATCTGCAGCATTTGTCGGCTATTACTTAAAACCAAGTCTAGAGAGAGAACTGTTAGAGTGTAATAAGAAAGTAGAAAGGCTAAGTGTTGAAAACATGCTGGAGATTGTTAAGAATCCAGAGCTCGTAATGTTTTGCAGGCCTTACCCTGATGAGTGCTGGGTAACTACTGCTGAAAGGCTGGAATGGGATAGCCTTAACAACATACAAGTCGATATTTCAGGGAACTTGCTTTTTGAAAAAGAATACTATAATTTAGCGAAATTGCTTGATGAACGTAAAACTAAACAGCCTTCTCGTGAGTGTGTTGAATGGAATTGTGGAGTTAAAACTATTATTACTTATCCCAAACTTGTCTGTTCTGATTCTTTAAGTTTTTACAAATATAAAGAAGAATTAAAAAATCCTTGCAATGTTCAAATTCCTGCTTTTACACTGTATTATAATGATGGAAATTCGTTTACAGTCCCTACATTAATAGGAAGTGGCTTAGAATTTGTTGAAATTGACGTAAATAGTTGTGCTTTTAAATTCATTGAAGGAAAAGACGGAAAAATTCCAATAGAGCCAAATTGTCTTTGCTATTCTGACGAGCCTTGTGCTAAAGAAAAAGGAGGTGGGTTCAATGCAGATTAAGTTTTTAGACGCAGTTTTGCTTTGGGGCGTTGCATTTGCTGCATCTGCTGCAGCAGCATCTTTTTTTGTTAAAAAAGATTTTGCGACGGCTAAAGCTTTTTTCTTTGCAGCACTTAGTTTGCTGGGCATTTATGCAGTTTGTGCTTTAGCTGAAAAGCGTAAAACTAAAAGATTGCATGAGCTCGCATTAAAATCGAAGCTAGTTAAATAAATTAAATTGCAGAACTTTAATGTTTAAAAAATAGAGATAGCATTTTCATAAATACATTTCTTTCACTGGCACCCAATTTCTATTGTCGCGCTTGAATATGCTAATCGTCTTATTACTATTAGAGTTTTTTATGAAGAATTTTTCTATGAAGTAATTTTTTTTCTTTTTGCCAGTTATTTGCTGTACGTAGTACACGCCATCTTCTAGCACTTCTTTGCGAAAATAAAAAGTTTTGGCTTTATACTCTTCGAGTGAAATTCTTGCAACGCATTTCATTTTCCAAGGCGGCATTACAGCGTTTTCGATTCGTATCATTCTACTCTTCGTACTTTTATCATCGATTCGCTGCCTTACTGGAAGAGTGAAGACTTTTTCTTTTCTGATTAAGTAGTATTTCGCATAGTTCAATTTAAATTACCTATTTAATATTTCTTTTTTTGATTTCCAAGCGAGTTTTACTAAGAGTATGTCTCTGTTTTTTAAATTGTTTTCTTCGCAGTCTATGACGACGTGCACGTTGTTCCCCCATTCAACATCCATGACGTCTTTGATGTGCTTTGGTATCGTTATTCCAACGCTGTTGCCGTGCTTAATAATTTGCGTCATTTTTATCGAACTTAATTAATTTAATATACATTCTATTATTTAAATTTATTTAATTTAATTAAATAAGATAATACTTTGTTTTATTTAATTTAATTTTTTCATTTTTTACTAGAAAAGTTTATATATAAGTAATTAATAAAAGAATAAATAACAGGGGCGATTCAAATAATGTTTTTTGAAAAAGAATGCAGAAACAACGAAGACAGCAGTAGGAGTTTTTGCAGGACTTTTTGTGAATCACCCCTAAACGAAAAAAATGGGAGGTGAAATAAGTGAAGCAACAAACTCAGCAACTACTGATAATCGCTGCAGTGTTCGCATTTCTCATTTATTCAACTACACCTGCAGAAGAGAGAGCGGCATGGTTTCAGGGAGGCATTTCAGCAGCCAATGGTGTTGCACCTTCGCCAGGTACAGGAGGCGGTATAACAGTTTACGGCGGCACGCCAACAATGGAATGGGCAGTAAAAGATGCGCTTTTGGGAACAGAAGCAACTTTAACTGGCCCGCACTATAGGGTAACTGTCGATGGCTTTACAAAAGATTATGCAGATGACGATACAATTGATGTTTCTCTCGGCAAATCTTACACAGTTTGTTTAAAGCCGAACAGCACTTACTATGGTGTATGTAAAAGCGGAACAGTAACGGACACTGTAACAAAAGTTGTATTAGAAACATACAAATTAGGAACTGCAACTATCTGGGTAAATAATGACCCAGAAAACGCAACAACAAGAAACAGCAGCTCTGCAGTAGATACATTGGCAGCAAACGACGACGATACACCGCAAATCTGTGTGCAGGGTGCAACAGCAAACGCAAGCTATGGCAACGGAAAGATTTTGTTTGCTATTGACTACAACAGCAACGAGTTGGACCAAGCCCCGCAGCTGAGCGTTGGCAGGCTTTGCCTTGAATGCAGGCCAGCCGGCTATAGTGCTGATGCAAATGCAACAGATACAGTATTCTATGAGTATGACGTGTTTTTGACAAACCAGGAAACAGTCTGCGGCACAATGACAGTCAGCAATGGCAGCGAAACCAACATCGCAATAAGCGGCACTCAGTCTGACCCAAGAATCAGAGTATTCGATTATGCTATGTTTACTCACAGCACAACCGATGCTTTGGTAGATGCGTATGCCAGGCCTACGACAGGCGCTGACACGAACAGTGCAACAAACGCTACAGCAGTGTACTACTACATCAACTAAAAAGTTTGAAGTTTCGGGGGCTTTTGCCCCCGTTTAATGTATAGGCAGTAAAACGATGGAGAGCTCTAATGGAAAGTCATTGTGCATAAGTCACCCCGACCATAAGTGTTTGTGTGTAAGCTTCTCCTGGGTTTTTCTGGGTTTCAATGCCCAGCTGCCTTTTAAAGAAGTGGTTTAAAGAATGATAAAAAAAACACCAAGTGAGATTATTACTATAGGAGAGACGGTTCTCCGCATGCCGCCTCTTACAGAAAAAGAAAAGCTAATAATTGAAAGAAAACTTTTGGAAGACCCAAAACTCAGAAAAAAATTTTTAAAAGAGGGTTGGGTTTGGAAGCCCAGCACTATTTTAGGTCCGATTTACGCTGTAAAACCCGTTAAAGTCCGCTCTTATAAAAGAAAAAAACCTAAACGCCTATGGAGGAAAAGATGATGATTAAGAAAAAAACAAAGAATTTTTTAATTATTCTTGCTATATTTGTTTTAATTGCTAATTTTAACTATTTAGATTTTTCAAATATTACATTTGCCAGTTCAATTGTTGGTCCGGTTGATAGTGATTTGCTCTTGAGAAGTGGTTCTCCTACATACATGGAAGGACAAAATCAACCATTAACTGGAAATGTAGTATTAATGAATTTCCTCGTTGGAGCTGGAAACGATGTTGCAGCAGTTGGAAGCAAAGATGAGGAAAACGTTTCAATCTCTGCTGTTGGTAAGACAGCCAATTACCTTGTAAGAGCAAAAAAGGTAAAATCTAAAACTATAATAAAACTTCCTTCAACATCAAAAAGGACACTTAGGAATATATCAATAAAACCGGCTTTATCTGGAACAAAAAATGGATATCCGATAGGAATGAATATGTCTCAAGGAGAAGTTCAGAGAAGTATAGTAAATAAGGCTATTTTAGATGCATACAATGAGTGTAAGAATAGTTTGAAAACAGAATTTGCAGCATTTGCTTGGAGACCAATAGAAGAACAAGATTCAGCTGGTTTACCTTATTTATATCATTCTTTATGTATAAACGGAATTCCAATAGGTAATACTTGTAGTGGTTTGTTTTCCCCATATTGGCAACCTCAGATTTATTTTGAATGTTATAAATTTGGAACTGGAAGTATTTCGTATCAGCAAGGTTGGGGACCTAAAACTGTCGATATTCAGTTAGATGTTCAACTGCAAAACAATAAGAATGAGAGTTCAACTATTCTAACACTTGCTTCTGGAGATTGTGGAAATAACTGTAAAGTAGAAGGTTATTTCGAAGATGATGGTGAAGTGGTAGGTTTTGCAAAAATAACTGGGTGGAGTCCCAAGAACGAATTGCCAGTTGATTTGGGTGTAGAGTATCCAGCACAATTGGGAATTACTGGCAATAGGGCATTAGTGATTGGAACAGAAGCAGATGACGCATGGAACGAGTTAAGAGAATTACAGTTGCCTCCTTCATATTCTTGGGCAGAAGGCGGAAACTTATTGAATGTTCAACAAAAAGTCTCTGAATACAATCAAACCTATGGAAGAGTTAGACAAGGAGTTAGATACAAATTTAATGAGAAATTCGACTTTTGGTATAATGCAGCACTTGATTCGTTTATAATAGATGATTCTTACACAAGAAATTCTGAATTGCAAGTAATAGTATTAGGAGATTGGCTTGGTTTGATAAGGGATGTGGCAAACTTTGAAATTTCTTGTGGGTCAAAAGTTTCAGGTTTTGAGCAGAGTGTGATAACATCAAGTGTAACTGTCTCAAATGTTTCGGACACAAGAGGAACTGGAACTCTATTATGGAGTTGCCCGACAGGAAATGGCAGTAGGACAGTAACACTGAATGGTGGCAGCAAAGAAACCATTACTATTCCATTTTCTTTAACTCATTCAGGAGCGGGAAGTTGCCCTTTTGAATTTCAGTGGGGTGATAAGAAAACACGTTGTTCCATTTCCTATGAATTCAAAGAAAGACCTGAAGATTGTGGAAATGGTGTACAGGATGCAGGAGAAACTTGTGCAAATTGTCCACAGGATGTTATTTGCCCCCCAGGAACTTATTGTGATTTAGAGAAAAAAATTTGTGTTGGGTTAGATTTTTGTGGGGATGGAAAAATAGACCCAGGAGAAGATTGCTTAAATTGTCCACAAGATTTTAAATGCCCTTCAGGAACAGTTTGTATTCAACATGGTTCGGTTGGAATCTGCGAAGAGCCTCCCCCTTACTTATTGTATAGTATTGTTATATTGGTGGTTTTAATCATAATTTTATTTTTCTTTATTAATAAAAAGAAAAAAAAGAAAAGAAAACGGAGGAAGAAATAAATGGTTTTGCCTGCATTAGTGACAATAATAATAACTACGGTTACTTCGCTTTTCGTTTTAGGCGGAGCAGCATTAGTATTCCCTGATTTAGGAAATTTGCTTTGGGCTGGAATATTTTTAATAGCAGCGTTTTTTGTTCCAGAAGCAATTTTGTATAAGTCCCGCAAAGTCCAGATTACCCTTAAAACTGTTTTCGGTTTGTTTGGCATAGGAATAATAATGATGACCCTACTAAAAATGCAGCTTCCATCGTTTTTCTTTGGGATTGCGATGCCAGTAACTGCTGCAGCTGATGCGGGTGAAATAATTACGCAACTGCAGTTTTTTGGGATTGAGCCGGCATCTCTTGGCTCGATTTTAGTTGTAATTGCAGGCACTGTTGCAGGCTCTTTAGTTTTAGACAAAGTTATTTACAAGAGACAATTATTTAAAAAACGGCGATTGCAATGAAACGTGTATGCAAAGCACCGGTTTTTGCCTTTTTCGGGTTTTTTGTAGAATTATTTATGCTTTTTTTGCTAAAAGAAAATTTTTCTTTGAAAATAATTCCTTCGTTCATTTTCATGGTATTATTTTTCTATATTTACAGATTATTAATATATCATAAAAAAATCCATGAAATGTCTTATTTAAGAAAAGAACTGAAAAATTTTTGGGTGAGGCAATCGCCGGAGAACAGAATTTCATTTGCTTTTCTCGGCGGAATTGTTGTAGTGCTTAGCAATACTTTCTTATGGAATAAATATGAGTTATTGACATTGTGGTCTCTTGGATTTGTTGCAACAGGCCTAACCCAAATGATATTCGAACAGGTGAGAACGAGAATAAATAATGTAACGCTTTACTTTTCATCATTTAATAAGAAAAGTAAAAATTTTCTGGAGGTGAAACAGGATGAGGATGCCGCAACTATTGTATAAACCAAGAGCAATACTTGCTTTGCTGCTGGTTCTAATCAATGCTTACGTTTTAAGCATTCCGGTGATAAGCAATGCAATCAACTCACTCGGAGGCTTTGGCGGTGCAACAATTGGAACATACATTGTAGCGTTCGTTTCGACATATCTTGGTTTGACCATTGCCAAGCTTATCTCGAATTGGGGCAAAATCAGTGTTTCAGCATAATGAATAGGCTACTCTTATTACAGCGAAGCTATCAAGAGTAGCGCTGGGCGGAGTGAGGTGGAAAAAATTAACTAAAACGGAGGTTTTGATATGGCCAGAAGAAAAAAAAGAAGCACTAAGCTTTTCAAAAAGAAGTCTACCGCAAAAAAGGGAGGCTACAAAGTAAAAAAGATAGTGAGGTATAAGCGGGTAGGCAAAAAGAAGAGTGCTAAACCAAGAAAAAGAAAAAGAAGAAGAAAAAGAAAAAAAAGGTGAATAATGTCTTCACAGGCAGGGTGGGTGGTGTGAAGGTTATAGAGTGTAAAGTGCATGGGAAAAATAAGAATAACTCAAAGCATATTCTTTTTAGTAGCCCTGGCTTTGATTTTTTTATTTATAAACCCTCCTTTTCCCGATTTAAAATTAACAGCCCAAACAAACCTTCTTTTTATTGGTGCAGCTGGCACAATTTTCATAATGTTTTTGCAGAAAGAATTAAAATCGTTTGAAGTAAAAGACCAAAAAGATTTATTAGGGGATTTCGCAGTAGGGACTGCCACTGGTGTTGCATCATTTATTGCATTAAATTTTATTATAAAAGCGACTTCAGGAATAGTTAATCTGTTTGGCGTAATTGATACGCCTACTTTAGCTGCGGCATCTGACAGTGCTCTTATATTTGTCGTTGAAATAATACCTTTGGTAGAAACAATTTTATTGGTTGGCGGCACTCTTGTTTTGGCAAAATTACTTAAAAACAGAATTCCTTATCCAAAAGTAATTGCAGCGATAGCAATAATGTTTGTTTTTGCTGCGTTTCATTTTAATGTTGCGGGAAAAGCACAATTTGAATATAGCACAACGGGTTTTTTAAATTTCATTGGCAATACCCAAGGATTGGGAGAAGTTAACCCTGTTACCGGCCAAGTTACGAAATTGTGTGGCGTTGGTGTCCAAGAAAACTGTATCAGCACTGCATTCCCCCAATTCATTTTGGGCGGAATTTGGATTTTTTTAGCTCTCGCATTTAGCAGCTGGGTTGTTGCCTGGAGAGCACACTCAACAGTGAATCTTATCTCTGCAATAATGCTGTTTGGCTTTTCTTCAACTCTTTTAATACTTGCGCTATTACAAGCGGGGGTATTTTTAATTGTTGCTTCAAAAACAAAATTAAAAGAAATTGAAACATTTAAATTAAGGAGAGTGCTTGAATGAAAAAAGGGAATTTGTGGAAAGAAAAGAAGGAATATGTTATAGAAAGGTTTACGACGAAATTTGGATTGATTGATTTTTTTGTGGGAACTGCAATTTGGGGATTTTTGATAGTTAAATATGAAAATGATGTTTTTAATTACTTTATGGATGCATTTAAAAATGTTGGAAATGAGTTATTACAGCAATATCTTACATACCTTTTGCTTGGCATTACTTTTACAATAATTGGGCTGGTAATTTCATTTTCAATAGTATATATTTTAAAGGAGGGTCTTAAAAAATGAAAAAAATCATGCTTTTTTTAACCCTTTTTGCACTGTTTAGTATAGGGGTAACAGCTCAAACTCTGCAAGAAAAAGCAACGGTTTGGTGCGCTCCTTCTGTTCCAGCAGAAAAAATAGAAGAAGGTATGATTTTAAGTTACGATAGTTCTTGCAAATGTTTCAACTGGGAACCAATTCCAACTGAGTGGAGAAATGACTTCTGTTTAACAGGCCAGATGGTGCAGCATAGGACAGTTGATGATGTATTAAAGCCATTTTGTGTTGAAAGGATTGTTCGGATTGAAACACAGATAACGCCAAACGAATTATGCAGGCGCTGCGAAGACCCGGAAAGCTTTACTGACTGGGAACTTGTGAGCTGCACTTCTCAAGGTGTTTTAAAGAAACGCACTGCAATAAATGCTTGTTATTTTGATGCTATCTCCGGCGAAAAAATAATTGGAAACAAAACACAATTTAAGCTGTTTGAAGGCGAAGAATGTTTTAACTCACAGGCAATATTTACACCAGCTGTATTTATTTTAATCATAATAGCAGGGGGTTTTTATTTTGCGAAAAAGAAAAAGATATTTTAAAAGCACAGAAATTCTTGGTTTAGTTGTAATTTTGGCTGGGCTGTTAATATTATTTTATCCTTCGGCTTTTATATCAAGTTTTAGCTCAATTATAGAGCCCGGTGCAGAAGTAACTGGCAGCAACACTGTTCATACCGGCGGTGCTGATTTTACAATGTATTACAGTATAAAAAACACAGTAGTTACTTCAGAGCAAGATTTGAGTTTATATATTTTCCCTTGGTATGCTGGCGGCGCACCTAACTTGCCTCAGAGATGTTATGCATATTTAAGCATCGATGATGAATTAGTTGGGGTTGAGTCTACTAAGTGCAAGGGCTTGCCTGATTATGCCTCGCCAGTAAAATATGGGCCTGCAAATTTTACAGTTCCGTTGTCAAATTTTGCTAATTATGATTTAGAAGGAAAACAAACAGTGAGGCTTGAGTTAAGCATGTCTCAACATGATGACTCTCATGTAAGCACTCCGGCTTTTATAACGGATTTTGAAGCATGGATTGATTCTCCATTATGCAGCAATCAGGAAGGATATGTATGGGTTGTGGAAAATTTTGACTCAGGTCAAACTATTTCGATTGATAAACTGAGATACAAGCCAGCTGCTTTCTGTGCCAATAGGCCTATTTTAGTGCACCAAATGGGCACTGTAGTAGAGCAGAAAGTAGAAGAAATGTCTCTAATAAAAAGAAGTTTTGTTACAGTTCCAGTAGGCCAGCTGTGGGAAATTTCTTACTTAGTGAATGAAAATGAATTAGGAGACGTTCCTGTTGATTGTGTTTCTTTTGATGCTGAAAAAGGCATCTGTGTTGACCAGCCAACAATTGTTTATACCTGCACAGGCATATTAACAGAAGATGGAGAATG
This sequence comes from Candidatus Woesearchaeota archaeon, assembly GCA_017608525.1. Lineage (GTDB taxonomy): Archaea > Nanobdellota > Nanobdellia > SCGC-AAA011-G17 > GW2011-AR17 > JAFCFS01. The sequence goes on along the minus strand of JAFCFS010000014.1, from coordinate 4,903 downwards.
CATTGAACAGCTTACAACAAGGTGTGTTGATGAAGAAGGAAATGATGTTGAAGGAGCTTTTTACGACGCAGGAGAAGGCAAGTGCGTTAAAGTTATACCAACTGAATTAAAGTTAGAGCCTGCAGAATGCCCTTCTGGCAGCAAACTCGTAATAGAAGAAGGAATAGAAAAGTGCGTGTTTGATACTCCAGTAGAATTTAAATGCGACGGCAGATTAGATTTTTCTACTGACCCGCCAACGTGCTTAGGGTTTGTTAATTATGAGGTAAGTGTGCTCGATATAGTAAGTGCAAATATTTTAGGCGGAGTAAATAATTATATATTAGTTATTGGTATTATTATAATAATAATCGGTGGGTTGTTTTTATTCAAAAAAATATAAAAGGTGTTTCTTGTTGTGGCTGACACAAATGTTGGGGGTGTTGTTTCTGATATTGCGAGTAAAAGCATTACAGAAGACAATATTGCATGGGCTTCAAATATAGCTACTGATTTTTTAACTCTTTCATTAAAATTAATAAATGATGCAATAACATTAGTCAAACAGAACGTGTGGTGGCTGATAATAATAGCCGGTTTGACTTACTTAATTGATGAGTATGCTTTAAGCAGAGCACCAATCCCAAGCGGCTGGGTTAGGTATTTTTTGAGCTTTTTAATTGCGATGTTTTTTTCTTTTGTTTGGGTTGGGCTTTTTGAGGGGTGGTTAAAATAGCGAGGTGTTTTAATTGTGGAAGCTTTTAACAGGCGTTTTTATATTTTTATTTTTTATAAATACTGCTTTTTGTTACACAATAGATAATGATTCAGTTATATTTGAAGATTCGCAGGCAAGTTTGCGTGTTACGCCGCACACAGCAACCAGCCCTGTTAAAAAGTTCAAACAAACATTTGAGGTTTGCAACAAAACTGGTGTTGACTCACCAATTTTTATTGGTTATATTTTTAATTTTCCTTTAAAAGCAGGTGAAGTCTTATATTGGCGAAAGCCGGTTTATGACTGGGTTGAAAAGACGAAAACCTGTGATTACAATTTTAACTATATACTAAATGAAGATACTGACAGAAACCCGCACAGAGCCTTCTGTTTTCAGACAGTTGATGTAAATGGAGTAGATACAAATACTGTTTTTTGGGAACACGAGTTTAAAAGCGGGAGCATTCCAACAAAAACAATTTATTGGGATGAAAATACTCTTGTTTCTGGCAATAACTGGGCTAATGTTACTGATGCGTTTAAGACGAATCACAGGGAGCACAACGGCAAACACATTTACCCTTACACTGCAGGCAAATTAATCAAAGCAAACTCATGCGAAAAATGGAGGCTCAATTACACTCCCGCTGATGCAGATAACACAAAAAAATGGGATTTGTGGCTTTGGAGCGGCTCAAATTGGGGTTGTATTTTAGATGATTCCTGCACTAAAACGCTAAAACTTGACCCTTGGTGGAACTCAGATTACAATACTTCAAAATACTTAAATATAAAATGCACTTCTCAAAATTGTGATTTTAATTCAACTTTTTTCTTTCAATTGGATACGTCTTCTTTAATTTCTGATGGAAAAATGCAAAACGATTGTGATGATTTAAGAATTGTTAAGACAACAGATAATACAGAAATTGACAGAACAATAGAAGGCTGTAATACAGCTGACACAAATGTATTTTTTAGGAATACTTTAGGGATTATCCAAAATACAGACTTTAATTCAAATGATGCAAATGGGTATAAGTTATACTATGGTAACTTTTCTGCAGCCTCGCCGCCAAATAACAGAAACTTGGTTTTTCAAGTTTACGATAGCAGCTTTGAATCTACATCAAGCCCTTTTTGGTATAACCATGATACTGACCCTGACATTAGTAGCAGTAGAGATGATACTGGTTATGATGATGGCTCTTATCACTGGCGGTTGAACGGTGCTTGCAGTGGGCCAGGCAATTGCAGTGCAGGATATAGACAATCATATGATATGGATTGGAGTTTAATCTCTTATATTCGGTATAACGTTAGTTGTGCTTTATATGATGAAGATGCAGCAGAAGTATATTATTGCACTGGTTGCCCGACGCAACAAACAAGTGAAAAGATTTGTTCTGGCTCCGATGTTGTGGACCACTATAATCATGCTAAAGATGTTTCTTCAATTACGGAAAATGGCAGGTTATATTTTTATTTATTGCTTTATGGGGGAGACAGCGGAAATTTGCACTTTGATGAAGTAACGACTTGGATTGACGCTGATATTTTTCTTGGAGCTGAGGAAAAAGTAGATATTACACCAGATGTTAATATTATGGGCGATTTAAATGGAACTTGCATTAATTCTTCATGCCTGATTAAAGGCGGAACTGACCATAACGTCTGGTTTTCAGTAAGTGATGCTGATAACAATGCTTCTGACTTTTTAGTTGATTTTAATATTTCTTTGGTTAATGCAGTTGGCACTGGCACAGTTGTTTTTGCTGATTTGAATCTTGCAACAGATTTCAATTCTCCTGAACAGGATACTAACTTTTTAGGATATGGCTTTGATGTAAATTTTTATTGGCTTTACACTATGCCTTTGCTTGATGCCAATTATTTTGCTTGTATTAATTTAAAAGATACTGTAAACGATATAAATGTTGGCAAATGTGCATCTCTTAGTTTTTTGGTAGATAGCACAAAACCGCAGACTGTAGTAAAAGACTTTAATGCAAATTGGAGCAGGTTTCCAGCAATTATAAATCTTAGCTGTTCTGATAATAATAGCGGGTGTGATAAAACATATTATTCAATTGATTCAAATACTTTTTCAGAGTTTTCTTCTTCTTTTACTATTTCATGGGAAGGAAGCACAAGCCTGAGAATTTATTCAAATGATAACGCTGGAAACGAAGAAGATGTAAACCAGCTTTACATTTTAATTGATTTAAATAGTCCGACTTATATTTCTGTAGTGCCAGACTCAAATTCAACAACGAATGATTCAACTCCAACAATTCAGTTTGAAGTTACAGATGTGTATAGCGGAGTTTCGATGTGCTATTGGACAGCTTTTCAGGATGATGCGTTTGTTGAATATGCCTCATCTTCTCCATTTCTTGATGTTTGCTCTTACACTTGCAGTGAACTTGCGGAAAACCAGTCATGCTTCGCTGATTTAAATATTTCTGATGCTGCAGGAAATGTTTCACCAAAGTTTCGCTCTGCTGCTTATATTTATCAGGCTTCTTCAGGGGTAAGCGGCGGAACTGGCCCAGGCGGCGGAGGTGCGCCTCCTACATTGCCGCCAATAAAAGTAACAGTGCCATCACTGATAGAAGTAACTCCTTCAACGAGAGTTATTTCTTTGTTTAAGGGCGAAACAGAACGATACAAATTAATTATAACCAGTTTAAGCGATAGCGAATTGGCAATTGTGATAACAATTCCAGAAGATGCTGCCCCGTTTTTTAATGAAACCTTGACTTCAGTTACTTTAGAGCCAAGGGAAACAAAAGTATTCGAGTATTTGGTTAAAATGCCGGAAGATGTTAATTCGTTTGCTCCTTTCGACACAAACATTACAATAGATATTGAAGCAGGCCAGGAAAAACTAAATATTGACATTACCCTTCAGCAAGAAACAAGCATCTTCGGCTTTTTTTCATCAGACATTTTTGGCATTGGGTTGCCAGTGCTTGGGATAATTGTCCTAATAGCTATATTGTTTTTTGTCTGGAGGTCCCTATGATTAAAAAATTTATACTTTTCATTTTTTTCACACTATTTTTAAGCATCGCTTTTGCATCTTCTGCATTGGAATTAGAGTATGAAGTTATTTATCCCTATTCAGATGATTATTACGAAAATGCCACAGCACTATTAATTAATATAAAAGATAATAATAATTTTGTCAATGCTGATATCCTGAATTTAAAATTTTTTAACGATGAAAATTCGTTAGTTAAAGTAGCCGGTTTATATGATTTTGAGCGGCAAAATACAGGCCAATACAAATTAGTGCTTGAAACTGTGAATTTTTTAAAATTTGACAGAATAGAGGGAAATATTAAAGCAAAAAACAAAAGCAAATATTTTGCAGTTGATTTAAATAAAGAATTATCATTGACTGCTGTTTTGAAAGAGCCTGAAGAAAGCTTCTGGGACAAGCTAATTAACCCAAGCGAAGAAGAAACGATTTTTACTATTAATACTAAGAATGGAAAATTTAATATAAGCAAAATGCTATTAATTTTATTTGCCGGAACCGTAGCTGTGGTGATTGTTTGCAAACTGTGAAAAAACTTTTTGTTTTAACTGGCATTGCGTTAATAATGTTAACGCTGTTATCTGTTTCAGGAAATTTAGATACTCAAATAATTACAAAATTCAGCTCTTTAAATTTTCTTCAAAGTGTTAAGCAAGAGCCCGCATTTATTGAAATTGGCCCTGGCGGAACAGTTAGAAATTCTAAGATGTTAGATAACAAAAAAGCAGCTTATTATTTAGATTTAGTAAACCACTACGGAAAATTAAATATTACTGATGCAAATATAGATTTAGCAAAAATAGATACTCTCTTTACAGAAATTACAATAACTTTGCAAGATTTCAATGTTTTGCGGGATGCAAATATTATCAGGAATCTATTGGTTGGAGGAGATACAAACTTGGAGAGTGTTGCAGCAACTGCTTTTTTTGGCGATGGCTCTGCCCTTTCCGGGTTACTGAAACTTAATCAGACAGCAGCCCAGACAATTTCAAACGGCATTCCCTTGCTTGACCAGGCTTTTGATGCTTTCACACAACCAGAACAAATTGTAAATAAAGAGTATGTTGACCAGGCTGTCACTGCTTTTGGGGCGAGGTATTATATGATTGATACAAGTGATGTGAATAATTACAAGCTTACTTCGTTGAGCCCTTCAA
>JAFCFS010000053.1 GCA_017608525.1 Candidatus Woesearchaeota archaeon | reverse complement strand
TTATTTATTCCTCCAGCTATAGTGGTAGCTTTAGTTTTAGCAAAAGCTGGCATTACTGCCGTCATCATATATTCATATCCTTTATCTCTTAAAGCCCTTCCTACCAACTTATCGAGAATTCCAATAAGATTTTTGGGAGTATTGGGAACAGAATAAAATCTTGTTAACTCTACTGCCATATTATAATTTATGCCTAATAACATCAACACCGCTTTTTTATAATCACTACTTTCTGAACAAGGTTCAACTTGTTCAATAGCAAAGGGATATTTTTTACCTTTTAGAAAAAATCCAAATGTCATTCCGTTTCCTCTTGAACAATGAATATAATGATAGTCATTAAAAATATGGCTATAGCTTTCTGTTAATTCTTTAAAAATAATTTCTCTTTTTTTTCCTGATTCATGTATAGCATATAATTTTTCTCTACGCTTTCCCCATTTTACATACCATTCGTCTTTTCTTTTAAAGCCGAAACAAAATAATTGATTAGGTTTTACTTGAGTATTTTTCATTCTTTCAATTACAATGTATCTTTGTTCTTCAAACGCTTTTTGAAAATCAAGACTAGTTGTCATTCTAAAAAGAACTTGATGTTCTAAATCTTGGCTATCAAATTTAATTTTTGAATGGGCTAAACTTCTATTTATTTTAGGGATTAACACTTTTCTTATTTTTTCTATTCTTGCATCTTTTTGCCAAATATCACGAAACGTTTTGGTTTGAATTTTAAACATAAACCATTATATTTTCTTTTCTTTTCTCATAATTTAGGTTTTGGTTAGGGTTTAATCTTATACCTCATTGCTATTTCCCAAATAAAATCATCTGGAATATCCACATCAGAAGGAATCGCTTGTTTTTCTATCTCTCTTAACATATCAATAACTTTATCAATTTCAATGGTCTTTGGTGGCAAAAATCCCCACTCATTTTCTTTCAACCATATCTTGGTCTTTATTTTGAATCCAAATAAATCAGGATTACATTTTTCACAACCTCCAGTTAAGCCACAATCACAACCATCAAGAGGCTCTTTTATTGGATTTCCTGCTGTATCGTATCTCATAGTTTTTTAATTAAACACAACTCCACTCACAATAAGATTTTGTTTCTCCACACCTTTCACATTCCCAATATAATACCTGTCCGCCGTCTCTCCAAAAAATTAACAATCGCCATTTATGTTTACATCCCGTCCATACTTCATTATCCGAATTATGAGTAGTATCTATTATTTCTTTACTTAATTCTTCATCTTTCATAGGTTTATTTAGTATAACTTATTTCTGCTCCATCTTCCCATCCTTTGAGATAAAATATCTCTCTTTTGTATCTCAATTTTTCAAGGGGAATCTTGTATTTCTTAGATATTTTCAGCATCTCTTTCCAGGGAGAATTGCTAAATCTTTCAAAAGGCAACATTACAGGAAAGTGTAAAGTTTCGCCTTTTTTAAGTTTAACTTCTACATCTTTCCCGTATAATTTTCCCATTTTAATTTTTTTTGCTTCTCTCATAAGGTTTATTTAGTTTTTCTGGTTGGGAAGACACATTTTCTAATTGATTTAATATATCCTCTCGGTATAAATTTAGGAGAATTATAAGGCAAAAAACTCTTGTCTTCTATTTCTTGACCCATCGCTAAAACGATAAATCCATTCCTCTCTTTAACAAAATATCCTATTGTTAAACTGGTTGCTGGATGTTTAATCCTTTTATCTATTTCTTCTTCACTAAACCAACCAGAATACCCAAATGTATCTACCCATTTTATTTCATAAGGAACATTTTTAATAAATTTTGGGAACTTTTTTTGTCTTTCCATAGGTTTATTTAGATTTTTGAATTTTTAATAATTTAGCAAAATCTTCTTTATCTATAAAAATTTTACCAATTATTTTGTTTTCAACTTTAGTTAATTTGTGATGACTATATCTTTTAGAAGCCTCTTTTAAGCTCATAGTCCACCCTATTCCTTCTTCTGAGCCAGCTCCTATTCCGTTTCTATATACTCCTTCCCATCTTCCTAAAACCCATAGCCAATTTAAATTCTCCACCCAACCGACCCAATAATCTCCCACTACTGCCATTACATATAAAAAACTTTCTGGTTTTTTTATCCAATATCTATTTTTTTCTTTTATCTTCATAATTGGCTTAATTTTCTTTTCTTTCTTCATAGGGTTTATTTAGAGTTTTTTTTTTAGAGAAATCAATGAGTTAAATTCCATAAAATCTCACCAATTGGTCGTTCTTCAAGGTTATTTTCTTTGAAAAATTGTGGACGAGCTTTTTGATAAAACTTTAAGAGATTCTGATAATAATTCTCTTGACCTTTCTTTATTTCTATTGAAGGAGGAGTTGTATTCCATGCACCATAATATATTGCCCGATACGATGGATAATTTATATCATACAGATACATAATTTATTTTTTAATCGTAAAATTGAAATCTTTTAAATTGACTTCGGGAAGTTTTGCGATTAAAACTTTAATTTCTTCTTCTAATCTTTTAATCGTATCGTCTTTGACCTTTAAAATTGCTTCAAACTTTTCTTTGGTAAGTCTTAATTCAGTATCATTCTTGGCTTCCAATAGTTCTATTTCTTTCTCCTTTATTTTTCTCTTAATCTCAACTGATAGATTTTTTTCTCGTTCATCAAATACTCTGTTCCACCATTCCTTTTTCAACTCTTGCTCTTTTTCTTTTAGTTGAAGCTCCTGCTCTTTTTCTTTTAGTTGTTTTAGTTGTTTTTGCCACTTAAACATCTTATTATCTCGCCTCCTTATTTATTCGGATTTGAGTAGTTGATTATTATTTTAGGTGGTAATTTTTAAATCTCTTTTTTATCTTGATGATAGATGTTTCATACTCTTTGTTTAATTTTTTAACCAACCTTTTTTTTAATCCATAATTATAACACCAAGTGTTTTTAATAAATCCTTTATTTGAGATTTATTTATTTTAGCTCTCTCGAGGTCGACTCCCCTGAAGTCGGCTTCCCTAAGGTCGGCTTCCCTAAGGTCGGCTCCTCTGAGGTTGGCTTCCCTAAGGTCGGCTCCTCTGAGGTTGGCTTCCCTGAGGTCGGCTTTCCTGAGGTTGGCTTCCCTGAGGTTGACTTTATTTTTTTCTACTTCTTCTTTGGTCATCATAATATTATTTTAATCCTTTTAATTTAACCGACCTTTTAAATTGAGGACAATTCCGATTATGCGTTATTCCTTTTTCTGTTCCCCAATATCTTTTTAGTTTTTCATACTGGCAATTACATTTTTTCTTTTGTTTTTTCATAGTTATTTTAATAGCTGGTTAATTATTGACAAATATGGGGGTGGAAGTCGCCTGCTTCCCACCAAGGTGGATTCGAACCACTCGATTTATCGGGTATGAATTCCTACCCGTTAGTCAGTATCCTGACTAATTATTTCCCCCATATTTGTCAACAATTTTATCTATTTCTTCTTTTAAATAGATCCAAGCAGATAACTTACCAAATCTCATTCCAAACTTCTTACAATTTTTTATCTCTCCCTCTATCTTCTCTAATAATTCTTGTTTTTGGGAAGCAAGAAGTTGGCGGATAAAGGACAAAACTTTATATCTTTCTTCCTCTGGGTCATATAAATAAAAATCCCGATTTTTAATAAATCTTTCTTCAAACTCCTTTTCCCAATTTTCTTTTAATGTTTCTTTCTTCATAGGTTATTTAGTTTTTCCAATTTTCCTTAAAAACCTCTTTCAGTTTTTCATACAATCTAACAGCAATCTGTATATTTAATATATCTTTTGCTTCAACTGCCTCTTCTTCTAATAAATTCATTAAATGTTGAATTTCAAATCCATCAAGTTCCAATTTTACCTTATCGGCGTAAGTTTTAATTGTTTTCTTTTCTTTTTTCAAATTCATATTTAATAATTTTAGTATGTTTTCTAAAATTACAACTTTTACATAATGGCTGAATATTTTCAATATAATCCGAACCACCTTTGCTTAATGGAATAATGTGGTCTTCGGTTAATTTAATTTCAGGTTCTTTTCTTCCACAAGCGGGGCATCTATATCCATATTGTTTTTTCAATAATTCCCATTCTCCAAAAGTGTGACTTCCAATTTTTGGCATTCTATTCCTTTTATTTTTAAGCCAACTCAAATATTCTTTGTTTTGACTAATCCCGCCTTTCCAACTATTGGCTCTTTCTCCTGTTCTTCCTTTCCGAGTTTTGCTCATTTTTTTACGAGTTTCTTCTGACAATTTTATTCCCCTCCTTGCTTCTGATATTTTTCTCTTCGTTTCTTCTGATAATTTATAACCAGTTTTACCTAACTTATTTTTATTGCCTATTTTTTTAATAGACATCTTCTTTTTGGTTTCCTCTGAATATTTATATCCCCTTTTTCGTCCTCGTCGTGTTTCCT
>JAFCFS010000052.1 GCA_017608525.1 Candidatus Woesearchaeota archaeon | reverse complement strand
CATTATGATCCCTCCAAAATCTACCCCATACTTCATTTTAATCACTGAAAAATACTTCTAAACTTCTATGTTCATCTCTTTCAGTAACTTAGGCAGAACATTATCGACATGATATTTCTTTGCTTCTTCTACGCAATTTTTCCTCATTTGATTTAGTTTTTCTTTATTGTATAATATTTCGATTAGTTTTTCTTCTAACGCTTTTTCATTATTTGGCTCAACTAACCAACCAGTTTTTCCTTCTTCAACTATTTCAGAGTTATATTTCCAGTTAGTGGCTAAAACTGGGACTCCTGAAATATACGAATCAATTATTGCACCTGGAAAGCCTTCACCTTTGTGAAATGTTGGAAAAAGCATAAGATCGTATTGTGATAAAATTTCATATGTTTCGTTTGTGTCGGGTTTCAACACTCCATTATACCTAATATTTGGAGTATCTTTTATTAATAACTCCAATTTCTTTTTGTAGCTATCGTCAATCGGGCCGTAAATATCAAGTTTAACGGCGTACTTCTTACTCAATTGTTTGACCGCATCAATGGCTAGTTCTACTCCTTTTTCTTTACAAACTCTTGAGAAAAAAACTAATTCAGTTTTGTCATTAATTGGTTTGTTTCTTGGCGAAAAGCTATAGTCTTTGAAATTTGGTAAAAAAACTACATTGGTTAAACCTGTTACTTCGAGTTTTTTCATTAAACTTAGTGTTTCTACATAAATTTTTTTGCAATCTTTTAAACAAGAGAGGAGTTTTTCATCGTTTTTCACTCTATTATGAATATTTCCTCCTATAACTAAGTAATGGACGTTCAAATACCTATGTAATCCAATTTTTTTTACATTCTTTATAAATGTTATAGCTCCATTATCTGCTGCTGATAATATAATAGGTGAACTACTGTTTTTAAATAACAAAAATAAAAGCCTGATAGAGATTGAGCACCTCTTTTTTCTCCAGTCATAAGTGTTAAATCTTATAACACTTGCATATTTATTTAGATATTTTGCTAGAATTTCATTTTTTATTGTTTCACCACCAAAATTTTTTTCGCCTTTTAAAAATCCTCCAATAATAACAATCTTATTTTTTTTCGCTTTACCCCCCCTCTTAAGTAAGCGCCAAATTTTTTTTACAAAGCTTAATGAGAAAGCAAAAATAACAGCTTTAATGAAAATTACTTTTGGAATATTTGTTACGACATTTTTCTTAATTATCGGAACTCGCTTTTTAGCTCGGTTTTTTTTAAAATATTTTTCATAAGTCTTTGTTTGAAAATAACTCAACTCTCTTACAAAAGGTTTTTTCTTTTTATTACTATTTTTCAGGAACAATTTTCCTGTGCTTGGTTCATATTCAGCAAAATAGAGTTCTATTTGTTCACTTTTTGTGTCAAGAAGAGCAATTAATGATTTGAAAGCTTCTTGCGTATAATAGTACGTTATCTCATTAAATGGCATTATAAAATTGCCTCCAGAAAATATAACTGTTTTTGATGCTTTTTTAGCAATCGGTTGAATTAGATGAGGATGATGCCCATAAATAATATTAGCACCTGCTGTCAGAATTTTGTTAGCTACATCTACTTGCCAAGGCGATGGTAATTTCTCCATATCTGTTCCCCAATGAGTAAACCATATTATAATCGAATTATTATCAGCTAACTTTCCGATAATTCTTTCCTGATCTTTGGTACTAAGAAAAAATTTATTAAGGTCTTTACTTCTAGTTCCTGTTAGTGTCCAGACAGAGCCTAATATTGAAATTTTTTTATTATCAAGATTGAAAGAAACAAATGGCTCATTAGTAGTCCCAAAAGCTTTAATATTATTTTCATGAAGATATCTTATAGTTCTTTGCGAATTCTCATATCCTCCATCTAAAAAATGATTGTTAGCTACGGATACATACTTCAATTTTATTTTGTTCGCTATATCAAAAAATTCATCTTTTATAGATGACATTTCATTTTCTTTCTTATCTTCTCTTATGAAACCTTCCAGGTTACCTACACTAAAATCAACTTCATTTTGTATAAAATTAAGCATACCTATGCTTAGTTCTACCTTTTTTTGCACGCAAATATCCGGTATAAAAAGAATTTTACTCATTTCTTTTTTTCTTCAACCTCCCTAATAATCAATGAAAATGTAATGTTACCTAAAAATTGGATAGAAAAAAACAATCATTCTGTGAAAACTCATGAATTCTTCAGATATCTCTTTGGATTTTTATAACCTAATGAACTATGCGGATTATTAGAAAGATTTCTTAAATTTTTTTGCAAGAACTTAATTTTCCTTTTCTTTTATCTGGTTGATGTTTAAGTTTCCTTTTTCTGGTTTTATATTGCTCCTCAAATAAAACTGTTATACTTAACCTGTAATCAGGCAAGTGCTTCTTTAAAAAGTTAATAGAATTCTGTTTTTAATAAGCTCCCCACCTATTGCCTGAGGATTATCCATTCCTATTCCAGCTATTAGAGTTATCTTTTTTTTGAATTTGTTTTTCACTATACCGCCTCATTTCACACTTTGTTAATTCGTTTTTTATGAGTAATTCATCCAAGAGCGCGAATAAAAAATAATAAATTAATCATTGAAAACTACTATTCACGTTTTGCCTTTTTGTCTTTAATATTTTCAGAAATCCTTGATATCACAGCTCTGAATTTTCCTGCATTAGTTTTCTCGATTCTTTTTACTATCTTGAATTCTACTTGCATTTCTCTACCAATTCTAGAACGTAGTTTATTTAGCACTGATTTTTTTGATAGAAAATTATTGCCATTATACAATACAATTTTAATTAGCAGATGGTCAATTCTATCTTGAACAATCTGGGCTTCTTTAACATCTTCACTATCCTTGAACAAATGATCAAGTCTACCGATTTTTCTACCATCAGGAGTTATAATAAAATCATCCATTCTCCCAATAATACTTTTAATAATTTTGCCTTTTCTCCCACAAGGACAGTTGTAATCCCCCCTTAGTTTTACAAGATCATTTGTGCTATAGTTTATAAAAAATGTCGAATCATTAATAAAACTTGTACCAATAGGCTCATAAAGTTCCTCATTTCCATCGTAAAATCCAGATTTTTTAAACCAAACAGCACTATAGTAAGGAACAACATGATAATTCCCTTCTTCACACTGATAAGCCATCATACTTTGCTCACCATTTCCGTACACATCATAAACTCTTGCTCCAAATGCCTTCTCTATCTCTTCTCTTTGATGTTTTAATAACGTTTCAGATGATGTATAAATTGCTTTTGGTTTAGGTATTTTAATTTTGTAGTCATTAATGAATCTAGCCAACTGAAAAATCGCTGACGGATATCCATTAAAGAATTTATATTTTCCATTTTGGATTTCTTTTACATAATGAAACAGATTTTCTTCACTCATATGAAAAATTGAAAAAATAGTTTGATTCATTGGTCTATTGAATCTCCAAAATGGGGGTTTTTTTTGCTTTAATGGAACCACAACATTTCCATTAAAAGTGCCATATTTATCCCCTAAAGTGTTATATAAAAAACAAAGATTCCAAAATAAAGAGAATGTAGCCGCATTTGCTTCATTTGACCACCTAAAATTAAATCCAGATCCCGTTGTTCCACTGGTATGAACGTTTATATAATCATTTTCTTTTTGTTGCATATTGAAAAAAAGATTTTTATCTTTTTTCATTATTTCTTTATTGGTTAACGGCAAATCCTTCAAATCATCTAAAGTTATTTTTTGACCTTGTTTGTATCCATATTCTTTCAGTTTTATGTTCCAAAATATACTATTATTATAGGCTTTCTCTATATATGAAGAAAGCATGTTTTCTTGAAATTCCAGCACCTTTTTATTTGACTGTTTTTCCAATTTGTCCGATAATATTTTCCATTTTTTATAATAAGCATTACTTATTCTCTGTTTCCACCGTTTTTTTCCTTCCAAGGAAACAAATATATTTTGTAACCAAATTGGAGAATACATGTAAATTTTCTCTTTTAATGTCATTCTATTTCACCCCAAATATCGAAACAAGGCTTTGTTTTAATCAATTCATAACCTTCGCCCTTAAAATGATTGTGGTTCACTGTGTGTACCAGATAGTCTGAATTATTTACAATTTCTTCAAGGGGTAAATTTCTGAATCCATCTATTTCCTTTTCCTTCATGTTCGGTTCACATGCTACAACCTTGTATCCTGCTTTTCGCAAGCCCAATGCGATTTGTATGCTAAACCTAAGATTCCTATGGTTATTTTTTTGTTGTCGAATTTATTTTTGATATCTTCAATAACCTTTTCAACAACCCATTTTGGTTTGTATTCATTTACTTCCCTCGATGTTCTAATGAGTTTCGCCTTTTTTGGAAACTTTTCAACAATAAACCATGGGTCAACTGCAAGACAGTGTCCACCAACACCCGGTCCTGGCTTTAAAATATTAACACGCGGGTGTTTGTTTGCAAGGTTGATCAATTCCCATACATCTATTCCTAATTCATCACATATTATACTGAGTTCATTGGCAAAGGCAATGTTTATATCT
>JAFCFS010000051.1 GCA_017608525.1 Candidatus Woesearchaeota archaeon | reverse complement strand
AAGAGGTATCTCTCCATTGATTGCTACTGTTCTAATTATAGGGTTTACAGTTGCTTTAGCAGCAATAATCATGACATGGGGGCAGAGTTTTATTAAGAAAACGCAGGAAACTACTACTGAAACAACGAATATTGCTTTAATTTGCGCTCAAGAAGTAAAGCCAGACATCAAAGAAGCTTGTTACGTTCCAGGAAGCGGCAGAATGTTGATTGTAGTAAAAAAGGTACTCAATCAGAGTGTGTAGCTGCTGGTTGCACTTGGTCTTGGACTACAGAACCAAGTATAAAAGTAACAATAGCAAATGATGGTCAGAGAGACATTATTAAATATACATTAAGATTCTATCATAGCCCAACAGATATTAAAACATGGTCCAGCGAAAAAGCTATATCCAAATTTGCCGTGGATACTATTGAATTAACCCCAGACGATGTTACAGATCTTGAACCAGATAAAGTAAGAGCGGTGGAAATTATACCAACAATTGATATTGAAGGCAAGGAACAAGTATGTGCACAAAGTGGGGATAAATTTGGAGACGAAGCAGGAAGCCCTATATTAGAGTGCACTTAAATTTTTTATTTTTTATTTTAAGAAAGTTTAAATATTTTAAAAGAAATAATTTAAAGTATGGAAAAAAGGCTGCTATATGGATTTCTGTCGTTATTTACATAGCACTTGGAATCGCTGTTGTAACAATTGTTTTAACAGCTGGAATCCCTCTGATCCAAAAGATGAAAGACCAGAATACATTTGTTCAAACAAAAGATCTATTGCTTGCTTTAGATAGAAACATTAGGGATGTCGCACTGGAGGGTCCTGGAGCAAGAAGATTTTTGTCGCCTGTTGAAATAACCAGAGGAAATTTGTATATTTTTGATGAAAACGAAACAATTCTTTGGGATATGAAAACCAAAGCGAGAATGCAAGAACCGAATATGGTATTTGAAGAAGGGCCATTAAAAAGTTTACTCAATGAAACTCTTGTTGTGGGGGAATACCATCTAAAAGTTTGGCTTAATTATACCGATTTTATAAACATAACTCCAAAATCAGAAACAACAGGTCCTTTTAGTGGAATTTTCAATATTTATGTAAAGCATGTTGGATTTGACGATAAAAATTTACCAATAGTTGAACTTGAAATCACTACCTAATTCTGAATAAGCAAATTTATAAATATCTAAGGAATATTTTATAATAAAAGAGGTGAGAAGTTGGCTGAAGAAAAAAAAGAAGTTGAAGAGAAAAAAGAGGGAAAGAAGAAATTCATAGAAAAGCTAAAAGAATTGTTTTCTGGAAAGAAGAAAGCAATAAGTGAAAAGGCTGTGAAGGTTGTTGAAAAAGAAACGGAAACATTTTTTAAAGTTAAGCTCGTTGAAACAATACCAACCCTCCCGGATATTAAAGACAAAACAAAAATTGATGTAAGCTATCCCATTATAGAGCCATATGCAAAAATACACATATACTGGGATAATAAATTAAAAGAAGTTGTGTATGAGGTAAAGGAACCAGAATTAAGTGAAGATGAAAAAAAAGTTCTTAAATTGCTTGAGGAAGGTTTAACAGAGCTTATAAATATCAGCTTTATAAATATTAAATCTGTTGATAAAGTTATAGAATTTCTTGAAAAAAATTTGAGAATTCTTCTTGATGAATATGGGATAAAGGTAAATAAACAAATATTTCTAAAATTGATGTATTACATTTACAGGGATTTTGTTGGTTTGGGAAAAATTGAGCCATTGATGAAGGACTATTTTATAGAGGACATAGAATGCAACGGTTCAAAAACTCCAATCTATATAGTACACAGAAAATTTGGCCATTTAAGAACAAATGTTGTGTTTGAAAACAACGAAATTCTTACCAGATTTGTTGAGAAGCTTGCACAAAGATGCGGAAAATACATATCTTATGCATCACCTCTCCTTGATGGAAGTTTACCAGACGGTTCTAGAGTTAACGCCACTTATACTCAAGATGTTACTTCCAGAGGACCAACCTTCACAATAAGAAAATTTACAAAAATCCCTTTTACACCTATACAGCTAATGAATTTTGGAACTGTTTCTCCAGAGATTTTAGCTTATTTATGGCTTTTAATAGAGTATGGTGCAAATATTATGGTTATTGGCGGAACAGGTAGCGGAAAAACATCATTTTTGAATGCCATAGCATTTTTCATACCACCTGAAGCAAGAATTGTAAGCATAGAAGATACAAGAGAATTACAATTGATGCATGAAAATTGGTTACCGGCAGTTGCAAGAACTGGTTTGGGTTTAGGAGGAGCAACAACAGGAGAAATAAGCCTATTCGATTTACTCAAGGAAAGCTTCAGACAAAGGCCGGATTATGTAATTGTAGGTGAAATAAGAGGTAAAGAGGCATTCGTTCTATTTCAGGGTATGGCCTCTGGGCATCCAAGTTTCGGGACAATGCACGCAGAAGATGTAGATACAATGATAAAGCGACTTGAAACCGCACCAATAAATCTCTCTCCATCCTTAGTTGAAGCGATGGATGTTGTTTGTATTATGATTCATGCAAGAGTTAAAGGAAAGGATGTAAGAAGATTGAAAGAGGTTGTTGAAGTCGTTAAAGTTGGTGAAACAAAGGAAACAACAATATTGAATGTTCCTTTTATAAGGGATCCAGCAACTGACAGATTTTATTTCAAAACAGAGAGCAAGATGTTTGAAAAAATAGTTTCTTCTACAGGTATAAGTAAGGAAAAATTGATTGAAGAATTCAGAAGAAGAACTAAAATATTGATGGCTATGTATAGAAAAAAGATTTTCGGTTTTAAAGAGGTACAAGAATTAATTCACGAATACTATAAAAGCCCAAAAACCGTCCTAAAAAAGTTGGGTGTTGAATAATGACCTTGGAATTTATAAAAGAATGTGCAATGACAATAATTGAAAGTATAAGGGAGTATAGAGAAATTGAAAAAAAGAAGGGCTATGATTCAAAGGAAGCAAAGAAAATAAGAGATTATATTCTCAAATTATGTAACGGAATAAACAGCTCAATTAAAAAGATGAAGAAAAAATGATAATCGAGAATGTGGAAAAATATGCAAACAGAATGCTTGAATTGATTGAGGATTTGGAATTGTGCGTAAAATACAAAGAAAATTTTTTGAGTAGGATAAATTCTTTAAAAGAAAATTTCAAAAATAAGAAAATTTCTAAAGAGATATATCAAAAAAGATTAGCAGGGATTTTGAAAGGAAAGAGTGAAAAAGAATGGATTACATATTACGACAATACATATGAAAACCTGCTTGATGAAATCTCCCGTCTTAATGATCTGATTGCAAGCCAGCTTATTCCTGTTAAAAAGGTAGAGAAAGTAAAGAAAAAAGTTAAAGTTCCTGAAGCTGAAAAACCTGAGGAGATTAAAAAAGAGCTTGCAAAAGGAGAGATTCTCACTTTAGATAAAAAAACAAAAATGAGATTTATGAAGGAATTAAATATTGACCCTGAATACCTAAAAAAACTTATTAAGAGGAGGGAAGAAGCGAGGGCAAAGGAAGCAAGAATAGGCTACTCACTCTATGAAACGCATCCCTATGGAAAAATAGCAAACAGGTTTTTTGAAAAAATAACATTGCGGCTAACTAAAAAATATCCTCAATTTTTTCAAAAACTCTACAATGATTTGAAGGCTTCTGGATTAAAGGTTCTTTCAAAAACCTACATAAGTATGTCGCTGTTTTCCTCTTTGATTTCATTTATCCTTGTGTCGATTCTTGCATCTGCATTTTTAAAACATCCAAACATAATTGTTCAGATAATTAGGGGCGTTATTATTGGAATTTTTGGAGGGGGGATTACTTTTGTTATATTCTATTTTTATCCCGGTAGTGTTGCTGGGCAAAAGGAAAAGGCTATGAGGGCAGAGCTTCCATTCGTAATTGTGCATATGGCTGCTGTTGCTGGATCTGGTGCGAAACCAATATCAATGTTTACGACAGTACTTGCATCTGGAGAGTATCCAAGTTTAAGTGATGAAATAAAAAAGATAGTTAATTATGTGAATCTTTTTGGCTATAGCTTAACAACGGCATTAAAAACTGTGGCAAAAACAACTCCATGCGTAAAATTCAAAGATTTATTAGATGGAATAGTTACTACTGTAGAGAGTGGAGGAAGCTTAAAAGAATACTTAAATGCGGTTGCGGATGATGCGCTAAACACCTATAAATTGGAAAGGAAGAAATGGGTCGATCAAATAAGTACATATTCTGATTTATACACTGGAATATTAATTGCTGCTCCACTTCTTTTTATGATGACATTGGTTATTTTACAAGCACTCGGAACAACAACTCTGGCTGGATTGAGCATTAAGGTAATAGCTCTACTTGGCTCTGTTGTTGGAATTCCTGCATTGAATCTCGGCTTTATGTTTTTCCTCAATATCATAAAACCAAAATGAAAATAAAATTCAAACCAATATACTTAATAGGAATTTGTGTTGGGTTATTTATTATTATTGCTGACTTTTATCTCTTCTTTGATTTTTCAAAACTCGAAGTCAAGGCAAGATGGTTCTATCCAATTTTAATTGTTGCATTTAACATTGGATGGTCACAATTATGGATAGATTTCTTTTTGGATATAAAAAGGCAGAAAAGGGTAGAGGAAAAATTTTTGGATTTTGTTAGAAGCCTCTTAGGGAATGTTAAATCGGGAATTTCTATACCCAATTCAATAATTCAGGCTGGAAAAGATGATTACTCTGAGCTAAATCCTTTTATTAAAAAATTGGTTAATCAAATAACTGCCGGGATTCCTGTAAGGCAGGCCCTACTAACTTTTGCTAATGATACAGAAAATAAAACCATAAAAAGGGCGGTAAATATAATAATTGAGGCTGAAGAGAGTGGTGGCGACATTGAACAAGTGCTAGCTTCAGTAACAGATTCTGTTGTTTCAGAGAAAAAAATGAAAGAGGAGAGAAAAAGTGCAACATTTTCCCAAATTGTTCAAGGTTATATAGTTTTTATAGCATTCATAGGGATTATGCTTTTAGTTCAATTAAAGCTATTTCCAAGTTTATCAAAAATCGGTGCTGGTGGAGG
>JAFCFS010000050.1 GCA_017608525.1 Candidatus Woesearchaeota archaeon | reverse complement strand
ACATCTTTTTTCTTTGTTACCGGATCGACAAAATACCAACTACCTTTTTTAATTACTTCTTGATTAATCTCTTCTATTATAATTGTTTTTATATGGACTGGTCTTTTCCATATTCTGTATATGTTTTCCAACGTTTTTTTAGCATACTTTAAATCGAGTTGATATCCATACGGTTTATGCTCTAGCAACAATTCCTTTCTGTTTTTATAATTATCATCTGCTACTTCAATAACTGGTTCTCCATAGTTATTAAGCTGAAATAGCAATATTTGTCTTATCGCATCTGGGTCTCTTCCAAATATGGTCGGTACACCGTAAATTAAACTTGGTTTGTACAAGAATAATTGACTTTCTTCAACAAAATCTGCTGTTAAAAATTCTCTTATAAATCCAATATCATCATAAAATTTTCTGACCTCGAATATTTTTTCTAAGCCTTTCCCTTCCTTTGTGTCCCAATTCTTTCTTTTTTCCATATTCTTTTCATTTTCATATTCTGGGCCGTGTTTCCCTTTATCCCATGCTTCTTTTATGTATTTAAATAACAAATATCCTAATGTGTAAGGATTGAGTGTTGTACTTGGTTTTGGCCCACCTACAACTTTAGAATGGGTTAAGCAGAATGAAATTACCCCTTCAATGCCTGCTAATCCTTTTGTAGACATTAGATAAGAGTGCCAAAATGTAGCCCACCCTTCATTAATTATTTTTGTTCTCTTTTGTGGCATGAAATAGTAGCTTTCTTCCCTGATCATACTTAAAATTCTTTTCTCCCAATCTTTTAGTCCATCTGCATGTTCTATTAAAAATTTCAAAATGTCTCTTTGCCTATTCCAAGATTTTATTTTTTCTTCAAGTTTCCTTTTTCTTTCCTTTTCTAGAATTTCTTCAGGATTGATAAATTCATCTAAATATGGCTTAGGAGATTTCAGTTTTCCTGTTGAAAGCTTTTTTTTGCAATGTTTGCATTTTCCATTACATTTGTGCTTTTCTTTGTATTCCTCAAATAAAAATGCATGAGGATCGATTAAGTTTTCTATTGAAAGACACACATCTATAAATCTTTCGACATTTTCCAAACCATATTTGTCTATAAATTTCTGTATTTCTGCACCATGAGAAGCCATTGCATTGAGCATATTTCTATTAGTGTATTTAAACAAATAATTGTTTTTAAAGAAATCGACGTGAGCAAAAACATGGGCAAATACCATTTTTTGTTGTACTTTTTCATTATACTCAAGCAAATACGCAATTGGAGGATCATTATTTATAACAATTTCATAAATTCTTCCGTAACCATAACCCAATTCTTTCTTTAAATTTTCATATTCCATACCAAATCTCCAATGGGGATATCTTCTTGGAAAGCCTTCATAAGAAGTTATCTCGGTTAACTTTGAAAAGTCTAAAAGATAAAAAATAGTCTTTCTTTTTCCTTCGTCATCCATTGTTGTGCTTAACCCTTCCTTTTTGCAAACTTCCTCAACTTCTTCCCTTATCTTTTCAAGTTCTGGCGTTAACTTATATTTTTCGATTTCAATCATTTTCCAGTTCCAAGGAATTTTTTTAGAGTATCGTATATGTCTTCTTCACCGTGTATGCTTGTTGTTATCAAATTTTCTATATTTTTCTTCTCCTTATATTTATCTAAATCTTTTTTAAATTGCCCAAAAAACCATTTAATATTGTAATTCTTTACCCACCCAGGTATTAGGTCGATTTGCCCATAACAAAATAAGTTAACATTTGGTAATATTTTTTCATCCAAAACGTTAATTTCATCTTCATTGCTTCCCCAATTTTCGCCGTCAGAATATTGAATTACATAAATGTTCCAATCTTCAGGAGGGTATTTTTTCTCAATTAATTTGTTAGCCAATAAATAAGCTGATAGAATCTTTGTTCCACCACCTGCAACTGTTTTGTAAAATGTTTCCTCATCAACTTCCCAGGCTTGTGTGTCATGAATGATGTAAACAGATTCAACTTCATTATAGTGGTATTTAATCCATAGGTCAATCCAGAAAGATATTTTCCTTGCTAATTCTCTATGTTCACCAGACATACTGCCGGATACGTCCATAATATACATAATAACAGCATTGGCTATTGGAGCTTTTTCTTTTCTCCATGATAAAAATCTCATATCGTCTTTTGTTGGAATTACAATTGGATCTTCATAATTATATTCTTCACTTGCTATCAATCTTTTTAAAGCTTCTAAATATGTTTTATCAAATCTTAACAAAGAATAGGGTCCAACCCTCCTTAGTCCTTTATATACATCTTCTTCTGAATAAATATTCTTTTTCTTTCCCCTTGGTTTAATGTTTGGAAGTTGTAACTCCTCTTTTAGTAACTCAACCAGTTCCTCTAATGAAAGCTCTACTTCCAGTGGATGTTCTGAAGATCCCTCACCAGCTTTTTTGCCATCACTACCTTCTCCCCCAATCTCTCCTTCACCTGCTTGAGGAAATCCAACTGGATCGCCTACGTTTCCTGGCCCGATTCCTACCCCTCCAAATCCTGGGCCACTTTCACCTTCTCCTTCCCCTCCTCCCTCCTTTCCTGGTCCTAGTGGTTTTCCATGTTTAAAACGAGGTAAATCGATATAAGGGATTGGTATAGCAATTTTATCTTTCCCCTTTTTCCCAATAATATGTCCTTTTTTCAGTAAGTCTTTCAAATCTTTTCTTATCTTTCCTTTTACTATCTCCTTGAATCTAAATGCTTGCCACGTACGTTAAAACTATAGATGCGCAAACATCACAATAGCCAAAGTTTTTCTTCAATCTTGCTTTAATTATATCTAATTTTTCTTGCTCTTCGCTATCAATTAATCCGTTGAAAACGTTTTGTAAATTTATCCTGTCCTTTTTATCTTCAAAAAGTTTTTTAGTTAATGCTTTATACAATTGTTCATTCGATTTGTAATCAAATTTCTTCCCCTCAATTTCCAAACTCCCAATAAATTCTAGAAGTTGTGCTCTAAATTCGTCTTTTTGTGCTTCACTTACACCTATTTTTTCTTCAATGCTTCTCATTAATTTTTCATCTGGTGGGACATATCTTCCTGTTAATGGATCTTCAATTTTTTCTCTCTTTCTATAGGCTTTTATATTTTGTATATATTTGTTGCAAAGTTCAGCCAATTCTCTTTCATCACTACTTATAGCAATTTGAACTTCATCAATCAATTTTTCTCTGAGTTCTTCTTCGGCAAGTTTTAAAAGTTCTTCGTATTTTAATTTCAATTCTTCATTTCCTAGGAGTGTACTTGTTTTTAGATTCTCTTTCAATCTCTTTAAAACCATAAACGGATTAACACATTTTTCTTCTTCGTCAGAAACAATAGCTTGGGCAATTGCATCCTGTATATATCTCGGTGAAATTCCATCTAAGCCCTCTCTAATTGCTTCAGCTTTTAATTTTTTCACTGCTGATTCAGTAAATTCAGGTATTGTTTGGCCATTGTAAAGCTTTAATTTTTGAAGTAATGTTACGTCCTTTGGTTCTTCTAATCTTGTTAGGATAGCCCATATGCTTGCCACTTCTATTGTATGTGGAGCTATATGCTTTGGTACTGTTTTTTCATTGTAATCCCTTTTATATATTTTGATTTCGTTATCCAGCTTTAAATTATAAGGTATATCTATTCTGATTGTTCTGTCCTTCAATGCTTCCATAAATCTATCATCCTGTAGTTTTTTAAATTCTGCTTCGTTTGTATGTCCAATAATAACTTCGTCAATTGATGTAAGAGCAAATTTTTTTGGTTTTATTACATGTTCTTGTGATGCACTCAATAACTCATAAAGGAATGCAGTTTCCAATTTTAAAATTTCTATGAACTCCATCAATCCTCTATTAGCAATACACAATTCACCATCAAGATTGAATGCTCTTGGGTCTGAATCCGAACCGAAAAATGCAATCTTCCTATAGTCTATGTTTCCTGTAAGTTCAGTACTATCTTGGTTTTTTTCATCTCTAGGTTGGAAACTCCCTATGCCTATTCTCTCAGCTTCAGAAATGAAAAATCTCTTAACTCTTATGTGTTCCATTACTTTATTCCAATCTCCCTTATAATGCCTCATTAATTGTTCGTAATTAAATTTACAATGTGGGCAAAGTTCACCTTCAACTTCAACTTTATATTTGTAACCTTTTTTCTTGTTTGCTTCATTAATTCTTTTCAAAACATCCTCTATAAATTTTTTATCAACCAATTTTAAGGGATCTTCATGCATTTGGCATACATGATTTACTAATTTTGGTCCCTTATAACCAGGAATATCTTCCATGTTGACCCATTCAAAAGTATAAATAGGGTTTGTTAAAGAATATTTTTCCAAGCCCCTTTTCATTAACCTAACAATTGTGCTTTTACTGCTACCCACTGGTCCATGAAGCAACAAAATTCTTTTTTCTGCACCCAATTTATAGGCACCGTTTTTAAGATGCTCGACTAGTTTCATTAAACTTTTTTCAAGACCAAAAATTGCATCTTTTTGGTTTCCTCCCCAGCTTTCTGGATTAGAGAAAAATTTATACCTTACGATTTCTTCGCCAAGTTCTTTGTATTTTTCCTTTCCCGACTCAACAATCATATCGTAAATTCTTTGAAATGCTGTTCTTGCTGGTCTAGCATCCTCCTCTAACATTTGGAGGTATTCGTGAATTGTGTATTCTTTGTAAAGTTCTTGGTATTCTTTTCCAATCTTCTTGCATAAATCGGAGAAATCATCGGATTTTTTCATAGTTATACCTCCTTTGATTTTGTTTAAATTTCTAAGTAATAAAATTTTTACGTCCTTAATAAATATTATCTCAAAATTTGATAAAATTTTTAAATCTTGACAAATATATGGCACTTATGCCAAACATAACAAGAGATGTATGGAAAATTCTCGATAGAGATTTAGTATTGCAGAAGGTTTTGGCTATGAATGTAATTAATGTTAGGGCATTAGCAAAATATCTGATAAAAAAAGAAAATTTGGCTGCATCTATAGACTCGGTTATAAGCGCAATAAGAAGATACAAACTTAAAGCACCACCCAATGAGGAAACTTTAGTTACATTGAATTTATTTAGGGAAGCTAAAATCACAACGAGAAATAATATGGCTTGCGTTACAATTAAAAAAACACACAAGACAAAGGTCTATTTAAAAAATTTGCTTGAGAAATTCAATTTAAGCAATGATGCAATTAGAATAATCAAGGGTGAAACAAATATTAAGCTAATAGTTGATCAAAAAAACATAGAAAAAATAATGATTTTTTTTCAAGAGGATGTTATAAGTGTGAAGGAAAATTTAAGTGAAATCAGCATAAATCTTGGGTATGAAATAGAGAATACAAAAGGGATAATAGCAAAAATTACAAATGAGATAATGCTCAAAGGAATCAACATCTCAGAATTCATTTGCAGTGTTCCTGAAGTATTGGTTTATGTAAAAAAAGAAGATTTGCTAAAAGCTTATGAAACATTATTTTCTTTAACGAATTAAAAATGAAACTAAGATCTGTTATTTGTTTATTAATGGGGCATGTGGATCATGGCAAAACAAAAATACTGGAGAATATAGCAAAAGTTAAAATAATTGAAAAAGAAGCTGGGGGAATAACACAAGTAATAAGAGCAATAAATGTAAATGTTGAAAGAATTAAAAATTTGTGCGGAAATTTATTGCCACCTGAAAAAATAATGCTTCCCGGAATTCTTCTTATTGATACACCAGGACATGCTGCATTTACAAATCTTAGAAAAAGAGGGGGGAATTTAGCTGATATAGCAATCTTAGTTATAGATATAAATGAAGGCCTAATGCCACAAACAATAGAATGTTTTGAAATACTTAAACAATATAGAACACCTTTTGTTATTGCTCTGAATAAAATCGATCTTATTTCTGGCTACGTAAGTAATCCAAAACTAAAACTTCTTGAAAATTTGGACAAACAACCAAAAAGAGTAAAGGAATTTATAGACAAAAAACTCTATGAATTAGTTGGAAAACTCTATGAATTAGGATTTAATTCCGAAAGGTTTGATAGGGTGATGGATTACACAAAACAGGTTGCAATAATCCCATGTTCAGCAAAGACTTCAGAAGGGATTGCCGAATTGGTTGCAGTTATAATAGGTCTTGCTCAAAAATTTCTTGAAGAAAGTTTAACAATTGATATAGAGGGCCCTGGAAAAGGAACAATTCTTGAGGTTGTTGAAGAAAAAGGGCTTGGCATAACTTTGGATGTTGTTTTGTATGAGGGAAAAATATGTGAAGGTGATACAATAGTTATCGGTGCTCTGGAAAAACCAATAGTGGCAAAAATTAGAGCTCTTTTTGTTGCAGAGGATGGAAAATTAAAAAGAAAAAAAGAAATTAGGGCTAGTTCAAGTTTAAAAATTTCAGCAATCGGAATAGAAAATGCAATTGCTGGAATGCCAATTGTTGTAGTTAGGGATGAGAGAAAAATAGAAGATGCAAAAAGAAAAATTCTCGAAGAGGTTGGTGAAGTTATAATAGAAACTGAAAAAGAAGGGATTATTGTAAAGGCAGACTCTTTAGGGAGTTTAGAAGCACTAATTAAATTGCTAAAAGAGAAAGAAATACCAATAAAAAGGGCAACAATTGGAAATGTTACAAAAAAGGACTTGGTTGATGCTGGTTCAGAAAGTGATCCATTAAAAAGGGTAATACTTGGATTTAATGTTAAATGTGAAGAGGGGGTGGAAAATGTTAAAGTTATATTGAGCGATGTTATCTATAAAATTATTGAAGAATATGAAAAATGGTATAATGCTGAAAAAAGAAAAATAGAAGAAGAAGAGTTAAAGAAAGTTGTTAGGCCGTTTGAAATTAAAATTCTTAGGGGATGTGTTTTTAGGCAGAGTAATCCAGCAATTGTTGGCATTGAAGTAATTGCTGGGAAGGTAAAAACTGACTCTCAATTGATGAAACTTGATGGGAAAATAGTTGGTAGGATTAAGAGTATGCAACTTGAGGGAGAAAACATCCAGGAAGCTGAGAAAGGAAAGCAAGTTGCAATTGCCATACCTGAAGTTACTGTTGGAAGACAAATAAAAGAAGATGAGATTTTGCTAAGTGATATAAAGGAGTTTAGGGTGATGAAAAAATTGAAGAAATATTTGACAGAAGATGAAAAGAGAGTACTGAAAAAAATAGTCGAGATAAAAAGGAGGGAAAAACCAACTTGGGGATTGTAAACTGTAAAATAGAAAAAGCGAAATACTTTTTTCCAAAAAGAAAAATTTTATATAGAACGTTTTTGTTTCTTATTTTGAGGTGTTAATGATGGAAGAGGAAATGCATGAAGAAAAACCAGAAGAAGAAAAGCCAGTAGAAGAAGAAAAACAGGAAGAGGAGAAGACAGAAGAAGAGAAACCGGAGGAGGAAAAACCAGAAGAAAAACCTGAAGAAGAACCAGCAGAAGCAGAAGAAGAGAAGCCAGCAGAAGAAGAAAAACCTGAAGGGGAGGAAAAACCACCCGAGGGAGAGGGAACTCCATCTGAGGAAACAAGCTAATTTTTTTCTTTTTTATTTTAAAGATTTATAAATAAGGAATTCAAATTAATCTTTATGCAAAATTTTTTTAAGACAAAAGAATGGGAACTTCTGTGGCCGTTCTATATTAAAGTTTTCATTTATTCTATGTTTAATGTTACAGTAGCATTTTCAGTTATCTACTTTTTCAATATTGGATTAAGTTACTCAGAAATTGGAAAGTTGGTTGGAATTACAGGCTTGTCAACAATAATTTTTGAAATTCCAACGGGTGTAGTTGCTGACTTACTTGGAAGAAAATTTTCAACATTGTTTGGTTTGGTAATTGTTGCTTTTTGTCATATACTTATTCCTTTAACTAATTCATTTCTTATTCTTGCTTTTATCTTTGGAGCAATTGGTTTTGGAACTTCATTTATTTCTGGGGCCTATACAGCATGGTTTGTTGACTATTTAAAATACAAAAGGAAAAAACATTTAATACATAATGCAATGATTAAATTTTCTAGTCTTGCTTCTGCAGGAAATGTTTTTGCTCCATTGTTTGGAAGTATTTTGGTAACATTTCTTGATTTAAAATGGTTGTGGGTTATTCAGGGAAGTGGTATGCTATTTTCAATTCTAATACTCGGAATTTTTGGCAAAGAAAAATTTCATAAAAGGAAAAGAACAGAGCTTACAAATCTGTTTAAAAAAAGTTTTACAACAACAAAAAAAGCAATCCATTTTTCATTTAAAAATAGAAATTTTCTCCTAATGCTTATTGCATCAATTTTTGCTATGTTATTTATGGCTTCAGGATTGTGTTGGCAACCATTTCTTGTAAAGCTAAAGATGCCTGTCAGTTATTTAGGGGTTTTTTATTCAATAATTGCATTTGTTGGCATTTTTTCACCTTTCCTTTCTAAGCCACTTTTAGTTTATTTAGGAAAAGAAAAAAATGTTTTTATCTTTTCAACTATGTTTGGTGGATTATTAATATTAACTTTATATTTCGTACATCAACCAATGTTTTATTTTGCATGCGCCATCCTCATTATTCAATCTATAATTGGAAAGGCGATGGCACCAACAAAAGATGCCTATTTACAAAAATTGATTCCTTCTAAAATAAGAGCAACAGCTGGATCTTTAACACATATGCTTATATCCGTGTTTTCTATAATTGGAGCTATAACTGCAGGTAAAGTTATGGATCTTGTTGGCCCAAAATTTACTTTAATTTATTTCTGCGGTTTTTTAATCCCGGCAATAGTTTGTTATCTGTTACTTAAGCAAAATACAAGTTCTCAAAAAATTTTTTAAATACATTTATTTTTAGATTTTGATATGGTAAATTTCAGAAAATTAGAGGAAAAATGGCAAAAAAAATGGGCTGAAGCAAAACTTGGTGAAGCAAATATCGATAGAAAGAAAAAAAGTTTTTTCATGATTTTTGCCTACCCTGGAATTTCTGGATATTTGCATGTTGGACATATGAGGGGTTATTGCTATACCGATACAATTACTAGATATAAAAGAATGAAGGGTTATAATGTATTATTTCCAGTTGGTACACATGCTACAGGAAATCAAGCAATAGCATTTGCCAAAAAGGTCAAAGAAAGAAACAAGGAATGGATAGAGTATCTTAAAAGAAATGGTTGCCCAGAAGAGAAAATCAAAGATCTTGGGGATCCATTAAAAGTTGTCGAATACTTTAACAACGTTTATATAGAGGATTATTGGAAAAAATTTGGATTTCTTGCTGATTGGAGAAGATTTGTTTGCACAATAAATGAAGATTATAAAAAATTTATTCAGTGGCAATTCAAAAAATTAAAAGATTTGGGATTGATAGTACAGAAACCATATTATGCTACCTTTTGTCCGAAGTGTGGTCCTGTTGCTGTCGATCCTTCAGAAACAGATATTCAAAAGGGAGGGAATGCTGAAAAAAATGAATACACCCTTTTGAAGTTTAAATTTGGAAAAGACTACATAATTGCCGCTACCTTAAGGCCTGAAACTGTTTTTGGTCAAACAAATTTATGGGTTGATCCAGATGTTGAATATGTTAAAGCAAAAGTAAACAATGAAATTTGGATTCTTAGCAAGGAAGCAGCAGAGAAATTAAAATATCAAAAGAAAAATGTTAAAATCGTTGGAAAAATTAAAGGAAAAGACATGATCGGAAAATATTGTTTTGCTCCAGGCATAGAAAAGGAAATAATCATTTTACCATGTGAATTTTGCGATGTTAATATTGGTTCTGGAATTGTAACGAGTGTTCCATCAGATGCACCAATAGATTACATTGCACTTTATGAGCTTCAAAATAATAGGGAACTTTGCGAGAAATACGGTTTAGATTATGAAAAGATAAAAGAAATTAAGCCGATACCAATAATTAAATCTCCAGGTTTTAGTGATTTTCCAGCAATTGATGTTTGCAAAAAGCTTGGAATCAAAAGCCAAAAGGATAGGGAAAAATTAGAGGAAGCCAAGAAGATTGTTTATAAGGAAGGATTTCATAAAGGGGTTATGAATGAAAATTGTGGTGTTTATTCTGGAATGAAAGTGGAAAGGGCAAAAGAGATTGTTAAAGAAGATTTGATCAACAAAAATGAAGCAGACATAATGTATGATCTTTCTGAAGAAGTAATATGCAGATGTGGCGAAAGAGTAATAATCAAGAAAATTGATGATCAATGGTTCATTAAGTATTCAGATTACGATCTAACAGAAAAAACAAAAGCCCATGTTAAAGAAATGGAAATTTACCCAAAAGAATACTACGAGAATTTGCCGCATGTACTGGAGTGGTTTAGCGATAGAGCATGCACAAGACTTGGGAATTGGCTTGGAACAAGATTGCCATTCGATGAGAAATGGGTAATTGAACCAATATCAGATTCTACGCTTTATCCAACTTACTATACTATTTCAAGATATTATAATGAAGGAAAAATAAAGCTCGAACAAATGAAAGATGAATTTTTTGATTTTATATACTTAGGAAAGGGTGACATTGAAACCGTGAGTAAAGTAACAGGAATTGAGAAAGATTTATTGAAACAAATGAGGGAGGAATTCGATTATTGGCATCCTCTTGATATAAACTTGGGAGGAAAAGAACATCAAACAGTTCATTTTCCTGTTTTTCTAATGAATCATGTGGCTATACTTCCTAAAGAGTACTGGCCTAAAGGGATTTTTGTGAACTACTGGATTATTGGGAAAGGAACAAAAATATCTAAATCAAAGGGCGGTGCCGAGCCAATACCGAAAGCAATTGAAAAATATAGTGTTGATGGGATGAGGCTTTATTACTGCCATATAGGAAGTCCTCATGTTGATGTTGTTTGGGACGAAAGTACAGTATTGAATTATAAAAATGCAATTGAAAAAATCTTTAACATATTCGAGGAACTTCTAAATATAAAAAGTGGGGAAGAAAAATTGATAGATAAATGGATAGAGTCAGTTTTTAATAGAAAATTGGAAAAAATATGTAATGCAATCGAAAAGTATAATTTAAGAGAATTTTCTGATTTGGTATATTTTGGGGTGTATAATGATTTTAAATGGTATATAAGGAGGGGAGGAAAAAATAAGAAATTAATTAGGGATCTGCTGAAAATATGGTGTAAATTGATGGCTCCGATAACACCCCATATGGCAGAGGAATTGTGGGAAAAATTGGGAAATAAAGAATTTGTTTCAATACAGGAATTTCCTACATGGGATAAAAATAAATTTGATGAGAAAGCAGAAATTATGGAGGAGATTGTTTCTAACGCAATTTCCGATATTCATTCAGTAATGCGCCTTGCAAAAATTGAAAATCCAAAAAGAGCAATCTTATTTATTTCTGAACAATGGAAATACGACCAAAAATAGTTCAATATGTTTTAAAAAATCCTTCTAGGCTAAATGCTTCATGTTTAAAACAGGAGGATGAGATTAAAATATTTCAGGATGCTAAAAATTTTCTTGAGGAAGAGTTAAAACTAAAGATTGAAATTCTGAAGGCTGATGAATATTTGGAAGGAGAGAAGGCAAAACAGGCTCTTCCGGGAAAGCCTGCTATACTGTTAGAATAATATTTTTATGTACCAACAACACATATGGTATAGTCTTCGTGTTCGCCATACTGCATAGATATTGGAGCTTCACATGGAGCAGCATAACCCTTTTGAGATTCGACAAATCTGGTCTCTTCAGAAACCCTCATCATTGTTGGTCCACTTAAAGCTGCATCTGGTACTTCAATTACGCCTCCAACTGAACAATCACCATAACAGCATCCCAATAGATACCTTCCATAAGTTGAAGCGAATCCATTTTGATCCCAATCAATTGCTACAGAGACACAATGATATCCGCTTCCGCGAACTGTTACATTGATATCGTATTGGTGATTCCTTTCTACAATAGCAACCTGATCTAAAAAGTTTTCATGTCCATCTTCCGTATCACAGCCAGAATTATGATCAATCTGCCCAGCAAACTGGACATTTGATATCCAATCATTAGAAGCCTTGCCAGGTTGAGGACCTGTATTTGTACAGCAAGAATAGCAATTGATTGGTTCACATCTGGCGATGTCTTCTGGGAGACATTCAGCATTACAAGTTCCACCATTTTTGCAAACAGGCTTATCATCTGGGCAATCTTTATCTGTATAGCACTCTACTATACAACAAACTCCTTCTATGCAAGTTTCTCCAGGATTACAATCTTCATCGCTTTGGCATCCTTCCTCTATACACACCGTATAATCTTCAATTTCATTATATTCAATATCACAAGGTGAGGATGGATACTCGTCATATTCTCCGACAACCCTCATAAGAGTTGGCCCGCTTATCGCTGAGGGTATAACTATATCTTTGCTTACAATGCAATTATCAGTATCACAACATCCAATCTCTATTTTTTCTGTATCTTCTAAAATTTTATCTCCATTCCAATCAAACCAAACAGCAGCGCATTCTAAATAACTTCCTGTATTAAATGTTACTTTTATAGTATATTTTCCACCCATAGAAACTAATGCTTTTTGTGAAGTTGCATCTAAATACCCACCATTGTCTCCAGATTCATAGTTAATTCCTGCAAATTCAACTCTTTTGATGTATTCTCCGTATGAGGTATCTGAACCGCTAGTATCGGAACAATAATCTTTAGCACTAACTGCTCCACATTCACTAATGCACGACAATGAGGATGAATCACAATTTTTTCCAACTTCTGTACAATTCTCTATCATTACAATTTTATTTTGAGAAGCATCACATTTCCACAAAGCATTTTTATGGCATCCCATTTCACCATCTTTATACTCCCTTCTTGTTACACCTTCTTTAGCAGCAGTTACATTGCTTATTAAACAAATCATTTCGGTACAAGTGGAGACTTCAGAACAAGAAGTGTCTTTATAAAAATTGTAACCATTACTGCAATCTGCCTCTAAAACATTTTCTGCACATCCAGAAGGAGTTTCACAACATCCCCTTGGTGGAAATTTAATTTTTGAAGGTTCCCATTCACATTTAATATTGAATCCTGAAAGAAGAAGTGAAATAAT
>JAFCFS010000049.1 GCA_017608525.1 Candidatus Woesearchaeota archaeon | reverse complement strand
TATCTTGTTCCACCACCAAATCCATTTGATTTAACAACTCTCCAGATAGAGGCGTATAAAGCATTTAAAATAACGCCAAAAGAAACTTTATCAATAGCTCAAAACCTTTACACAAATTCGTATATTTCTTACCCAAGAACAAGTTCAAACATACTGCCAAGCACAATAAACTTTAAAAGAATACTTGCAGCCCTGGCAGCCAAAAGTGAGTATAGTAAGTTTGCTAATAAATTGCTGGGTGAGAAATACATAAAACCAAACAATGGAAAAAAGAAGGATCCTGCGCACCCAGCAATATACCCGACTGAAGAGCCACCTAAAGAACTAAAAGGGAATGAACTAAAGGTATACGATTTAATTGTTAGAAGGTTCCTCTCAACATTTTATGAAGCAGCAAAGAGAGAAAGACAAATTGTTGAAATAGAAATTGGTGGTGAATCTTTTATTGTTAAGGGCTCGAGAACAATAGACGAGGGTTGGCTTAAAGTATATAAAAGATATCTGAAGACCGAAGAAATTGAACTGCCGCAATTTAAAGAGGGCCAAACCATTGAAGTTGGCAAAATAAATCTTCATGAAAGAGAAACACAACCGCCAAAAAGATATACTCCAGCGTCAATTATTAAAGAGCTTGAGAAAAGAAGCCTTGGAACAAAAGCAACAAGATCGGAAATACTGGATAATTTGTTCAAAAGAGACTATTTAAAAGATACAGCAATAAGGGTAACAAATTTGGGTCTCAAAACTGTAGAGGTTCTTGAAAAATTTTGTCCAGCTGTTCTTGATGAGGAATTGACAAGAAAGTTCGAAAGGGAACTCGAAGAAATAAGAGAAGGAAAAAAGAAGAAGGAAGAAGTGCTTAATGAAGCAATAGAGGTTCTAAAAAAGATAGCATCCCAATTCAAAGAGAACGAGAAAAAAATTGGTGAAGAATTAATTAAAGCATATAAAGAAACAATGGAGAAAGAAACTATAATTGGAAAATGCAAATGCGGAGGAAATTTAAAAATAATATACTCTAAAAAAACAAAGAAATACTTTATTGCTTGCACAAACTACCCTAAATGTAAAATAAACTTTAGTCTACCTAGAGGATTACCAAAACCAACAGGAGAGGTTTGCCAGTACTGCGGTTATCCTTTAGTTATTGTAATAAGGAAGGGAAAAAGACCATGGAAAATCTGCATAAATCCCGAATGTGAATCGAAAAAGAAATAAAATGAGCCTTGAAAACATTTTTAAAAACGTAGAAAAGCCGGAAGAAAAAAAAATAAATTTAGTTAGGAATGAGGAACAGATCTTTGATGATATTATGTTGATTTTTCAAGAGAATGTGGAAAATATATTTACTCCAATTATGGACTTCGTTAAAAATAATTTCAGAAAGTGCTACAATTTGTTGAAAACTTATGATATAACTCCAGAGATAATTAGAAAATTCAGTGAGAAAGATTTAAAATTGAAAAATGATGAATACACGTTTAAAGGAGTATACCTTTCTGCCCTAATTCAAAGAAGTTACGATCTTGGTTATAACAATTTTGAATTGGATCAAATATATATGCAACATTTCGGGTCTTTTTTAAAAGGAAAAGAAGAAAATCCTATAAAAATAAAAATGAGGATTCTTGAGTGGAGCTTTGGATTTAGTTTTGCTGAAAATTGTCATGTTATTGTTGATGAAAAAATAGACGGGTATGGACACTTTTGGAGTGCGAAAAATTGCTTTGCAGAAACAAATTTAGTAAGGGGAAGCCACACATTTATATACGCAAAAAATTCTGTTTTTAAAATTAAAGAATCAACAGCTTCAACTTTATTGAATAATGTAGAGAATTGCAGTTTAATAGCAGATTATGTTTCAGCTAAATCAGGATTTATGTACATTAAAAATTGCCACATTAAAATAAGAAATTTTTACAGCGAGGATTTTTACAATTTTTTTAAAGCTGAAAACTCTTTTATAGAAATTGAAGAATCTAAAGGAAAAGTAATTATAGGCATAGAGAGGAAAAATTGCATACTCGAAGAAAAATTTAAAATTTCAAAAAATAAAAAAATTGAGTGTGGTTAAATGGGAAGAAACAAAGATTTAAAGATATCTTTATTTGTAACATTTGTTTTTTTTCTTGTTGAAGTTATTGGAGGATTTTTTGCAAAAAGCCTTGCCTTGTTGAGTGATGCTGCACACATGTTTACCCACATTTTTGCTTTGGGCATTGCATTTATTGCTCTCTACTTTGCTGAAAAACCCCCTAATGAGAGGGCAACATTCGGTTTTCATAGAGGTGAGGTGTTTTCTGCTCTTTTGAATGCATTGATTTTGTTCGGGGCAACCTTCCTGATAATTTATGAAGCAATAAAAAGAATGCTGTTTCCTGTTAAAGTATATACACTTGAGATGATTTTTGTTGCTATTCTTGGCCTTTTTGCAAACCTATTTGTTGTAATTAAGTTGATGGGGCACAAAGATCTTAATATAAGGGGAGCATTTTTGCATGTTCTAGGAGACACTTTTTCTTCGATTGCAATAATTTTAGGTGCTTTATTTATGCACTTCACAAAAAAATTTTTCATCGATCCCATTCTAAGTATTTTTATAGCAATAGTTATAGGGATTAGTGCCTTCAAAATAGTGAGGGATGCCCTTTACATTTTATTTGAAGCCTCCCCTAGGCATATCAATTTGGATGATGTAATAAATGAAATGAAAAGTGTGGAAAAGGTGAAGGATGTTCATTCTATAAACCTATGGTCTCTTTGTTCAAACATAATATTTCTAAATGCACATGTATTGGTTGACGAAGAAAAATTGAGCAATACGGAAAAGATTATCAAGGAATTGAATCGCAAACTCAGCAGATTTGGAATAACACATTCAACATTCCAATTTGAAAATAGATTATGTAATGAATGCTCAAAATTTAAAAATACTAGACATCCATAATTTCAATTCCGTCATTAGTGATTTTAAAATTAAATTCTATTTTTTTTAACTTAGGATGCTTTTCCAAAACAAATCTTCTTTCTGTTTCATTTTTTTCAAGTCTTATGATGCAGTTGCTCCAATTTTTAAGCATTCCTCCACCAACAGGAAGTATATCTTTTTCCATATTAGAGTAAACCATCGATGTTATAACAGCAGTATTTCCTTTCCTTGTGATTTTTGCAAGATTTTTCATCAGTTTTGCCATCTTCGTGTTTACCCCACTTTCTTCCTTTAACAATTTTCTATAATACACTGTTAAAGAATCAACAACAATCAAACTTTTTTCAACATTAAGAAGCTTTTCGATTGCCTTAAATTGTTCATTAAAGTTTTTTGCCTTTATAATAAATATTTTATCTAAAAGGTCTTTACCACCAAGTTGAATAAATCTTTCAACAGAAAAGCTATTGCACGTGTCAATAAAAAAGACCCTTTTTCCAGACTTAATTGCTTCTATACATGCTATTATGCAGAGAGTTGTTTTTCCAGATGCTGCCGGACCATAAATCAAATTGATATCGTTTTTACAAATTCCAAATTCCATAAATTAGAAAAGTTTTTAAATGATTTAAATAATTTTTCGAATCCCAATCGAAAAATATAAAAATGGGAATCTTCCTATGAGCAAATGAAGGAGGTGTTGGGCTTGAAAAAGATTATAAAATTCCAAGAAGACGAAGACGACGAAGAAGAGTTTATCGAGCCCGAAGAACCCGAAGAACCAGAAGAGCCAGAAGAAGAAGCATTGGATTGGTAGTTAAAATTTTTTAATTATTTTATAAATTTTTTCTTCAAGACTTTCAACTTTATTTGAATCTTTTTCCTTAAAATTGTTTACCATGATTGAGAAAACGACAATTTTTTCATTTTTTTTCGTGTAACCTGAAAGAGCACTCACACCATTGAGATGCCCCGTCTTTGCCCTTATCTCTCCTTTTGTATCTTTAAATCTTTTTTTCAGTGTTCCGTCTGTTCCTGAAATCGGTAGGGAGGAAACAAACTCGGGAAATATTTCAAAATTGTTTATTGCATATTCTAAAAGCTTTACTATCTGAGATGGAGAAAGCCTATTTTTTCTCGATAATCCAGAACCGTCAACGAGAGCATAATTTTCAATTCCAACCTCTTCTAAAAAATTTCTTACAACCTTTAATCCACTTTCAAAACTTCCATCCCCTTTTATTTCTGCACCCATTGCCCTTAAAATTTGATCGCATACAAAATTTAAACTGGATTTATTTGCGTCATAAATTATTTTTGCCAAAGGATCGGATTCATAGATGTAAAATATTCTTGCACCATTTTTTAGCTTACCCAATATTGCTTTTTCAACTTTTATTTTATTTTTTTCCAAGAAGAATTTAAATGATTCTAAATAGTACTTCTCAGGATTGAAGATTGATCTATAAAATACTTTTGGGGTAGAGACTTTGCCATTCACATAAAAAACATCACTATAGGCTTCTCTTTTTATATCAATTTTATCTATGCTTGAAGTAATTGCAAAATTCTTAATTTCGACATCGAATTTTGGAAATACGTAAACTTTTGGTGCTTTTCCAATTTTTGTTGG
>JAFCFS010000013.1 GCA_017608525.1 Candidatus Woesearchaeota archaeon | reverse complement strand
ATTGCCCAAAATGTGGTGAATTAATTATTAAAAGAGCAGGATTTTCTGTTTTAGAAAATAAAATAAAAAATGGAAAATGTCCTAAATGCGGGAAGAAAATCTCTGGTGTTTGGAGATAAAAGGTATCGAAAAAAATAAAAATAATAAAATCACTATCCTATCAGGTGATGCTTTTTTGAAAACATGGTATCAGGTGCTCAAGTTTGAAGAAAATCCCCTCGATATTAGACCCAATCCAAATATTCTTGTTGGTTTGGAGGAGGAAGAGGAAAAACTCGTCTCCTTTATCAGAAAGGGGGATATTTGTTTTTTGAATGGTTTAACTGGTAGTGGAAAAACAAGCTTGCTTCAGAAAATAAAAAAGAATC
Source organism: Candidatus Woesearchaeota archaeon (assembly GCA_017608525.1). Classification (GTDB taxonomy): domain Archaea; phylum Nanobdellota; class Nanobdellia; order SCGC-AAA011-G17; family GW2011-AR17; genus JAFCFS01. The sequence goes on along the minus strand of JAFCFS010000013.1, from coordinate 20,457 downwards.
TAAAAGAGTTCGATTTTATTTATTTAAATGCTGAGGACCTACCAAAAAATTTCGATTTAGAGGAAGCTATAAAACAAAACAGAAATTTCTTGGACTATATAAGTTTTAGGAAATACCCAAAAAAACCTCAAATTTTGTTAATAGATGAATTTCAGGCAACAGACCCAAATTTAATTTTGGAAGCAAAGGGGAAGTGGGAAAATCCAAGTAGAAGAATAATACACAGCATCGTCATTGCTCAAATATCTTCAAATTTAAGAAATGCCTCTGGCTCCTTCAAAGACAGACTTGGAAAAAGGATAATTAAATTGAGACTTTTAGATGAAACTGAATTGAAAGAGGTCTTGAAAAAAAGATTGTATAATAAAAAAACAAAAATTAATTACATTGATAAATTTGCTCCAGAAGCTTTGGATTTATTAGTGAGATGCGCAAATGGCAGTGTAAGAAGGCTATTAGAATATGCAGACCTAATATTCGATTTTCATCATAGAAGATTTGGTAAAAATAACCCAATTGTTAAAAGTAAAGATTATAAAATACCATATCACGGGGTAAAAGAAATCTTAACTCTCCATAAAATAAGCGTCAAACCTTTTGAAGATGAATTAAAAAGAGAAGCCCTAACCGAATTTGAAAAGAAATTTACAAAATTAGAAAGAAGGGTTATGAGGTATCTGTTAGCACATGAAGCAAAATCTGTAGAGATGCTTGCAAAAAAACTCAGAAAATCAAAAAGTACTATAAGGAAAGTTGTCTCTTCTCTGAAAGAAAAAGATATCTTAGTTGTTGTTGATAAAAAAGGAAAGAAGTTATTATGGGATTTAACACCGCATGCTAAAAGACTTATGGTCAAATACTAACTTCTTAAACAAAAAACATAAATTATTTAAATGATTTATTTAGAATTTTAATTGATGGGCGAAATCAAAATTGTTATTGGTGACCCGAAAACAGGAAAGAGTTATCAAAAAACAATAGACGGGACTCCATTGTATGGGAAAAAAATTGGAGACAAAATAGACGGAAGCATTCTTGGCTTAAAAGGCTATGAACTTGAAATAACTGGAGGAAGCGACATTGCTGGTTTTCCAATGAGATTTGATTTAAATTTAGCCGGCAGGAAAAAAATTCTTTTGAGTAAGGGTCCGTGTGTAAAAATAAAAAGAAAAGGTATGAAAAAGAGAAAAACTGTTGCAGGGAACACAATCTATGAGCAAACTGCACAAATAAATACAAAAATAGTAAAGTATGGAGAAAAAAATATTGAAGAAATATTTGGGAAAGAGAAAAAAGAAGAAGAAAAATGAGATTTGAAGTTAAAAGCATACTGGTAGGAAGGAAAAAAGGAAATGACGATATGGTCAGGCCTTGCTTTATAAGCATGTTTGATGTTAATGACCCACATAAAAAGAATGAAGTCCCAAAAAAGATTCTCGAATTTAATAAAATACACAAAATAATCATCGACAAATTAGAGGTTAACTATTTGCTTCCAGGAAATGATCTTGTAATTAATAACCTAAAATACGTTGCAATAAAACAAGAAGGCCCGCATCTTATTATAAGCGGGGAACAGTATTAAGTAAAGCTTTTATATTAGTTTTCTTTAATATTTCCTATGAAAAATAAAGATATTCTTAAAACAGGTATACCCGGGCTTGATGAAATTTTTGAAGGGGGGATCAGAAGGAGTAATTCGATTTTGGTTTCCGGATGCCCAGGAACAGGTAAGACAATTTTTTCTATTCAATTTTTATACGAGGGAGCTAGAATGGGAGAACCTGGCCTTTATATTACTACAGAAGAAAAGGCTAGCGAGATTAAAAGTTATGCAAATTCATTGGGATTAAATCTTGAAAAATTTGAAAAGAAAGGGCTTATCTTTTTTTGCGAAAATCTTTTTAGAGATTCTGTCAAATTAATAAGTTTGGAAACTCCTCTAAAAACAATCAAAACCAAAAACATAAAAAGAGTAATATTGGATGGTTTAACCCTTTTTGAATATTTATACAGCGACAACATCAACGAATACAGAAGAGGAATATTAAGGTTCCTCTCGCAAGTCAAGCAAACTAACGCCACATTATTGGCAACTTCTGAAAGATCAAATTTAGACTTTAATAATATCTCATATAAACCAGAAGATTTTTTATTTAATGGGCTTATATTCCTTGCTGCGGTTAGAAAAGGGTATTCTTTTGAAAGGGTACTAACAGTTGTAAAAATGAGAGGGCAAAAGCACTCTATAAATTTATATCCTTTCTCAATAGGTCATGGCGGGATTAAAATTCATACAAAACAAATACCATTCTCATTAGAAAAGGAATTCTAAAATGAAAGTTAAAAGAATACCTACAGGAATACCTGGCCTTGATAAATTAATCAATGGAGGATTTAAAGAAAGAAGTATAAATTTAGTTGCCGGTGGTGCTGGTTCTGGAAAAACAATATTTGCAATCCAATTTTTAATGGAAGGTTTAAGAAATGGAGAGCCGGGAATTTACATAACTTTTGAAGAAAAAAAAGAAAAGTTATACTCCGATATGCTGGCCTTTGGATGGGACTTAAAAAAATATGAAAAAAAAGGGGCGTTTGTTTTTTTGGAGTATACCCCCGAGCAGGTGAAAAGGGTACTTGTAGAAGGGGGTGGAACAATAGATACTATAATAACTAAAATTAAGGCAAAAAGATTAGTTATTGATAGCATAACCTCTTTTGCTTTATTGTATAAAGACGAATTAACACAAAAAGAAGCATCACTTGCTTTATTTGAATTAATTAACAAATGGGGTTGTACCGCTGTTTTAACAAGTCAAGAAACGGAAAATGGAAAAGTAATATCGCCTGCCTTAGAATTTGAGGTAGACAGTATAATTCTTCTTTATCACACAAAAGTTGATGGAGTAAGAAAAAGGGGGCTAGAAATATTAAAGATGCGAGGCACAAAACATCCGTCAAAAACTTTCGAAATAAGTATAGGCAAAAAAGGCTTGGTTGTTCATGAAAAAATGCTTAAATTTTAAAAAATTTCTTTTCTTTTAGAGAGCAGATAAATAAATATAAAAAATAAAACAACAAGATTTACTATTATTAAAGTTCTAAAAGGAAATCTGTTTTTTTGCAACTTCTCGATTTTCTCAACACATTTCCCATTAAAACAGATATTGCTCAAACACTCAAAATTTGATTTGCATTTTGAATCGACTTTTTTTCTTTTTTTAAGGCCTTCATTGCTGCAATAATATTCTTCAATTGTTTCATTTACCTTTAGACATGTGTTATTATATGGATAGCCGAGCAATTTTGTAAAAGAACATTTTGTATTGTTGCAAAATCCAACTATGCATGGGTCTTCCTTCTTACAATCTTGATCGTTTCTACATTCTATAGCAACACAATCATTATCATTTTTTTCATTGCAATTTTTTGGGCAACATCCGTCATTATTTTGGCACTTCTCTATTTTTGTATGTACACATAAGTATTCTTCACAAGAATCGATTGTACAATTATCATAATCTTCACAATCTGAATCAATGATACACTCCTTTTTAACACATCTATTCTGAAAGCATGTTTTGCCTTCTTCACAACCACAATCTTTGCAACACACTTCTTTATTTTCGGTTGTTTCACAAACGCCATCCCCGCAAAAGAAATCCACAGTTATATTGGCAACAACAGCATTAGGAAATATAGAACAAATTTCTATTTTAACGCCATTAAGAATTTCTCCGGATCTAATTATACTTTTAATCCCATCAACTTCAAAAATGAAATTAACACCTTTTTCTCCTGCTGCAATAAAAGTTACATTTTTCCCATTAAATAGCTTCCCTTTTTTAGATTCGAGATATTGTTCTGGGAATAATTTTGCTGTTGAAATGGGAATTAAAAATAGGGTAATAACTAATAAAATGAATAAAAATTTCGATAACATTTGAAAGTTAAATTTCTATTCGAATTTTGTAGTTAAAGTTCCTGTAATTGTATGATTCAATTCCTCTCCGCTTTTTTTATAATCTATATTTATGGTGGCTTGAAATTTTCCTGTTCCAGTGCTGCTTAAACCAAAGGTAGCAGTACATGTTGCACCTGCTGTTATTGAAGTACAATCATTGTTATATGTTGCTGTTATGCCGCTTGGGGTAGAAACGTCTAAAGCTATGTTATTAATTGTTAGATCAGACCCCATTCCGTTTCTTATTTTTAATGTAACCGTAGTACCACTTACTTTCCATTCTTCACATGCAAGCCCTGGAGCTAATGTACAGCTGGATGGCAAAAATCTTTCTGGATTAATCACTCCAAAATATGCCAATGCACCTATTGCTATAAGTACCACTAGAATTGCCCATCCATAAGTCATTAAAAACTCCATTGCTGCTTGGCCTCTTTTCACATTTACACCTCCTTATAATTTCTTAACTTTTTTTGTTATATAAATTATTCTTACCACTATAAAGTGAATAATAAATTATAAATAATTTTGTGATTAATTCTAATTTAATGCGGAAAAGATCACAGTCTAGTATGGAGTATATTATGTTAGTTGGTATTGTAATTGTAATCCTTATTCCTCTTTTTTCATACATTGCTCTTGAACTCAATAATTCGTTTAGATTAAATCAAGCTGAAGATGTGGTTACAACTTTAGCTAAAACAGCAGATGTTGTATACGCCATGGGGCCAGGAGCAGAAAAAATTGTTAAATTAACTATGCCAAGTGGTGTTGAAAACATAACATTTTCTGAAAATGATATCATATTAAAACTTCAGATTTTCGGTGGTTTATCAGAAATAATATCAACGAGCAAAGCAAGATTGGTTGGAGAAATTCCATACAAAAAAGGCACCCAGTGGGTATCGGTTAAAGCAATTGAATCTGGTTTTGTTCAAATAGGAGAATATAATGATACTACTCCTCCTTCCGTAATCGAAACAAATCCGAATGGAAAGATAATAGGAGTTGAAGGTACGAATATTGTAACTTTAGAAGCTTACACTGACGAGTCTGCTAAATGTAAATATTGCCAAAAACCGAATTGTAACAAAAACACTACTTACGAAGAAATGGATTTTATTTTTGAAGGTGAAGCGTTTTATCATGAATCTGAAATAAATTTACCTGGATTGGGCCAGTATTTATTTTATGTTAGATGTCAAGATACAATTGGAAATGTTATGGAAGATTCAGCAATTATTAATTTTACTATAGTGGAAGCTTATGGAGGGGAGGGAATAGAAACAGAAAATGTACCTCCAGAGATATATCTAATTGCTCCAAGCAATAATGAAATCCTGAATTACACAAGAGTAATTTTCGAATACAGGATAAATGAGAGTGCAGAAATAATATTGTGCAAATTAATAATCAATGGAGAAATAGCATCAACGAATACACAAATAGTTAAGAATCAAACTCAAAATTTCACCATGAATTTAGAAAAAGGAAATTATACCTGGCAAGTTAACTGTACTGATTCTTTTGGAAACGAAGGAAACAGTACAGTATGGAATATCACAATTAATGCTACTCTAGATACGGATTTACCAATTGTAAATCTTGAACGCCCTACAAATAATTCATGGAGAAACTACAATTTGGTAAGGTTTGATTATAACGTTAGTGATGCAACATCAGAAATAAGTTATTGCAGTTTAGTGATTTCTGGCGAATTAGATGGTGGAGGAGATATAAACCAAATCATTACCGACACATCAGTCAATGAGAATGAAACACAAACTCTTATTGTTACATTACAAAAAGGCAACTATACATGGAATATAAATTGTACCGATAGCAGCAGTAATGCAAATACAGGAAGTTCCGCTAAATGGTTTCTTAGGGTAAATTCTACACAAGAAGAAAGCTTTATAACAAGTTGTGCTGGATGGTGCGGGTATAATGGATTTAGTGGAGGAGTTTGTGAAAATACAATAAGTAAATGTCAAAATACTTGCGGACTTCCTTATAGCAGCACAAATAATTGTTATGCAGGAGATGATGCTTCTTCACAATACTGCTTGGGGGGCCCAGAATCAGATACTTGCTGTTGTATACCATGAAAAAAGCCCAAATCACTATTGAGTTTATATTTGGCATCGGAGCATTAGTGATGATTTTTGTACTCCTATTACATTTAAGTTTCGAGAGAAGAATCGACATTTTAAATTTAAAAGAAGATTTAGATGCTTTAGAGGAGTGTCATAAATTTTCAAGTATTATTTCAGAAGTGTACAATGGCGGTGATGGAACCAAACTTTATACTAAAACGGATTATAAAATAGATATCAAAAATCAAATTATCGAAGTAGTAAAGGAAAATTTAACTAAGGCCATGTGCCCCATATATGCAAGGATTCAAAACGTATCATTTTCAGGTGAGGTATTGGTTAAAAATGAAAAAGGCACTATTGCAATCCAATAGAAAAGCACAGCTATTTACAATTGATTTAATTCTCGGAATTTTTATTTTTTTGCTTACTGTTGTTGCTATGTTTTCGATGTGGGATCTGTACCTCGGAAGATTTAAAAAAGATGTAATTTATGATGAAAATTTCATTAAAGCTTTACACATAACAGACAATTTCGTAAAAACACCTGGTTACCCAATAAATTGGAATTCTCAAAATGTTGAAGTTATTGGGTTGGCCACTGAGAATAGAAATTTATTGGTTGACAAGGTTAAAAATTTGACTTCTATGTCAATTGATGAAGCAAAAAAAATACTAAATATTGAAAATCAAAATTTTTATTTTGCTATTGTATTGTTAAATGGATCTGTTATTGAAAAACTTGGAAAAAAAGAACTCACCACCCATAAAAATAAAATTAAAATCCGGAGGCCTGTAATTTACGATGGAAAAGAAGCTATGCTTGAATTCGAATTGTGGGAAAAATAGGGGAATTATATTTTCGCTAGATGCTGTAATCGCAATATTTATCGTTTTGGTAATTGTAGCAACAAGTCATTATTATTTTACTTGGAAACCAATAACACCTACAGAATTACAAATGATAAAAGTAGGCTACGATGTTGTTTCTATTTTGGATAATAAAGGAATATTTGACTCGCTTGATAGGAGCTATATAGAGAATGAGTTAAGAAAAGTTTTGCCTAACAATTATGAAATGAGATTGTTTATTAATACAACAACCAAAAATATTATAATCGAAACAAGTAAAACTACACCCAAAAATAAATTAATAGTTTGCGGCGAAAGAACTTTTGTTACTAATAACGATTTTGGAAAAATAAAATTTTGGATGTGGCTAAAATGAATAAAAAAGGTGTGTTGTTTACTATCGGTTTACTTTTCCTCTCATTGATTATTTTAACATTTTCCATTGTTATCTATAATTTTGAAAAAAGCAAACAAGAAGTTACTACAACAATGATAATTTTAGAAAGAACTTACAATGAAAATCAAGCTATTCAAACTGGTTTAAAAGAGATATTTCAAAATAAATCGGGAATTATTTTAGAAAAAAACGCAACATATATCAAGTTTAAAGAATCGCTTCCAAATTCAAAAAGTGATATTTTTAAAAATTTCATGATTGAGTATAAACATTATATAGAAAATAATACAGCCACAAAATTAAAATTAAATGAAATTGTGGAGAAATTGCCGTTAAAAATACAGCCTCAAAATATTACGTACTTTCATGAACATTTTGGGGGAAACAAAATAAGTATAGTTCCAGATAAAATAAATTTTGATGGCTATTTTTTAAAAATCGAAACAAACAAGAACATAACTTCATGCATAATTAATTTAGAACCAGGTAATCTAAGTTTTGAAGTTAGAGTTGTTGGAATATCGGGGGACCTTTGCCAAAATGTAACAAAAATAAACCCATACGGGAATAATTTTGTTAAAGTAAATGAAAAAATCAAAATTAATGTGGATAATGGAAAACTAAGCATTGTTAATGAGTATAAAGAACCAATTAGTGTAGAGACAAAGCTATATTTAACTAGTAAAGAAGTTTGTTATCCAAGCAAAATTATCAATACGAGCTATCCAATTTTTGGTATATCCAAAGTAAATACCGTTTGTTTTTAACAGCGAAGGGTTAATAAAAGAATTTAACTACTATAAATATGATGAAAAAGAAGAAAAAACGAAAGAAAAAAAGGGAGAAAAGAAAGAAAACAAAAAAATCAAAGCTTTTGCCAAATTTAAAGAAGCATTTCAAAATCCCTAAGAAAAAAAAGAAGAAAAAAATCGAGCCAAAGGTTATTCATAAGCAAAAAGCTTTATTAAAAGTTGGCTTTGTCTTTTTTATTCTAATAATTTCTGATATTTTCATTTTATGGAAGAAGAATTTTATAGTTACAAAGCATGCTGTCATTGCAGCCTCACTAATATCAATTTTTTTTTCTGTTGTGCTTTCTTTTTGTATGGGAAAAATTAAAAAGAGTGAAAGAACTATAGAAAGGATAAGGTTGGAGTTGATTAAAAATATTTTACAAAAAAAAGGTCGCTATAAAACACAACTTGATATGATTTATTATATTTTAAAAAAGACTAAAACGCTTAAATTAAGTGAAATAGCTGAAGGATTCAAAGTAGAGAAAACAATGGCTGAAAAATGGATGAACATACTTGTAGAGCACGGTTTGGCAGAGGTTAAATATCCTTCATTTGGAGAACCAATTCTAAAATGGAAAATGAAGAAATAATAGAAGAATATGAAATAAATTCAGAAGGTGTTAGTATAGCAATTAGAATAGTTAAAAGTGTAAAATACGGAATTAAGTACAATTTAATTTTGCCTAAATTTGGTCCTGGTACAAAGGCGTTAATGGATGAAATAAAAGACGACCTTGTTTCAGAAGTTGCATTAAAAACTGAAGAAATAATTGATCCAAAAGTTGTTGAAACCCTTAAAAAAAGATTTAAAGAAAAGGCTAGGGAATTAATCAAAAAGTATATGCCAAAAATTTCAAATAAAGTTAGAAATCAAATAATAGGAACTTTGCTTCATGAAATTACTGGTTTGGGTGTTATAGAGTATCTTCTAAGCGACGGGAATCTGGAAGAAATTGTTATTAATTCATCTAAAGAACCCATAAGAGTGTACCACAAAAAATATGGTTGGTTAGAAACAAATGTAAGGATAGAAGATGAAGCTCAAATTCAAAATTATGCAACAATTATAGCAAGAAGAGTAGGAAGACAAATTACTACATTAAATCCTCTTCTTGATGCACATCTTGTTACAGGGGATCGTGCAAATGCAGTACTCTACCCAATTTCCACAAAGGGAAATACGATAACAATAAGGAAATTTGCAAGAGATCCATGGACAGTCACCGACTTTATAAAAAATAAAACATGCAATACAAGAATATTTTCATTAATATGGTTGGCTATTCAATACGAAATGAATATATTGATAAGCGGTGGGACAGGCAGTGGTAAAACTTCTTTCTTAAATGTTATACTATCATTCATCCCACCGAATCATAGAGTATTAAGTATCGAAGACACAAGAGAATTGTTACTTCCCGAACATTTATACTGGTGCCCATTGGTAATAAGGCTTCCAAACCCCGAAGGAAAGGGTGAAATCACTATGTTGGATTTATTAATTAATGCTTTGAGAATGAGACCTGACAGAATAATTCTTGGAGAGATTAGAAGGGCCCAAGATGCTGAAGTTCTATTTGAGGCAATGCACACCGGGCATTCTGTTTATGCTACTGTACACGCAAATACAATAGGTGAAACAATAAAAAGATTAATAAACCCCCCTATAGAAGTGCCACCAAACCTATTGGGCGCTGTAGACCTAAATATTGTAATGTTTAGAGACAGAAGGAAAGGAATTAGAAGAGTCTACCAAGTTGGAGAATACTTACTCGGGGAAGAAGGTGGAAAAACAGTCGTCAGACCAAACATACTATTTAGGTATAAACCAGAAGATGATAAAATAGTACAGCATTCCGAGAGCCTAAAGTTTTTTGAAGAAATCAACAGACATACAGGTTTAAGTTTAAAAGAAATATACAAAGACTTAAAGGAAAAAGAAAGTATATTAAAATGGATCGTAAAAAAGAACATTAGAAAAATAGAGGACGTTGGAGAGATAATGAAGAGATATTATTTGGATAAAGATTCTCTATTGAAAATGATTAAAAAATGAAAAAAATCCCATTTTCACTTATACCAATAAAAACCTTAAAAAAAATATCCCGCCCGTTCTATGGAATTTCTAGAAAATTGGAGCATTTGTTCCCATTCTTAAAAATATACCTTAAACAAGCAAATAGCGACCTATCCGCATGTACGTATTTAAGTTGTTGTTTTATTGCAGACATAATATTTTTGATTTTTATTTTTTTAGTCTTGTTTTCTGTTTTCGTTTTTTTTAAACTTAAAAATAGTTTTTTTGTTTCGATAACAATATCTTTGGTATTAACTTGTTTTGTCTTTTTTCAGCAGATTATGTATCCAAAGATTATAGCCAATAAAAGAATTAAAAATATAGAAAAGAATCTACTTTCAGCTTTACAAAATATTTTGATTCAACTAAATTCGGGGATCCCACTTTTTAATATACTAGTTAATATATCTGGTGAAGACTATGGCGAAGTTTCAAATGAATTCAAAAAGGCTGTTAAAGAAATAAATGCAGGAAAAAAACAAGTAGAAGTTCTTGAGGAAATAGCTTCGAGAAATCCTTCTTTGTATTTTAGAAGGGCACTTTGGCAAATTGTAAATGGACTGAAAGCTGGGGGTGATATAGCAAAAACAATAAGGGAGGTTATTAACAGCTTGGGTGAAGAAAGGGTGCTGCAAATAAAAAATTATGGCGCTCAATTAAGTCCGTTGGCCATGTTTTATATGCTTCTTGCAGTTATAATTCCTGCATTGAGCATTACATTCATAACAATACTCTGTTCCTTAATTGGAATATCAGAAAGTATAACTAAGTTGGTCTTTTTTGGACTTTTTGGTGCAATATTTTTCCTTCAGATAATGTTTTTGGGAATAGTTAAAACAAGGAGACCAAATTTGTTAGGCTAAAATGTACAAAATAATCGGAAGATATTTGCCGAAGGTTTTAATTGATAAGTATAGAAAACTGCTATTCTATGCTAACATCAAAATAGAAGCTGAGAGGTTTGTTGGTTTTATCTTTTCTTTTGGTCTTATAGTGTCAATTTTTATAGCTTTTGATTTGAAAATCATTTTCTCTTTTCCATTTTGGATTGCCTTCATTTTATCTTTCCTCGGTATAGAAGTTTTTTTGTATTTTTGGCTTTTACTGAAAGCAGATTCAAGAGCCAAATTTATTGAAGATGTTTTGCCTGACGCATTACAACTTATAGCATCTAACCTAAGAGCTGGCTTCACAACAGATAAAGCACTTTTATTAAGTTCTAGGCCAGAATTTGGGCCGTTGAAAGAAGAATTCGATATTGTTGCAAAAAAAATAATGACTGGAGAAGATTTAGGAAATGCTCTAATAGAAATGACTAAAAGAGTTAAATCGAAAAAATTTGAGAAAGCAATCTTTTTAATCGTAACTGGTTTAAAAAGTGGTGGACAATTGGCTCAATTACTTAGCGACACAGCAAAGAGTTTAATTGAACAAAAATTTATAGAAGCAATGGTAAAAAGCAACATACTAACTTATATTATATTTACATTCGCTGCTGTTGGCATAGGAGCACCAATGCTATTTGGATTGAGTTCTTTTTTTGTATCAGTCTTGACAAAAATCCTAGCAACAATCAACATACCAGAAGCAGCGATGGCTACAGGCATATCAGTACCGTTTGCTCTCAAAAAGATTTCTATTTCACCAAAATTTATAACAATTTATTCTGTGATTTGCTTAATAACCACTTCAGCAATGGCATCTTTTGTCATAGGGTTAATAAGGGAAGGCAAAGAAAAAGCAGGAATAAAGGTAATTCCTGTTTTAGTTATTTTGTCCTTAATAATATTTTTTATAGTAAGGTATTTTGTTTCAACACTTATGGAAAGCTTTTTCTAATAATATAATTCTTCTATTGAATTTGCCCTCCTATTTCGCAGAACATTTAATACAATTTTACCCTCATCTTTCGGGGCCACATTCAAAATTTTTTTTACCAATTCTTCATCAATTTCCAAATTGTTTTCTACTGCGTACTTACAAACCTCTTCACAATTTTTTAACAACTCTCTTGGGTTAAAATTGGAAAGTCTAAAGATATATTTTATTACTTCGTCACTTATTGGAAAGTCTTTTATTCTGTTTCTTACGAGTTGTACAGCATCATCCTCCCCAATTTTTTCAAGATTTACAAATAGTGCTTTATTAAAAATGAAATCTCTTATATTTTTAACAAATAAAACAACAGAGGACAAATAACCTTTTTCCTTGTATTTCACTATTTCGTTAAAATGGGCTTCCTCTATATCGTCTGCTTCATCTAACAAAAGAATCATATTTTTTCCTTTCAAATTAAATATCTTCCCAAGAATCCAATACTTGCCCCTCAAAAGAGATTCTACATCGAATTTGTCCATTGCATCATAATTGCAGTAAATTAAATTTCTCCTACCCCTAAAACTCTTAATAAGAAATTTCAATAAACTTGTTTTCCCTTCACCGTAGTCTCCGGTTACTATAATAATCTTTCCGTTATTAATCCCTTCAACCACTTTCCTAAAAACATTTTCTTGTTTAACCAAACCAAAATTTGGCTTTATACTAAATGGATTTTCCAAAAAACCATATTTTTGGTACCATATCATTTTTTAATGTTCATCGAGAGGCCCTCTAAATTTATCGTTCCAGTTGTATTGTACTCTTTGTAAATATTTTTACAAATTTTAAGAAACTCACCATTTGTTTTGGAGAAGGATAAAATTCTTTTCAGTATATTTTCCGGAAGTATTTCTCCTATTTTTATTTTAACAAGTTTTATAGCATCATCTTCATTTAACTTCTCTAAAACAAACTTTTTTCTAATTCTATGCCTCAAACTTTCTGTTAAATTTAATTTTTCAAAATCTTCAGTAGCAAATATTATTGATTTCAAGCAATCTTTATCATAATAATACTTTATCTTTTCACAATTTTTTTTAGAAATATTTTCTATTCCATCCAAAAGTAAAATCGCATTCCTTGGCAACAATCTAAATATCTGACCAACTATGCCCAAGCTTTTTCTTACGATTTTATCTATTCTTAAATTTTCAAAATTTTTCTCATTAACATAAATCATCTTGTATTTATGCCCCAACCTGCCCATTATTTCCTTCAGTATTCTAGATTTACCAGAACCACTTTTCCCTTCTAGAACAACAATATTTCCTGCTTCTATGTGGTAAATCAAATCTTTCAGTATATCATCAACACCAATCAGCACATCTTTCTTTTTAAATATCCCCATTTTAGAAATTAACCCCTTTTCGGCCATATCTTATTAGGTTTTAATCATATTTAAAATTTATTATTTAATTTTTTAAAATAAAGATTCTATCCACAATAAAAATCTTATGTACCATGGCAAGTTTTTAATTTTAACTTTGAATGTTTTCTCCATTCTGTATTTTCTTCCTGTAAGATCCTCGTAATCTGCTACAAATTTAATTTTCCCTCTAAAGAAATCTTTCCCCAAAATAGGAACGTTAATAATCTTGCCGTTTTCCATTTTTTCAATAGCTACTTTCCCCACATTTCCAATTTGTATTACTAAATTATTAATTGGTGAATCAATTTCGATTTCAAAACTAACATTTTGTTCTTTTTTATAATCAAGTTCTTTAGGTTCAAGATTGGTTATTTTTAAATTTGGAAATTTAACTATTGTAATATTCAAGGTTTTATAAGCAAAAAAATCTTCAGCTTCAGCAGACACAACAATTTTTCTTTTTAAATATTTTTTAGGAATGAATTCAAGAGTTGCTTTTTTTCTCGAAGCAATTCTTAGTTCCCCAATTTCTTTGCATACTTTACCAATACACAATTTTACATTTTTAAGATTTTTATTGCCTTCATTTGATATTTCGCAATTTAAAGAAATTGTTTCGTTTGCGTAATAATAATTTCGTTCATGGGAACAAAAAATCTTTATTAAAGGATTCATTTTCTTTTCCCTCTTTTCCATCAAATTTTTTATTTCTGCTTCTGTATCGTTTTTTGTATAGATTTCATATTCTTTAGAAAACCTTATTTCTGAAGTAGCAACATTCCCTAAATTTGTTTTTGCTTCTATTTTGGCAGTGTACCAATACCCTTCCTTAAGATCTTTTTTGATTTTTACTACAAAAATAACACTCTCTTCGCTGTTTGGTTCAACAACAACAGCCTCGCTTATTTTTCCAACAACCTCTGGTGCCTTTGATAAAGAAATGGTTAAAGGAACATAATAGGGATTTTTATTTTTAATTTTTGCAATAATAGGTACAAAACTTCCTGGACCAACCATATCAACTAAAGGGACAATACTAAAATCGATGTTGTCTTTCAAAGCAAACTTTTTTTCAGTTATGTTTACATCAATATTCAATTTGCTTTCTTCTATATTAACTCCAAATCCCTTCCAGTTATATTCTGCTGAAGGTTCTCCCGAATCTAATCCTGTCTTTAATTTTATATGAGTCACATCAATCCAGCCGAACTGACCGTAAGTTACATCTACTGGAATCCAACCATAACCTGGGAAATATACTTCTGCCCAAGCATGATTTCCAAATCTTTTTTGTAAATTTGTATACGCCTGACCATATACAAATCTAGAAGGAATACCTAAACTTCTCAACATCGATATATACAAATTTGTTATCTCATCACATACCCCTCTTCTACTTTTGAACACCCAAGAAGAATTTTTAACTGACTTCGCAGTCATTGTTAACAAATCATATTTTACATTTTCTTTAACCCACTTGGCTATTTTAATTACAATTCGGTACAAGTCATCTTCACCTTCAGCAAGTTCAGTTGCCTTCTTTTTTATCCCATCGTCTATTGTTATATATTCTCCAGGTTTAGTAAAAATTTCAAGTTCAGATGGAATTTTTTTAAGAGGGAAGTTTATTTTTTCTTTCACTTTTACAAACTCGTTAGTTGTCATTATATTGGATTCCACCCCAAAAATAAATTGAAATTTTTTTGGGTTTTCCCATTGAAAATAGAAATAGTTTTTCCCTTTCTCCACTTTTCCTTCCGGATTTGAGAATGTTTTTTGAGAAAGTACAAATTGCCTGTAATCCTCTCTTGGGAATATGCTTAAATTTACACCAACGCTATACGGTTCTCCTGTTGTGCTTTTGAGTGATAGATTTCCCTCAATTTTTAATTTTAATTTTAACGAAGTATAATTTTCGTATCCTCCTCTAACAATAAAAGAATTGGCAATAACAATCAAAATAATAACAAACAATAATTTCTTCATTTTATTAAGCCTCTACTCTTTGCATATTTAATAATTCCATCAGCTACGGCCTTTGCCATAGCCTCTTTTCTTTTTTTGCTAAACAAGTCACTATGACCAACAGGAGCATATTCAATTAATATGGAAGGCATTCGTGAATAAAATAGAACACCACACCTTCCTTTACCACATCCGGTTGAATCAAGTTTATAGTTAATTCCTGTTGCTTTGGTTAATTCCTTTGCAATAATTGAAGCCAACTTTTCACTTTCCACACATTTATCCCCAATACAACCGTGTACTCCGTAAACTTTTGGTGTTGGATACTTTATTAATCTGCCTGAACAAAAGCAACAATCATTGTGGTTGCTAATTAAAATAGTTGCACCAATATCGTTTGCTAGCCTAGCTCTATCGCTTGGGTATACGTAATTTTTTCCCTCTTTGTCTCCTTTGCAATATCTGTTTAAGCAATTATATTTATTTATTTTCAAAAACCATCCATCACCGTATCTTGTTTGTACAACATCTATCCCGTACTTTTCCAACTCTTCTCTTATCATATCAGTTATTTCCAAATTAATGTCTGATTCTTTCTGGCCTGTACCTCCACAACCTTTTATTTTTGCAGAGTCTACAGCACCAGGATCAATCCCGCCATGTCCTGGGTCCAATAAAACAAGAAGCTTCCCCTTTATTTCAGGACTTACTTTAGATGTATCTTCAGTTTGTAATATCTCCTTAAGCGGATGCGGACAAACTCCAAATCCAGTAATTTTTCTATAAATTCTGCAAACAGATTCTACAAATTCAATTACATCCTTCTTTTTAGGTATTCCTTTTTGCAAACTGGAAATTCCTGCTTTGTATGCTGCAGTAACGAATTGAAAACATCTATCGTTCCTTTCAATCAATTTATTTTGCAATATTTCTCCCAAATATCTTGCTCCACTCGCTATAGATTTTTCAGGTTTGAATCTCTCATCCATTCCAAAATCACAATTTTTAAAGTTTTCTAGCTTATCACCTCTACAAGGTTTTTTATAATCAGGAACATAACAATACTTCCTTGCAACACTTTCTTTCAAAGGAAGAATCCCTGCTTCTCCATAATCAGAAACATAATGCTTATCAAACTTGCTTGTTGCTAAAATAATTGCCATTAAATAAAAGGGGTCTATGTTATTTTCTTTACCTTCCTTCACAATTTTAGATATTAAATTTTTAGCTATCCCCTTCTCGAGTATTTCGAATTCATTCCCGATAATAAATGACTCCAAAATTTTTTCATAATCCTTAGAAATTTCTTTTCTGTATACAGGACAATCATTAATCTCTCCAGGAATACAGGATTTAGTAAGAGATGCAAGAAAATCGAATACCTCGCTTTGGAAATCTCTCTTGGTTTCTATCTTAAAAAACTTTAAATCCAAGCTGAATTTAACTTGCTCATTCAATTCAATAACTTTTTTTAATTTTCGAGGTACCCTTTTGGTGATGTACTCTATTTTATTTGTTACAAAGCAGAGTGTTTTATCGTCTACTTTATAAATAGAAGGTATTTTAACCTTTATTTTATTGCCCTCACTTGTTGTATACTCAACCATTCCTGAGTAAAATGTATAAGTTAGTGTTTCAGTTATTCTCCATCTATTAGTTTTCTCTGATGTAGTGGTTATTACTAATGGTGTGTCTGGAATAGAGCAATAGAGTACCTTCTGAGTTTCTTCCTTGCATTTACCACCAATTTTACATTCTACATACTGTTCTTCCCTTGTTTCCAACATCCCTATCTCGAATCCGTCATATTTTTCATGAGTAATTATTTTCCCTTCCTCATTTAAAACCTCAACAAGAACACCACCATCCGTATTTTTAATAACAATTTGGTATTCATAAGGTAAATTAAACCTATCCATTTCACAAGAGCATTTCTCGCCACTTTCTAAGCATTTTTTAAAATTCTCAAGGATCAAATTTTTTGCCACATTAGCAGCTGCATTTCTAAGCTCAGGTTTTTTCCATTGGAATACTTCTTCAGCTATTATCTTTACTTCTTCAAACGATTCCCTAAAACTCGAGAAAAATATGAATGCAACTACAAAAACAACTGCAAGAATTATTAGGCCCTCTATAACGTATTCTCTTTCCATTAATATTAGAAAACAATATTTTAGTTTTTATTAATCTTTTTATGCTTATTCATCAATTTTAAATAATTTTTCAGCTTTGTATAAACTTTTTTCTTAATTTTATCATCTATTTTCAAAGAGTATACGATTTTCTCCCAATTAACTTTTGGTAATTTAGTAAATGTCCCAATCAATTTTCTCCCAGAAATTTTAACACCATTCTCAATAGATTTAGCTTCATTTGTTCCGAAATATTTAATTGCTGGAAATTTGGTTATTCCATTAGCTCCTGCTTTAAGCAAAATTGCAACATTATCTGTTTTGTTCTTCCATATCCCGGCATGAATATTTATATTATTGAACTCGAGCCTTGTTTTCGCAACCCACAATGCATGATATTCTTTTTCAATTGGCGGAGCATTTTCAAATATCGTTCCTTTTTGTGGGTTAAGTGAGTAGTAATTTATTTTTTCTATTTCATTTCTCTTTATAAAGTCCCTCACTTTTTCAAAATCTTCAATACTTTCTCCCAAGCCCAATATTATTGTAATGCCTCTTTTAAGCCCCAACTCTCTTGCAACTTTAAACATACTTTCTATTTTTCTAATGGGTTTTGAAGGGCAAAACTTTCTTCTCAATTTTTCATTCATTGTTTCAACTGCACCAATAATACCCGATGAATATTCGCAAAATTTTTCCATCTCGGGTTTTTTTAGAATCCCAATATTCAGCCATATCTTACCATATACCTTGTTTAAATTCTCAAGCAACTCCATAAAGTCGATTTTTTTATATGCTTTGTTTCCACCAGATAAAAAGCCTATTTTCCACCCCAATTTTTTACACAAAATCGCTTCAGCAATAATCGATTCTTTTGTTCTAATGGCATTTGTTTTTGCATTTTGTGTGCTCATATAGCAAAAAGCACAATCCCTTGTTGCGCAATACCAACCTAAAAATATAGCCCTTTCAAAATTGACTTCTTTGCCAAATTTCTCTAAGAAAATCCTATTTGCCTTATCTATTTCTGAGCACCTTTTCATATTCACTTTTTAAATTTTTAATGAATTTATCAAAATCTGATTTTTTAACATTTGCTCCACAGGCATGTTCGTGGCCCCCACCATAACCGTCAACACCAACAAGTGCTTTTTTCAGCACATCTAAGATTTCTATTTTCATACACCTCATACTCATTTTCATCTCATCGCCTTTTTCTCTTGCAACTAAAATAAATTTTTCTGGAAATCTATAAATTAATTCATTTGCTAGATCACCAGTAAAACTATGTCTTGAAGAGGGGTACGTAAAAACAACAAAATTCTCTTTAGATGCCACCCTAATTGCAGCATTGAGTAATTTTTTGTATTTTTTCTCAACTATCTCGAAACTTTTGTAAATGTATTTTCCTTTTGGTGTTTCTTTATTCAGAATTTCAAATGGGTTGTTTATAGAGCATAGCATTTTTGCACATTTATTTATTTCGGATGTTCTATTTTTTAGTATAAAAGACAAGATTCTTATTAACTTCCCAAGTTCTGTATTATACAATATTTCTCCTGGATCTTTTTCAGAACCAACTAAACCAGGATATCTTTTTTTAAATTCTTCGATAAATTCTGGAATTTGCCAATCACCTACAACTCCACAAACAGCAACCCAAATATCGCTTTTGGTAACTTTATAGCACCAGTAACTCGTTGACCTATTGTCTTTTGGGTTTTTTAATCTGGGGTTGTAATATCTAACGTTTTCCACCTTAATCGGTTCATGATGATCTATCCAAACTATGCTTGTATTTGCTCTCTCAACAAATTCTTTACTTAATATTGGCTTATCCAACACAAAAATTCTATCTGGTGTATACTCTTCAACTTTCCTTAAATAATCTGTTGTTAAAATAGGGGAACTTTTAATTACAACTCCCCTCCCCCTATCAATATACTTCCTTAACAGAATAAAAGAGCACAAACCATCAGGGTCATCGTCGTAAAAAAACAATGGATTTTCAGAACTCTTAAGCAATTCTCTTATCTCTTTCAATTCCTTTTCAGATATCATATCTCTTTTATTAAAATCCCTATTTAAATGCTTTACTATAAATCTACAGGCCTAAATCTTTAAATGCTTCTTCTATTTTTTCTTCAGGCCAACCAACAGAAAGAAGTATATTTTTAATTTCTTCTTTTGTTGTTCCTTGTTTGATTTTTTTCTTTATGTATTCTCTAAGTTTAATTTCCTGTGGTGTTAAACTGGGTTTAATTTTTTCTTCCTTTAATTCAGGCATTCCAATTTGTGGTTTTTCCGGAATTGTTTTTTCTATCTCAACTGGTTTTTCAGCTTCCATTTTCTTTTCTTCGGCAGGTTCTTCAGTTTCTGTTTTTGCTCCTCTCATAATAAAAAAGTATGAACCGGCTCCAATAATCACTACAAGACAATTTTCGCAATCTTCTCCTTCTTGCACTATCCCGTCTCCGCATTTTGGTTCCTCTTCTTCATTTATTTGTTCCTCCTCTTCTTCAATAACATCTTCAACTTCCTCTTTTTTACCCACATAAAAATTCCAGTAGTGCGTTGTTTCAACTTTTCCATCAGAAACCACAACTTTTACAGTATGGTTTCCCTCACTTAGATTTGCACATACATTACAAACAAATGAATCAGAACTTTCATTTTCTATAAGAGAATTATCTAAATACCACCTAACTGTTAGAGTATCATTTTCCTTATCTGATTTTTCAATAGAAAATGTCATAACTTCACCTTGTTCAATTTTGGTTACTTTCGTTAAAGAGGTTATGTTTGGTGATGTATTATTAAGCTCTTGTTCATACACCCAAAGCGTAACAATATTGCTTTTTCCAATCGATTTTGAATCGTTTGCTACAAATGTCACCGAAGTAGGACCTGTCCAATTTGGGTCAGGGATA
>JAFCFS010000012.1 GCA_017608525.1 Candidatus Woesearchaeota archaeon | reverse complement strand
TGTGGGTACAACTTTACTAAACATATAGAAATTAGAAAAGCTTCCAGTGAAGATTGTCAAGGGCAGCTGGTTGACTCATACGCAGTTAGAAGCAACAAATTTGGTAGAGCAAGACTCACATTTAATATGCCACCTCAACCAGGAGAGTATCAAATTTGCGTAGATGGGGAAAAAATATGGGAAGGAAAACTCTGGAAAGCTGGAAAATCCGAGTGTAATGTCGGAATTAAAGCGTACCTTACAAATATTGGAGGGCCACAGAATTATGATTTATTCATTTACAGCAAAGTTAATCCAGAAGAGAATGAAGAAACTGCTCAAGGAACAGTCCCACCATACGTAAAATTAAATCCAAGCGATAAAGTTACAGGAACGCTTGATACAGGTGAAACATTCGAAATTGAAATCTTGTTTGATGTACCGGATAAACCATATAAATTCAGTTCAAAGGCTTGCGAAAAAGGAAACAAAAGGCAATGCGAATATGTATCTGAAGAGCTAACAAACTATTTGCCATACTATTCAAATTTGGTATTAAAAGCAAAAGGCAAGACAGAAGATGTATGGTGCGAAGTACCATTTGATTTAGATTTAACCAAAACATGCGTTGAGGAAATATGTGATAATAACGAAGATGACGATTGTGATGATTTAATAGATGAAGGAGTTATAGCTGTTTATGTAACAGATCACACAAAAGAAACTATAACTGATCCGGAAACAGGAGAAGAAATTACGCTTCATGGAACACCTACTCCATTAAATAATACAAAGGTTTATTTCTTTAGATACACACCAACTGGTACTGGAACAACCTGTGTTGATGAACTTGGACTAAGTAATCCAACATCATGGCAGAATTATCAAACAATTGTAGACAACTGCAAAGAAAATCAAGACACATATTATTGTATAACTGACTCAAATGGATACTGTGAAGTTGAGGTCCCAATCTACAACAAAGAGGGCGAGCATTTCTTAGCAATAGCAGTAGACGAAAACGATATTGTAACAACAAAACACTTCGGAGTTCCTGTTGGGATGGTTAAATGCGGAAAAACAAAGAAAACATGGCACTTATCAAGCCATCCTTCTTAATTTATTTTGTATCTTAAGATTGCACAAATTCCTCCAATAGCTTTTAACCTTTTTCCACCTTCATGTACTGAAGAAATCAAATGTACCTCACCTCTTTTTTTCTCAACCTCTTTCATAACCATTTCAAGTTCTTCATATTTCCCCTCTTCTCTGTATTTTAAAATTATTTCATCAACCACTAAAAGAAGTTTTACAGCACCATATTCCACTGCTTTTTTTACCTCATCAAAACCATAACAAGCAAGCCCGTCTTTTGCAAGCTCTTTAAAAAAATCCTCCACTAAACTCATTTCATAGACTACTCTTTCTTTTTTTAATGCAGTTTTAATTTCTTCCCTTTTCAGAATTTCATTTATTGCTGCTTTTCCTACACTACTACATGTTGCAAGGATTATTTTTTTCTTCATATTCGGATATTTTTCATTAATTATCTTAAGCAAATCCTCCTTGAAAAATGCTGGGCTTGCAATTATCACGCTTACAGGGTTAAATCTTTCAACATAAGCATTTAAATTATTTGCAATCTCTTTATAAAATTCGATTCCTTCCTTTTTTATCTTTTTAAATGGCGTTTTCTTTTCTACTTCTCCTTCAATTTCTGTTAGGTATGTCCAGCCATCGGGTTTAAGTAAAGCAAATCCAACACGTTCTCTATCATGAACACATATCAGTATGTTTCCTCTTTTTTCTTCACATGCTCTTTTTAAAATATTAATCTGGTAGCCCAACCATTCTTTTTTAATTATTTTTATAACAGAATTTTCCTCGATTTTTATTGTATGGTAGCTTCCCTTAGGAATGCCTTCCATTTCTCTTGAAACCTTGCCACTAACTCTCAACACATTTGACGTTTTACTGAATTCAACTTTTTCAACCTCTATTTCTAGCGTTATTGTTTTTTTAACCAGTTTAACATTTGGTTCTGTTCCGATTTTGATTTTTCTTGTAGTTTTTCCAACTAGCTTGTCTCCATTTTCTATAATCTGGCTCAAATACCATAAATCATCAAGATTAGTTACCTTAATTTTTACTTCTCCTCTCTTGAGTTCCTCATATAAAATTTTCATTTCAATTCCAAAAAATTTATATATTTAGGAAAGAAGGTTTATTATATAAATCTATTCAAAATGAAAAAAGGAATCATAAGAAGCAGCGGTGTCGAAATATCAATATTTGTTATGCTTCTCGCACTCTTTATTATTATGTACGTTATCCTAATACCTCCTGAAGAAAGAGAAGAACTTTTATCAACTTTCGAAGAGGCTGAAGAAAAAGTGCCCGAAAATGTTCTTCTTTTGGAATATCCAGGAACAATCTATCCATATAAAACAAATATTGAAAAAAAAGACTTTGGTTCTATACACCTATTCTCCAAGGATGAAAAAATCCATAAAGTGCTGGTAAAAAGCCTTACGGTTTCAAAAAACATCTTAAAAGATAATTACAAAGTCCTCTATTTCGATTTGAAAAATAAAAGAATCACAAAAAAGGTTGAATTGCTTGGATTGGTAACAGAACACAGAGGAAAAATAACAATAAAATTAAATGGTAATGTTATTTTTAATGGCGAACTAACGCAAGATAAAATGCCAATAGAACTACCGTTACAGCACTTAGTTTCCGGAAAAAACAAGCTTGAGTTTTATGCAAGCTCACCTGGCTATAAGGTATTTTTAACTAACTACTATATTTTTGAGGATCTTAGTATATTGCAACATATTTCTATGGTGAAGAAAGCCCATTCCTTTAAATTCTCCACTGATAGGGATGTAAGGAAAGCAATTTTAAGGTACTATATAAATTGCAATACTCCAGAAATAAAAGGAAATCTAGAAATTAAATTTAATGATCATGTTTTACTAAGCGATAGGATTTTCTGCGATTATACTTTAAGGAGAGAAATTGGTATCGATAAGGATTATTTTGAAGAAGAGAATATTTTGATTTTTAAGGTTGATAAAGGAGATTATAACATTGATAAGATCGAACTTTTAATAGAGTATGAAAAAACAGGTTACCCAAAATATAGCTTTGAAATTGGAAAAGAACTCTATGATGAAATTAAATCTGGTAAAAAGGATTTAGAATTATTGATAAACTTTCCATCAGTTGGGGAAAAAGAAGCTGAAATATTTATCCAGGATTCAAAAATACATATGCTAACAACAAGAAAATCTTATAGTATTGATATTAGTGAATACATAGATGAAGGTACAAACTTCATAGAAATTATCCCAAAAAACGAATTTGATATAACATCATTAAAAATTCACTACTATTAAATCCAAGTGGTTTCTACCTCATCAACCCTCCATCTTGGTTTAATATCCATTTCCTCTATTTTGGGGAAATTTTTTCTTGTTTTATACTCTAAAATTCCCAACCATGCTATTTGTACACCATTGTCTCCTGCATACTTTAAAGGACAAGCATAAAATTTTGCCCCCCTTTCTTTGCACATCACATCTAGCATCTCACAAAATCTTTTATTTGCCGCAACCCCCCCTATTAATAATATTTCATTTTTACCACAATGTGCAAGTGCTCTTTCAGCAACCTCTGTGAGCATTGCAAAACACGTTTCCTGGAGTGAATAGCACAAGTCTTCTTTTCTTGCACCTTTCCTGTATAAATTTTCAACTTTTGTTAATATACCTGAAAAATCAACATCCATTCCTTTTACACAATAAGGAAGTTCTATGTATTTTCCCTTCTTTGCTAACTTTTCAATTTTAGGACCTGCTGGAAACCCCAACCCGATTATTCTACCAAATTTATCCAAAGCATTCCCCAAAGCTATGCTCAAAGCTTCACCAAAAACCCTATATTTTCCTCCCTCATGTGCTATTATTTGTGTGTTTGCCCCTGATACAAAAACAAATATTGGATCTTCGGCTTTTGTTAAAATTTTTCCAAGTTCCAGATGACCAACTATGTGATTAACTCCAACAAGTGGCTTTTTTGAATTCAATGCAATCTCTTTTGAAAAATTCATACCAACAACGAGGCATGGAGCTAAACCAGGACCTTGACTAAATGCAATAACATCTATGTCCTCTAAATTTGTATCTGAAGATTTTAGCGCTTCTTCCAAGACCCTTTCCTTTACTTTTTCATGATGTAAAGCCACTTCATTAGGAATCATCCCACCTTTCTTTGTTGTAAAAGTGTCCCTTACATCAGCGAGAATTTTGCCTTTAGAATCAACAATGCCAATTCCGAATGTATGTGCTGTGCTTTCAATACCCATACATAAAATCCTTTTCATTTTAAGAAGTCATTATTTTAATAACGTCTCCATTTTTTAAAACATAATCCTTTCCAAGCCTTTTTTTTGTTCTAACATCAATAGCGCAATTAAATTTTTCCCCTATATCGCTATGTATTTTATATGCTAAATCAATAACCGTACTTCCCTTTGGCAATAAAAAAGCATCCGGCAATATATTTCCTTCTGCATCCGTTAATTTTGTTTCATTTGCAACTGGATAAACAACAATATAACCAAGCAACTCAAAAACCGCTTTATTTAATATCTCTTGAACACCTGTTTTTCCGTATTTCTCAAGTACATTTTTTTTAATAAATTCCAGTGCCTTTTTCTGTTTTTCATTTAAGATTTCTAGTTTTAAAATTTCAAAATCGCTTTCGCCAGGAACATAGTTTATTAACTTAGATTTTGCAGCCTCTCTTAATGCAAGCTCCGATTCGGCACTGCATGGAATAATTGTAACATCCTTAAATCTTTCTTTAACTTTTAAAAATAATTCGTATGCTCCAGGAACATCAATTTTGTTTGCTGCAATAATCATTGGTTTTGTTATCCTTCTTAACTTAAATGCCAGATTCATTAAATCTTCCTCTTTCCATTCAGACGGATTCTGGCTAAGTCCAAGTTCTTTCATGCAAGATTTTACCATTTCTTCCGTAACCTTTAGTGCAGAGAGTTGTTTTGCTAACTCCTTATGAACCTCTTTTTTTTCTTGCATTATTTGTTTAGAAAATTTATCCCAACCTCTTTTCAATATAGAATAATACCACATATCAATTTCCTTTTCCAAAAATTCAATATCTTTACCAGGGTCGTAACTTCCTTTTTCTACTGGTTCTCCCTTTTCATTTGTTCCACCTGAAATGTCGATTACATGAATAAGGACATCGGCCTCTCTCAAATCATCCAAAAATGTTAAACCAAGACCTTTTCCTAAATGTGCACCTGGAACCAAGCCTGCAACATCAATTAATTTTACTGGAATAAATCTTTCATGATCTATACAAAAACCAAATTTTGGGTTGCATTTTGTATTAAATTCTTTATCCACACACTCGACCTTTACGTAGCCTATAGCAAGATTTGGTTTTATCGTAACGAATGGCCTGTTTTCTATTTCAACTTCCGCTAATGTTGCTGCCTTAAAAAAAGTAGATTTTCCTGTATTTGTTTTTCCAACTACACCTATAATCATTTTTTAAAAGAAGTATGATAGAAAGTAAATAAGATTTTCTATTTTTATTTTCTATTTTTTTCTTCTTTTTCGTTTTATAAGTTATTAAAATAGAGGTAACTACTACAGCAATTATAACCACCCCCAAAATAATAAAGGGCCAAATTGCTCTTCTTTTTTCTCTGGAAATTCTTCTTCTTTCTCTTTTTCTTCTTCCTCTCCTGGCTTTTCTTCTTCTTTTGGCTTAGGTGGGGTACATGTTCTTCTTTCTTCTGGCTTTTTTTCTGTTGTACCGCAATTGTTTAAATCGGTACATACTCTTGTTTGATAACCTTCTTAGGCACTAGAGCTCTCTATTACGTGTATTATAATATTCCTCTTTCAGCTTATTTTTTAAACAAACAAATCTAAGTGGGTTTTTCTTTAAGAGTGATGCACAAAAAATACTGCCTATAATAAATTCGATCCCAAAAAATCCAATAGCTAAAAAATTAGGTTGCCAGATTTATTTAATTCAGGATACTGGATTTAAAAGAGATGTATTCAAAATTGAAAAAGAACTGGAAAAGATAAGCTCAAAAATAAAATTTAGCTCCCCTTCCATAACTGTTGTAGCAACTGCGAATAAAAGAAAAATGCGAAACGAAAATTCTGTTCTTTCATCTAAAGTATTTCTCCATTCTCTTCTGCATAAATTGGCAAAAGCAAAAATCAATTACAGAATAGAAAAAAATTTCGACACAGAAAATGAAAATATAAAAATAGACCCAAAACAGGCTGTAATTTTTATAATTAGAATAAATTTCTGAAAAAACTTTATAAATAATAATTTTGCTTCTTTTGTGGAAATGAACAAAAAATCGAAATTTATCATCGGGCTTGTTGCATTTTATCTATTTGGAAGTTCCTCTTATTCAAAAGAGTTGATCGGTGCTCTTTGCAGTGATATAAGACAAATAAGAAAAGTTGAAGGTTATAAAACAAAGAAAGTTTTGTATAAATTTCCCAAAAATTCTATCCTCAACAAGTATTTTCCAGATGGTTTAGATGGTGAAAGAATGAACGAATTCGGGTTGTGGAAAAAACTAACCTGCGGAACCGAACTTTACAAAAATGAAAGTACAAAAGAAATCAAAGACATAAAAGATGTAAAAATTTTGAGCAATGAAAAACTTTACAATCTAGCAATAAAAAACGGTAATGAAGAGGTATATTTCGAGTTAATGAGAAGGTGTTATGGACTGAAATGGCTAAAGGTGTTGGGTGTGAAATTAAAAAGGGAAATATTGAATGGTGGTTTTGGCCCGAAAGCTAAAAGGATTTACGACAAAATTGTTGATGAGGAGAAAAAATACAATACGAGATTTGAAGAAGCAGAAGACTGGAGAGAAAAATTCCTTAAATTCATTGAGGAAAAAAATTTAATTAAGGAGTACTTAAATGTCGTAAACTATTCTGCACCATATCAACTTAACTATGAACAATACAGTAAAATTAAAAGGTTGATAGAAAACAATGAACAAAGCTATAAAATAAAAAAATTGGCCGGGCTTGAAAAGATTCTAGAAAATATGGATTTCTTGGAGGAGGTATCAAGTTATTACGGATTGGAAAAGTCCAGGGTAATTGAGGTAATGCAGCAGGAATCCTCATTTCAAATCTTTGCCGTTGGTCATTTAGAGGAAAGGGGGCTTGGCCAGTTTAAAAAAAGTACAGCTTACAATTTGGCAAGATTAATAGCGAATAAAAAAAGCAAAATTTACTATCCAAATTTTAGTCTTGAGGATTACTCTTTTGAAAATTTAAGTAAAGATTACAAATTGAACATTCTTCTAATCTCAGCTCAGATTAAGATTGCTAAAGATATATTTGAAAGAAAATTGAAAAGCATTGGGATTGATAAGGAAGAGTTGTTGAAGATTGTAAGAAGAAAGGGGATGAAAACAAAATTCTTGAAACTTTCTGAGGAAAAAACAGAACCATTTGATAAGTATACAATAAGCTGGAAAAGAGCTCTTGAGGTAAACAGATTCTGGAGAGATGCAACGATTTCCCCCGAAGACCTTTTCTATCTTGTTTACAACGGAGGTGGGAATGCAATAAAAAACATAATGAAAGACACGCCTCTAGCGGAATTATTGTTGTATAATTTAACAGTATTTTTGGAAAACAAAGAAAAGCTTTGTGAATACGCAATCTATCATTGGGGGAGTTTGGAAAATATGGTAAAGGAGAATAGCGAATTTAAGAATTTAGATGAGGATGAAACTTTGGATTTCTTTGGATATTACATTTACAAAGTACCGATGAAAAAATTAAGAAACTATTATAATAATGGACTAGTCAAAATTAGAATAGAGAATTATCTAAATGAAAAAGAAATTATTTTGATTTTAAATTCTAAAGAAAGTTATCTCCTTGGTAAAAATGTTGTAGAAATTGATAATAAGACAAAAAATTTCTTTATCGGGTTAAAGGAGATTGATGAGCTTTATAAAAAACTTAGCTTGCTAAGGAAATTGGAAAGTGCTCAAACCAAATTGAATAGAGCATACAGGAGTAGGGATAAAGAGGATTATAAAAAGGCACTAGAAGAGGTCTTAAAATTGGAAAAAGAATTAAAGAGGAAACATACAGGAATCAAAGAAATCAAAAAAGATATTAATGATCTGGAAATTTATATTGAAAATTTAGGTTTTGTTGCAAGATGAACGTAATTTTTGAGATTTATAAAACGCTTTTGAAAAAATTTGGAAAGCAAGGATGGTGGCCTACGACAAAAGCAAACAGTTTAATACCTGTTTATGATAAAAATTTTCCAAAAAAGAGAAGAACAGAAAGAGAAAAGCTGGAAATTGCAATTGGGGCCATACTAACACAAAACACGACATGGAAAAATGTTGAAAAAGCAATAAAAAATCTAAAGAAAAATGGGCTTTTAAATAGGAAAAAACTTAAGGAAATTAGTGTTGAAGAACTTGCAAACTATATAAGATCTTCTGGATATTTTAAGCAGAAGGCAAAAAAGATAAAAGCCTACATAGAATTCAAGGGAAAAGTAACAAGAAAGAATCTATTAAAGATTTGGGGTGTGGGGAAGGAAACTGCAGATTCGATATTGCTTTATGCCTACAACAAGCCAATATTCGTCATTGACGCTTATACAAAAAGAATACTCTCAAGAATAGGCTTTAATGCAAAAACCTATGAAGAGTTTCAAAACATATTCCACAATAATTTAAGAAGAAATCATATTATATTTAATGAATACCATGCATTATTGGTTAAACTTGCAAAAGAGTACTGTAAAAAAAATAATCCTCTATGCAAAAAATGCCCTATCCTAAAGTTTTGTAATTACGGGAAATCTAAAGTTTAACATATTTCAATCTTCTTTCTTTTGGAACAAAATTCAATATTTTTCCATCGCTGTATTTACCTGATCCAAGGATATTGTTTTTATATTTAAGGATGTAAAATTCCCCATTTTCCATTTTTTCATCAAGCTCAATATCATTTCCCATAACCCAAAGCTTTACTTGGTTCTCTTTTAACTCAATAACATTTTTCCTCGGGTTTATAATTTGCGAGCCCTCAATAGATAACCTTATTTTCCCATCAATTTTCCTTGCAAAATACATACCTACTCTACTTATTCTTAATTTTGAAATATTGGCGTCTGAAAATCTATCCTTTTTTATTATGAAAACCCTATTTTTTGCACCCTCCAGGAAAACATAATTTTCAAAATCAAATTTCGGATCAAATCTTTCAATCAAAAAATCCCTTATTTTTCTGACTTCTTTTTTGTTTAGAATTCTTATTTTCAGCATTTTATTTTTTCTTTCTAAAGAACTGCTCAAAATTCTTTGCAGCAAGTGCATCGTATTTCCTAAGTTCTGCTATAACCAAATTTCCCAATTTTTTATAATCTATTACCGGCTTTTTGATTCTTTCTTGAATATCTTTCAATACAATTCTTGTTACTTCTTCCGCTATTTCTCTTTTTGCACCTGCCTTGATCATACCATTAAGAAGCTTTCTTTTATCAAACTTCTGTAATTTTCCCGACCTCTTTTTTACCATTAATTTTTCAAATAGCTCCTCTCCCACAAATTATTAATTGAAAAGAAAATTTATAAAGGTTTTCATGCTAAAGTCCAGCCAACATAACCTATTATATACCCTAGAAAAATTCCCACAATCAGCTCGCTCAAATTATGGCCCCATGCTGTTCTAACCGGTTTGTATTTTATTTTCCCCGGAAAAATTTCTAGGAAAGAATTTATTATTCTTGCGTGAACCCCAATGCTTCTATCAACACTTATCAAGTCGTCAAATAATATTATAACAACTGCAAGCATAACTAAAAATGCAGTAGTCATTCCTTCTTCAAGATAAATCATTGTCAGAGGGGCAGTAACTGCAGCCATATGCGAACTTGGCATTCCTGCAAGATTGAAAATTGCTAATGGAGTAAATTTCCTTTTTTTAATCGATGTTATAACCATCTTTAAAAATTGTGAAATTGCTATAGCTACCATTGCCGAAAGGAATATTTCATTTGAGAATAATTCGATAAAAAATCCCATATATATAAATAAATTAAATTATGTTTATAATTTTTTCTTTATAAACCTGAGTCCCCTGTTTTTTGTATTTTTTTGAGAATGAAATCCTTAATTTTTTCCGCCTTAGCCACATCAATAGCTGGTAAATAGCCCTCACTTCTATATTTTTTCCTACCCCCGTAATAACCGAATCCGGATTGCCCTGCTGTTTCTATACTTATTGCAGAAAAACCAAGTATTCTCGCAATAATCCCTCTCCGAATGTTGATGTTTTGTATTTTTTTAAATGGTATATATGTATATTTCTTCCAGATAATTCCTTTTTCGAGTTTGATTCCATCATTTGTTATTTCATACAACCATCGATTGTAATACATACGTGCATAAACTTCGACTACAACAATCAAAAATACCAAATAAGCAACCAAGACTATTTTAAATGTTTGAAGAAATCTGAGAAATCCTCCAGAGGTTCCTTTTAAGGCACGAAAAATGTAATTACTCAAATAAAAAATAATGATTCCTCCTATAATCCCCATTCTCAAATACCCATTCAATCTAAAGAGCCATTTAGCACCTGGATGAAGCTTATTCATTTTCTTTTTGAAATTTTATTAATCAAAAAATTTTTTATTCTCTCAGCTTCTTTAACATCAACAGCAGGGATATTACCTTCTGCCATAGGCACACCAGAATAACCTGCTGTTTGTATAACAACTGTTGAAAAACCACATATTCTAGCTATAATTCCTCTATAAATATCAACATTTTGTATTCTTTCATATGGAATTGTAACATATTTCTTCCATACAATTCCTTTTTCAATTTTTAAACTATCATTTGTGAATTCATAGAACCACCTTTT
Organism: Candidatus Woesearchaeota archaeon; assembly: GCA_017608525.1. GTDB lineage: Archaea > Nanobdellota > Nanobdellia > SCGC-AAA011-G17 > GW2011-AR17 > JAFCFS01. Next base: position 9,820 of record JAFCFS010000012.1, on the reverse strand, counting down.
ATAAGCCATTCTTGCATAAATTTCACTAAGTGGAATTACAATTACAATGAAACATATTAAAAATACGATAACTGGAACCCATACTAAAGAAATCTTCCCAGCTTTGGTTAAAAGTATAGTTGGGAGTAGAAAAATTACGAAAAAGAAAAGCCATCCAAATCCCCAGTAACATTTTATCCTAAAAACCCAAATTGCACCCGGATGTAAAGATTTTTTCATATTTTTTAACAAAAAATTCTATTTTAAAAATTTTTTTAATTAACTAAAAATTTAAATATAGATTTTACTTCTTATTATTAAAATGACTCAATACAAAAGAGTTGAAGAATTCGATTACAAAATGGATGTTGTTTGTCCTTACTGTAAAGCAAAATCGAATATGAATTTAAAGATTGGGGTAGAGATTCTAAAAAAAGATTATCAAGAAATAGAATTACTTTTAGTAACCGAAAAATTAATTTGCCCATATTGCAAAGAAAATTTTTCATTCGATAAAAAAATAATAATTAAGCCCCTCACTATAGAAAACGAAGAAATAAAATTAAAGATTGAAAACTTGTGATTATTCTTCCAAAATTTTTGCTATTGTTTCTCCAAATTTCCTTGCTGCATTTGGACCATTTGCTGTTACAACTTTGCCATCAACAACTACTTCCTCATTTTTGTATTTTGCTCCCTTACTTTTAAGCATATCAGCGTATTTTCCATTGAAAACTGTGGCTTCCTTTCCTTCAAGGATGCCTGCATTTGCTAAAATTATAGGTGCTATACAGATTGCTGCAACTACCTTTCCTTCTTTATGTGCTGTTTTAGCTATTTCCAAAGCAAGCTCGTTTTCAAAATATGTCATTGCACCCAAACCACCGATAAAAACAACAGCGCTGTAATCCTTTAATCTTAAGGCTGCCTCATCCAATGTCAAATCCGGTTTTGCTTCCCCACCTAACATGCCTTTAATAACTTCCTTCTTCAAACTTGCTATTTCTGTTTGGTACCCTTTCCCGTCCAGAACTTCTTTTGTAACGAATAACTCTTCATCTCTAAAGTCTTTTGGGGCAATTATAAGTAAAATTTTCTTTGCCATAAAAATACTTTAAGACTTTATCTATAAATAATTTTCTGAACAAAACGCAAAACAAAAATTTTTTTAAAAAATGAATCAAATAAATAACTTATGGAAGGAATTCGAGGAAAAAACATAGAAAAGGCAAAGCAAATTCTTGGTGAAAAAAGTATAACAAAGAAAGTAATAAGTTTGGCAAAGGAATTAGAAAGAGAGTACAAAAAGAGACTTGCCCTTGCTTTTTCAACCGGCCTTGCTTTTGTTATTGGCCTATACATTAACAATACGCTCAGGCATTTCGTGGATTATTTATTAAAGCAGATGGGTCTTTCTGAAGCAAAAGGTCTTCTCTGGGAGTTCATTATTGCATTAATTGTGATTGGAATCTGTGTTGTGGGAATTGTTTTAATCTCCAAATGGGGTGAAACATAAATTTTATAAATTAGGAATATAAATTTTTATAAAATGCGCCGGTAGTTTAGCCTGGTTAGAATACAGCCTTGCCAAGGCTGTGACCCGAGTTCAAATCTCGGTCGGCGCATCATTTTTTTAAATAAATTTTTCGAGTTTAAAGGCCACTTTTTCTACTTTTAAATTTTTACCACTTTTTCTTCAATTATTTTCTTCCTCATACAAGATGAACAAAGAACTCCACCATAAGGTCTTTCTGGTCTTTTTTGAGTTTTAGCCATATTCCTTATCTTGTATGGCCTCTCTCTTGGAACACCGTGTAAGGGTTTCCCACAAATAGCGCATTTCGCTTTTGAAGGTTTTCTTTTTCTATAATGAACCCTAGTTATTCCACCTGGAGTTTTGACGAACACTTTCCTCAAACTTCTTGACCTTTGTCTTGGTGCTGGCATTTTTTTTATAAAATCCTAATGCACTTTAAAAATCTTTCTTAAGATTATGCTAAAAATAATTGAAAATATAATGTAACTCCATATCCAACTTAGCCCAAGGAATACAGGAGGATTGCCCAATGAAGTATAGTAATTTCTGAGCCAAGAAAATATAATTATTATTGGAAGAAAGGTGATTATTGTAGGCTTCATGCTATGGATCATATATTTAAAGTTTTTCTGCATTGCTTCTTTTTGTATCTCCATAAGTTTTGATGGCTGATCTTTAAATTCTTTCATCTTCTTTTGTAATTCTTTTAATTCTTCCTTTAAACTTTTCATTAATTTCTGATCCGTCAAAAATTTGTAAGCAAGGGTAATTATAAAAGTAAGAATGAAGCTAATAACAAGTAATCCAAATGGGTCTGGCAGATTCATCAATGGCCCAAATACAAAATTAAATAAGTTGTCTAACATTTTTATTCTTTAACCTCTATGGCTTCATTTGGACACTGGGCCTCGCATGCTCTACATCCTATACATTCATTTGGTTTTGCAACAACAACTTTATTTCCCTTCTTTACAAAAACTCCAACAGGACAAACTTCTATACAAGTTCCGCAATTTGTACATTTTTTATAATCTATTTCAGGATGTGGCATTTTTACCTCCTTTCTTCTTATATCTTCCTCTTTCCTCAACCTTAATAAATCTTTTCATAATTTCTTTAAAGTTGTTTATTTTTCCCTTGTAACCGTCTAAAAAATGTTTAAAGCTCTCTTCATAATGTTTGTAATGTTTACTTTCAAGCGCCTGTCTAAATAAGTGTATATCAACTGCTTTATCCTCAATCTTTGTTGAAAAAAAGCCTAGCCCAAAATCTATAAAATAAATCTTCCCTTCCTTCATTAGCATGTTAGATGTTGTTAAATCGCCGTGGATTATGTTGTTGTTATGAAGAATTGCAACTTGCTCCCCTATTTTTTTAAGTATTTTGGCTCTTTCCCTCTTTTCCATAGCATCGAGGATTTCCTTTATCTGAATTCCCTCTATATACTCCATTTTCAATTTTCCTTCCCCATCGTCAAATTCGTAAAGCCTTGGCACTGGAATCAAATTTTTTGCTTTTTCCAACAATCTGCTTTCTCTCCTAGTTGATCTTTTTCTTAATTTTTTATCAATCTCAGGATGCCTGTACTTCTTGCTAAACCTATGTTTCAAAATGATTCCTCCTTCAAGGTATATTTTGGCCTCGGCACCTTGATGAATAAGCATTTTACATCACCTTCGGGAAACCCTTAGGGAATTTCTTGCCAAACATTTTTAAAATTTTTCCTGGTTTTTCACCTTTCATCACTTTTAACATTTTCTTCATCATCCTAAATTGTTTCAATAATTCTCTAACCTCACCCTGCGTAACACCAGAACCTTTTGCAATCCTTTCAACCCTACTGGAGCCGATTATTTCAGGATTTTCTAACTCTTCCCTTGTCATACTTTGCATTATATATTTCCATTTCTCCAGTTTGTGCTCCTGGCCTTGGAGAAGTTCTTTTGGTAGGTTAAAGCTCCCTAACCCAGGAATTAAATCAATCAATTTACTCAGTGGCCCCATTTTCTTCATAGCTTGCATCTGTTCATATAAATCCAACAAATTAAATTCCCCTCTAGCAATTTTTTTGCTTACGTCCTCAACCTTTTCCTCTTTTATAACCTCTTCTGCTTTTTTAAGTAATGCCTCAATGTCCCCCATTCCAAGAAGCCTCGAAACAAACCCTTTTGGATTAAATTCCTCTATGTCATCAATTTTCTCACCTACACCAATGAATTTAATATGCGAATCTGTTGCAACGCAAGCGGTTAATGCACCACCCGCCTTTGCAGTTCCGTCCATTTTTGTTGCAATTACGCCGGTTATATTACACATTTTGTTAAATTCCTGAGCCTGGAATTGTGCTGCTTGGCCAATATCTGCAGAAATTACAAGCAAGCATTCATTAGGTTTTATTTCTTTGTGTAAAGCCTTGATTTCTTTTACCAAATCTTTACTTAAAACGTCCCTACCTGCTGTATCTATAACAACAATATCGAATTTGTTTATTTGCTCTTTAAATTTATCCCATATTTTTATTGGATTTTTTTCATTTTTATCTATAAAACAAGCAACATTTATTTTTTCGCATAACTGCTTCAGTTGCTCTGGAGCTGCAGGCCTATGCATGTCTAAGCCTACTGTACAAACCTTATATCCTCTTTTAAGGTAGTATTTTGCAATCTTTGCTGCTGTTGTTGTTTTTCCAGACCCGTATAAACCAACAAGCATAATTTTGAACGGCTTTTTTTCAATTTTTATTTCGTATTTTTTGTCCCCCAAAAATTTAACAAGTTCTTCATAAACTATCTTTATCAGGTGTTCTTTTTTTGTGATTCCAGATGGCGTTTTTTCTTTTTTTGCCCTTTCTTTTATCCTATTGCTTAATTCAAAAACCAATTTAACATTAACATCAGCTTGTAATAGTGCTCTCTGTATGTCCCTAATAAGTTCCTCAATAAGCCTATCATCGACAAACATACTTCTAGCTATTTTTGATAGGGCATTCTTCAATGATGTTCCTAGTTTTTCTAAAACCATTTCAATAAATCTGAATTTAATCGGTTTATAAATTTTATTGTTTTCTTATTTTATTTATTTTGATGAAAAATTAAAATTTGGTTTTTATCTCGCTTCATTGGACAAAAACGTTAATTAATTTATATTAGAATTAAAACAAAATTGCAAACTTATTTAACTAATAAGAAACACAGTAATATAGGATTTTTGGAAATTTTGGAGGAAATATGGAAAAGACCGTATTATTATCTATTTTACCACAATGGGCAGAAGCAATCCTCAATGGGAAGAAGAAATGGGAATACAGAAGAGTCTCTCCTAAAAATATAAGCAAAGGAAGCAGAATTGTGTTATATGCTACAAGAAATCAACAAGAAATTGTAGGGGAATTTATGGTAGGTGTCGTTTTACGTGAACCTGTGCTGGCCCTAATAAAACATACTTTACCTAAGACTCCTCATACGAAAGAAGAGATACGCTCTTACTTTTCTGGATTGCGTATAGGTTATGCATTAGAAGTTAAAAAATATAGGAAATATAAGAAGCCCATTCCATTAACAGAGATTAAAAAACGAATACCTTTTTTCACTCCCCCTCAAAACTTTTTGTATTTAAGAGAAAATGATCCTAGACATAAAGCTTTACTAGAGTTATTGCCATCGTTAAAAAAATCAAAATACTCATTTTAATTATGTTAAGTTTTGAAGAAATTACAGTTATACAAAAATATTTAATTGGTTAAATTTGCAAAAGAGTAGTGTTGTTTCTGTTAGTGACTTTTTCTCAAATATTAATTTAATCTATTTATTTAAGCTTAGTTTTTAGTTTCCGTAAACATAAAACCTATCTTCAGAACACATAATCATCATAAGAACATTTGGATTTATTTTTTTAAAATTTGAAAAACTTAGAAAATCTTGTTTTGAAGGAATGCATCTTAGGAAAGGATGTGAATGCAAGCTTATTATTGTTTCTTTTGGGCATGAAGTATAAACAACTTTGTTAAACTCTCCTTTCTGTTTTGGGATATAAATTTCAGAAACATAATAGGTTCTGTTCTTAATGTTTCCCAATAAACAAGCCTTGAATTCCCTATCATGATTTTCAAAATAAATATCTTTAAGGCTTTTATACACATTTTTTTCCAGAACTATTGTTAAATTTTTCGTTTCAATTGTTAAATTATTTTTGAGCTCTGAGCTTTCGGTTAAACTTCCGACTATTTCAAATATCCTTGGTCCAAGTAAAAAATAAGATAAGGCAAGAACAACAATCAAGAATGACATAAAAACAATGTAAAATTTTTTCAACTTACTTTCATTTTCTTCAATTTCTTTTTCCGAATCCATACAAATTAGAATTTATAGCAATTAAAAAAATTTGCGAATAACCGTAAAAAATATAAATTCGAGTTAAATAGACTGATATAGTATGAAGAGCAAAGTTAAAAGTTTGGACGATGTTATAAAATTAATAAAACCTCACTCAAAATTGCTTGTTTCTGGATTTTATTATGTTGGAAGACCAGAGACAATATTGGAAGAGATTCGCAAAGCAGGTATAAAGCATTTGTATGTTGTTGTTAATGATATAGCTTTTCCGGACGATGGAGTCGGACAGCTCGTTATGAATGACCAGGTTGATTATTTAGCTACATCATTTCTTGGAGTTAATAAAGAAATAAACAAAAAGGTTAGGGAATTGATGGAAAAAAAGAATTTCAAATTGGAGTTTGTTCCTCAGGGTACTTTAATAGAGGCAATAAGAGCAGCCGGATTTGGTCTGGGTGGATTTCTTACTCCTGTAGGTGTTGGTACTGTTGTTGAAAAGGGAAAGAAAAGAATAGAAATTGATGGAAAAGAATACTTGCTTGAACTTCCGATAAAAGGAGATTTTGGACTTGTTAAGGCCTATAAAGCGGATAAATTTGGAAATCTAATATTTAGGCAAAGTGCAAGAAATTTCAATCCTTATGTTGCCATGGCAGCTGACTATACAATTGCAGAAGTAGAGGTAATAAGCGACAAACCACTAAACCCTGAGAGAATTCACCTGCCCGGAATTTTTGTGGATGCTGTTGTTAAAGGCAAAAAAGTTAAGGTGAAAAGAAAATGAAAGATGAAAAGCTTATAGAAAGAATTGCGAGGAGAGCAGCTTTGGAGTTAAAAGATGGTTATTGCATTAATTTGGGGGTTGGATTGCCTGTTGAAGTTCTAAAGTATATTCCGAAAGATGTTGAAATATTTTTACAGTCGGAAAACGGAATTCTAGGAATGGGTCCGCCTGCAGAAAAAGGAAAAGAAAAGCCAGAGCTAATAGATGCAGCAAGAAATTATGTAACTATTAAACCTTATGGAAGCTTTTTTGACAGCGCATTTTCTTTTGGAATGATTAGAGGAGGACATTTGGATGCAACAATTCTTGGTGCACTAGAAGTTGACGAAGAAGGAAATTTGGCAAATTGGAACTTACCAGGTAGAATTGGTCCTGGTTTTGGCGGAGGAATGGATCTAGCAGTTGGAACAAAGTATGTTATAGTAACAACATTTCATTTGACAAAAAATGGAAAATCGAAAATTAAAAAGAAATGCACACTGCCATTGACTGCAAAAAAGGCCGTAAACAGGATAATAACCGATATGGCGGTGATGGATGTAAGCTATGATCCAAAAGAAAAAGGTTTAATATTGAGAGAGGTTGCTCCTGGTTATACTATCGAGGATGTAGTAAAGGCTACAGAAGCAAAGCTAATAATTAAAAATGTTGAAAAATGGAAAACTAGTTGAATACTTCTGCTACCTCTGTTCTCAATTTATCTAAAATTGTTTCTTTCTCTTTTTCTTCTAAATATTCTCCTGCCCTATTATCGTAAATCTTGTTTTCAAGCAATTCTTTTACTGAACCGCTTATTATATAGTACTGATCTGAAAAACCAGATTCTTTTACTTTTTCATTTTTAACTAAAAGTTTTCTTATTTTATCCTCGCAGAAAGATGCTTCCTCAGTTGTTACATTGTAGTTTCTTGTGTCGTAGCATCTCAATATCCATACCGTTTGTGAAGGAATAGCTATCTCTAAAGCTTTTTTGAATTTTAGTCCTTTGAGAACCCATTTCCCAACATCCTTAAGTTTATGTTTTAAATTTTCTTCCATTTCCTATTTAAAATTTAACAGATAATTTATAAAATTTCCGAAAAAAATTCTATTACTATTGTTAAATGCCAAAAATAAGGAGGAATATTGTCTTAATTAGTTTGTTTATTTTGCTAATTTCTTTTCTACAAGTTTTTAGCTATAAAACCATCAAAAGGCTTGGATTTTTTTTTCTTTTTTTATTAAATTTTTTGATAAAAGAATCTTTAATATAATTTCTTGTGGAGGTTGGAGCAAGCTTAATTTTTCTGCTTATTTCTTTAATAAAATGTATAGTGGTTGGTTCTACAAAAAAAATTTTCAAAACTTTTATATAGCTACTTTTTTGTTCCATATGTATAAAATTATATCCTTTGGTACATAAATGTTTCTTTTAAAAAATTTTGTTAATTTAGAATTTTATAAAAAATTGATTTAACCATTGGTATAGATTCTTTTTCACCTCTTAGAATCTTATAGTGAAGCTAGGAATTTCACTTAAAATGCATTAATGAAGTTCGCATATGGATTTGGACAAGGAACTTGAGCAAAAGTCATAACGTTTTCAACAATTTTGCAAATGCTTTAAGAGGTTTATAAGTATCCACACCCCTCTTTTTCAAAAAGCCAATTTGTTTTTTGATATGCTTCTTAACAACTTTTTTGTTTTCCCAAAAATAGTTTATCTCTCCCTGCACAAGATTTTTTTCCATTTCTGAGAGCTGAAAAATCTCTATTAATTTTGTCTTTCTTATATCTTTAATTTTTGTGTATCCCAAAGCGTTTGTGTATATAAGAAGAGTAAGTAATCTGGTAATAGCAAAAAATTTAGTCTCTGGAAATTTTCTTGCAACGATTAGTGATTTAAATTCGGCCACCGCTTCATCCAAGTATTCATTTTTGAAGAACTCTGCACAATGAGACAGTTCATGAAACAATGTTTTTTCTAGCTTGCTTTTAGCAGGATAGGTAAAGATTCTGCCAGAACAAAAGTTATCGAGGTAGAACATGCCGTTTTTAGCATCCCTAACCATTTTTGTTGGCAAATATATTTTGGGATCTTTAATGACATAAGATAGGCCTTTTATACTAACGTTGTACAAACTACAAGGAATTTCTATTTTGTTGGAGACAATCAATTTAGGCTTCTCCATATCCTTCTTTTCGTACTCTTTAAAAAAGTTGTAACATTTTTCGTATATCGGATCTACCCATTTATGCAATTCGGCCTCTTCCTCTGTTTCTTTAATCTCCAATAAAAGTTCTATCCTCTTTCTTTTTTTCATAAGAAACCAAATCCATATTACGTTTTTAAAGCTTTCCATTCGTTGAAATTTCAGAAAATTAATTAAAAAGGAAAGTTTATTGTTAAATTATGCCCAAACTTTTGAGTGTTGAAGAATACATAAACCAAGTTGAAAAAAATTGTGAGGAAGAGGAAAAACCAAGCAAAAAAGAAATAGAATTCATGAAAAAAATAGAGACGGAAATTCAGGAAAGAGACAAAGCTTTAATAAACAATTTAAATCCGAGAGAAAAATTTGTTATTGTAAGCGTAGGAAAATTCCATTCTTTTTCAGCCATAGCAAAGTTGCAAAAATTGGGCTACAAAACGTTTGTGTATTCTCCCTATGAAAAAACCAACAGAATGATGTTTTTTGAGTATATAAAACAAAAAGAAAATATTGTTGAGGGCATTACAAAAACAAAAGACTCGGATAAGATTGCAATAGTAATAGCTGACGTCCATACAATGAATTATGATTTAAAGCCTTTGCCTTCAATAGAGGAACTGAGAAAAATCGGTGTTGGGGAAATCGGGGTTTATTTAGAGCACGCTTTTGATGAATCGGCAGATAAATTTTTGTTTGATAAAGAAAAGCATGTTTTTCCAGTATACGATAAAATAAGGGATTATGTCAAGAGTTTGAAAGGTGTTAACGTTAATATACATGGTTTGGAATGCAGAAAGGACAAAATCGAGTTGAGGTAAATGAAAATAGAGAAGAGCATTTTAATTGCTGTATTCACTGTCGGAATTGCTCAGCTGACAATAAAGTACGGCCTTAGAAAGCTTGGTGAATTGAGCTTTGGTTTAAATGAAATAATTGGTTCTTTTATTAAAATATTTACAAGCTATACTGTTCTGGCAGGTTTATTCCTCCTCGTTTT
>JAFCFS010000048.1 GCA_017608525.1 Candidatus Woesearchaeota archaeon | reverse complement strand
AAACCCGTCGGAGGGCATGGAAAGCTTTTTCGGGCAGAAACGATGTTTTTATGGTGATGAAAAGAGAGCATCTTTTTTAAGGTTTAGGCGACAACTTGCTTGACATCCACCGAGAAATCAAAGTGGCAAAATAAACGAAGAAGACTTCAAACCTATTTCTAAACGAGTAGGGGAATTAAATGAAAAAATAGAAGCGTTATCAGATGTTCAAAAAATAAGAACTGATATTAAAGACACAATCAAAGAAGCTGTAGGAGAAACATACTCACCTTCTTCTTTATCTATTAAATCAAGCCTATCTGATGACGCAGAAAAATTACTTCAATCGTTAAAGTTGTTTATTGGAGAACCTAATGAAAACCATGAAGGCGGAATTCATGAATTAAGTTTGGGTGGAGCAAACTTGATTTACCTGACCTTGAAATTATTAGAATACAAATACCAAAAAGATAAAGATACATTTGCAAATTTTTTATTAATTGAAGAACCCGAAGCCCATATTCATACTCACATTCAAAAAACTCTTTTTGATAATCTTGATTTTGGTGAAACGCAAATCATTTATTCAACACATTCAACTCATATTTCAGAAGTTAGCAAAATTTCAAGTATGAATATTTTGGCAAAAAAGCAAAACCATGCGGAAGTATATCAACCTGCAAAAAAATTAGACACTAAAGATATCACAAAATTAGAAAGGTATCTTGATGCAGTAAGGAGTAACTTGCTTTTTGCAAAAGGGGTAATGTTAGTTGAAGGTGATGCAGAAGAAATACTTATCCCAATAATGGTTAAAAAAGTTTTGGGTGTAAGTTTAGACGAATTAGGTATTAGCCTTATTAATATTAGAAGCACTGGTTTTGAAAATGTTGCTCAAATATTTCATGAGGATAGAATAAAAAGAAAGTGTAGCATTATAACCGATTTAGACAAAGCAATAGAAGAAAAAAATAAAGGAGCAGAAGAAAAAGGCGCCGCTCGTAAAGAAAAACTTGATGAATTTTCAAAAAATAATGAATGGATTAAACCTTTCTATGCTGAATATACTTTTGAAGTTGATTTTGTTGCTAAAGCAAATAAACGTGAAGTTAAACAATTAGTTTCTGAAATCTATACAGATCCGAAAACTATTAAAAAATCAAATGAGGATATGGATTCTGAGGAAGTCATTTATTACGGGAAGCGAGTATTAACAATGGCAAATAATGTTGGCAAAGGATGGTTTGCTATTATGTTAGGTAAACACATTTCATTTCAAACTTTCATTCCAGAATACATTTTAGATGCACTGATATTTGCAAAATTGGATTTCAATGTAGAGACATTATCAAATATTATAGAATATAGAGTTCAGAAGAATAAGGTATTTGATGATGGTAAAATTGACTTTGATGCTTTAAATCTTGCTATCGAAGAATACAGAAAAAATTGCATCACATTACAAAATTTAATACTTGAATTAGAAACTACAATTCAAGATGACCAAATTATTAATTTCTTAAAAAGAGTATAACATGTGCGTTTGGAACGATAAAGATTTAAATGCTGAACAACTTGATGCAATAACTGATGATAATAATATCCTGTTAGTTGCTTGTCCCGGTAGTGGTAAAACAAGAACGTTAACATATAAAATTGCTTTCGAATTATCAAAATTAACCGATACTAAAAAATACATTATTGCAATTACATATACCAATAGAGCAGCAGATGAAATAAAAGAACGTATTGAATTATTGGGGGTTAACACAAAACAACTTTGGATAGGAACAATTCATGCTTTTTGTTTGGAATGGATTATAAGACCTTATTCATTGTATATTCATCAATTAAAAAAAGGGTTTAGGGTTACAAATTCATATGATTCTGAAGAAATAATTTCAGAACTGTGTCTTAACCCGACATTGAGCAGCCCTATGTAGAATAAATTTGATATATCCGACATACAGTGTTTCCAAACAGTTTGAGAATTTTTCTATGAAGGTCAGTTATTCCATTAATAACAGTCTGATATCCATTTTGTATTTTTATTTTTACATGGTCAATGCCTTCCAGCAATTGAAATACCCATCTGAGAGTAGGTGTTTTTGTTGGCTGACCGATTTGATTTGGGAGAGATTCACCGGTCTGTTCCAATTTTTTCCGCATCCGTCGCTGAGCAATCGAATAAACCAGAAGAGCCAATGTCATAACCATCAAAAGGCTTTGAACTCGGGAAGGTTTTTTTACAAATAGGGAAGAAACAAAAAAAACAGGGTCTTTCAGGAAACGAAAACCCCGTTCGACTTGGGACTGATTCTTATAACCCCAAAAAACATCTTCGTTACTCAGTTGATTCAATGGAATTGAAGTCCCCAAAACAAAGCAGGCTTTACAATGTTGGGCATGAGCTATGCGCTTTTCATCGCGTTTAAAGGTAGCTTTAATTTGCCACTGAATACTTTTTATCGGACTGTCAGCTGTAGGTTTGCCTTTTTTAGCGTACTTTACATGCTTGTGGAAATGAAATTCGTCAATCTCATGATATTTCCATTTTTCACTGAGTTCTTCCAGGGCTTTGCTGGCCTCTTTTTTAGTTTTAAAACGTTGCGCCTGAAGGTGAAAAAGTTGTTTTTCAATGCTATTGTCCTCCTTTTTGCTCCGTTTGTTCAGCGTTTTCTCAGCACGTTCAAAAGCGCCTTGGGAATATACCACCATCCAGCGCTGATCAATATGATAATGTCCCAGTTCAAAACACTGAAAGCGGTAGTCTTTATTGATGGTGATCCACTGATCATCCCAACTCAGGGCTTGGTTAATGAGCAGTTTAACATCGTTAAATGTTTCTGGAATCCGGGTAATGTAGGGCACTTTTGCCAGATTTGGGGCATTTTTTTTGGTGTATCCTTTGGAATCCATTATTAGATAACGAGGGATGCTTCCAGCTTTAAACTGCCGGATCAGTTCATTGGCTCGATGTTTAAAAATTTCGTTGTCTGAGGCATTACCGTCATGGCATTTACAAAACAGAGGAATACCTCCATCCTGAGAAACAACCATTTCCAGTACTGCCTGTTTAAGATCTGCTCTGTGATCTTTGGAATAGCCATGGGTGATGTGTATGGCCTGCTCATCTGTATCCGGCAAATAGTCTCCTGTAAGAGAAAAGGAGGTGGTATCAAGATCGTTGAATCGGAGATCGACTTGCTCGGCCTTGCAAATAGGAAAAGAAAGTTCACTGAAAAGACAATCAACTCCATAATTGAATGCCTTATCAAGACTACGCCCCAATTTGAAACGATTAAAATGGTCAGCTTCAACACCTTCCCGAAACAATTGTTCCATCGGTTTGTTTTTGAAAAACTGAGGGGTCAGCGAAAGCGGTTTTTGAGAAAACCCGAGTCCATTGAGTATCATTCCTGCAACGGCTTCACCCGTGCTGATCTCTTCCAGTTCATCCGGTTTAATACGTTCGTCAATCATTTCTATCAGTTTGAGATCTTTGATTACTCCGGCAACTATTCCGAGATGATCCAAGCGCTTTATTTCAATATCCATGACTCCTCCTCAGCAATAAATTCAGCAAATCTGCTATCCAATTCAGTGCAGAGGAGTTTATCTAATTTTTTTAAAAATGCAACTGCTCAATGTCGGTTAACTATAACAAAAATCATCATTTAATGGGGAATGACAAGATTAGCTATTGGGATTGTGGATATATTGTAAGTCCTAAACTTATATGTGAAACCACAACATCAAATATACATAAAATAAATTCGGTCAAAACGATTCTTAAGGAATATTTTAAGATTTTAAGAGACAATAACCAAATCGATTTCGAACTGATTTTGTTTTATGCACTTAAACTCTTAAGAGAATATCCCATAATTAGCTCTATCCTATCAAAGATATTTCCATATATTTTAGTCGATGAATATCAGGACACTAAAGATATACAATATTCTATTATTAGTTCTATCATTAAAGAAAGTGAACAATGTACAAAATTATTTATTGTTGGTGATCCTAATCAATCGATCTATCAAACGTTAGGCGGGCATCCTATTGAAAAAACAGAATTAGAAAAATTATGTAAAATAAAAATCAAACAATTAAACTTGTCTAAAAATTACCGATCTTCAAAGAAGATAACAGATTATTTCGAGTATTTTAAAACATTTGAAAATAATATCGAAGCGGTTGGAGTTAACAAAGATTACGAAAGTCAAATAACTCTTAATAGATGGGTTGTTAAAGATGATTTAATTGATGAAATAGTCAGATTAATTGAATTAAATTCAGGGGAATATGGCATTTCACAAAATGAGATTTGCGTTCTTGCACCTCAATGGGTTCATATAGCAAGTGTTACAAGAAAACTCATGCTGAAACTTCCTGATTATAGCTTTGATGGACCTGGAATGGCTCCTTTTTCAAGAGATATTGATAATTTTTGGTTTAAACTATCACGAATAATCTTAACTGAGCCTTCTCCTAATTTATACATTAGAAGATTGCGATGGAGTAATGAAACTATAAATGATTTAAGCAATGCTGGTGTTGATACATCAGATATAAATATAAAACAATTTTTAAGACTTTGCAATTCTATCAAAATTAAAGAAACAGATGGTCTGAAATATCTTGAAAATTTTTTTAGAAGGTTTTTTTCATTATTATCGATTGAAATTTCTGATTTTCCAGTATTAATGGAACATTATAATTCATTTTTTGGTAGTTCAAAAAGCCGTA
>JAFCFS010000047.1 GCA_017608525.1 Candidatus Woesearchaeota archaeon | reverse complement strand
ACTAAAACAATAGAGCCCATAAAAGGCATAAAAGGAATAAGCAGTCAGGGAATAGAGCCAAAATTGGAAAAGAAAAGCTATTTCGATACTCTTGAAAGTGTGTTGCCTAAGTCTAGGATTTCTAGTACACCATATGAAAAGAAAAGTGGTTTTGGAAAAGAATTTGGTGTTAATAAAGGATACGTATATGAAACATTAAATATTGATGGAAATAAACTAGTATTCAGATTAAGGGCTGACAAACCCCACAAAGGATGTGAATGCTACCACTTAAATGACGAATTAATTTGGAAAAAACAATCAAATACAAAACGAAGTAAGAACATATTCAATTTTCATCACGAATTTGACTGGAAGGAAAAAGATGAATAAAAAAGAACTCATTAAAGAACTCAGAAAACAAGTAGATATAGTCCAAAGAGTAATTAGTGATTGGAGATCTTTACATGGAGAATTAAATGACGTTCTCTTATTTTTTGAAAAAATTGGTTTTGATGAGGGACGTAAAATAATTTTAAAAATTTCAGACGTTGAAAGTAGGTTAGTCGAGGAAGCCGTGGAAGAATTTACTCCCTTGTTTTACGAATTAAAAGAAAAAATATTTGAGTTAATTAAAAAATTGGAGCTAAAGGAAAGTTCTTAAAAAATTAAATCTTCTTTCTCCAACCCAAATTCTTTGAAAAACCTCTCTTTTTCTTTTTTAACAATAAATTTCAAATATGGAATTGTGGTATCAAATATTTTTTTGGAAGAGCAATGCAATTTCTCAGCAATTTTTTCAGCAAGCACCAATTTCTTAGCGTTTTTAATATTTGACTGCCATATCCTCAATGGTCTTAACGGTCTAGCAAAACTCAATTCCCCTCTTCCTTTCTTTTCTTTAGCAAGAGCAACGCCTGCTGTCAGAAATGCATTGATATAAACTAAAAATCTCCAGTGTTGCCATCTTTTAATCCTTCCAAAAAAGACATCAGCTTTAGAAAGCATGTCAAAGGCCTTATTTAAATCTTCTTTTTCATATACCTTTGGCAAATTTTCTTCCAACCACAAAATAAATTCCTCATAGTTAATATCCACATAATCTAAAGCCCCTAAAACAATTTCTGGCTTTTTGCTCTTAAAAATTAAATTCAGTGCTTCTTCAACCTTTGTTCTTGTTTCCCTGAACCCCAAACATTCCAAATCTTTATTAGTTATCTCTTTTTTGGAAGCTGAAAGAACTTCTAAATCATTTATTGCTGCCCTAACATCGTTTCCTGAGATTCTCGAAATCATTTTTAATATTTCATCTTCGCATTTAATTCCTTCCCTCTTACATATCTCCTTTAATATCATGAAAATAGAATCGTAGCTAACCTTGCCGAACTCGATTAATTTACATTTCTTTCTTAAAACACTCATTTTTTTATCTGTAATATTGTTTGCAGTAAGAACTATTGGAAAATTTGAGTTATCGATTATTTTTGCAAGTGCTTGTATTCCTCCGTAATCTTCCCTTCCAGCAATATTATCGACCTCGTCAACAAGAATAACCTTCTTTTTACCAAATAAACTCATTTGTGCATTTGAACTCCCTATAATAGATTCTACCATTTTTTTATTTCTTGTGTCCGATGCATTAACTTCGAGGATTTCAAGATTGTACCTTTCTGCTATCGCATGCACAGCTGCTGTTTTCCCGCATCCAACAGGACCATAAACTAAAATTCCTCCCTTTTCTTTAAGAATCAGATTTTTTAGTTCCTTAACTGCTGGCTCCCTCTTTTCCAATTCTTCATATTTTGGCTTATATTTTTCTATCAGCAACATTTTAAGTTAATCCTATTTTAACAAAACTTGCAAGAAGCGCTTCCAATTGTATAAATTCATCAGAACCTTCAACCATTCTAAATTCAGCTTCACCACATTTCTCAATAAGTAGAACTTTTTTTTCATCACTTATTTTTAGATTCCAAACTTCCTTTTGAATTTGTTTAATAACATCAATCCCGCTTAATCCATGGTTGAGCATAGTATCAAGCATTTTTTTCCTAGCAAGAACAAAATTTCCTTTGAGTGCAAGTTTTAGAACCTCATTTATTTCTTCCGGTTTTGCTGCACTTACAACCTCATAAATAAGGTCCTCTGTAATTTTGTTGCTTATTGCTGCACAACTTTGTAATACATTTCCAACTTTTCTTGCATCACCATCGCTTATCCTGTATAAAGCATCTAAAGCAGCATTATCTATCTTCAAGTTTTCATTTTTTGCAATATACTTGGCTAGCTCTGTTATCGCTTTTTTATCTAATGGCTTAAACCTAAAAACAATACACCTACTTTGGATTGGCTCTATTATTTTGCTTGAAAAGTTTGCTATCAAACAGAATCTGCATGTTTGTGAATATGTCTCCATGGTCCTTCTTAATGCTTGCTGTGCCTCTTTAGTTAGAGCATCTGCCTCATCTAATATACAAATCTTAAATGGAAAATCTCCAACCGCTCTTGTTCTTGCAAAATTTTTAATGTCTTGCCTTATTACATTAATTCCTCTTTCCATAGATGCATTTGTTTCAAGAATGTTGTTTCTCCATGCATCACCATAAAGTTCTCTTGCTGCAACCAGAATTAGGGTAGTTTTTCCACATCCGGCAGGACCTGCAAGGAGCAAATTGTTCAAGTTTTTTTTCTTGACCATAGCTTTTACTCTCTCAACTATTTTTTCCTGCCCTTTAATTTCGTCAAATGTTTTAGGTCTGTATTTCTCCACCCAAAGAGAAAAATCTTCCATTTTCATTATGGTATTAATTGCCCTATTTATAAGAATTACGAAAAAAGAAAAAATAAAAAATTAAAAAACTTCTTTCTCAGTTTCTTCACCAAAAGTCTCACTTTCTTCTGGCTCAGCTTCCTCTGTTTTCCTTTCCACAACTTCTCCAAAGCCGACACTTCTGAAAACTTTAGTTATTCTTATCCTTACCTTATCGCCTTTCTTTGTCTCTGGAACAAAAATTACAAACCCTTTTACTTTCGCTACGCCATCTCCCTTTGAGCCAGTAGATTCAATCTCTACATCCACTTCGTCCCCAACATTAACAGGGGCAAATCTTCTTCCAAATTTTCCTCTCATATTTAACTCTCCTTAAATAAAAGTGTTCAGAAGAAGAACACTTTTATTTAAAAATTCAATTTATTAATAGTTTATAAATCTTTGCTTTTTGTGTTCTACTTTTCAATTAAAATGCCGAATTTATATTTCTTTAAAAGTAAAAAATATAAATAAAAAATTTGTTTGGTGTTATGATGAAAATTTCAGAACTAAAGCCAGAGCAAAGGGGAGTTAATATCGTTGTAAAAGTAACTGAAATCTTAGGAATCAGGGAATTTTCTGAAAGTGGTAAAAAAAGATGGGTAGCCACCGCAATAGCTGAAGATGATACTGGAAAAATAAAATTGGCTGTATGGGAAGGGGATATTAAAGAAATTAAAGTTGGTGATAAGATTAAAATCACAAATGGCTTTGTTAATGAATTTCAGGGAGAGATGCAATTAACTGCTGGAAAATATGGAAAAATTGAACTGGTAAATTAGAGCTTTAAACTCAATAATCTTTCTATTCTTTTCTTTATTGGAGGATGGGTACTGAAAAGGGTTATCAATGCTTCCCCTCTAAATGGATTAACTATGAATAGGCTGCTTGTTGCACTATTCCCAAACCTCATTGGCGTATGTCTTATACCAATTTCCAGTTTCCTAAGTGCAGATGCCAATCCTTTTGGATTATGCAATAGTTTGGCTGCAGATTCATCAGCAAGATATTCCCTACTTCTTGAAATGGCAAGCTGAATTATTAAGGCAACAATCGGAGCAATTATCGCTAATGCCAATAATTCAATTCCACCACCCCTTCTCTCATCCCTATAACCTCCGAATATTGCTGCCCATCTTGCCATCATTGCTAAATAGGAAATTACAGCACCTATTGTACATGCAATTGTTTGGATCAATATATCCCTGTTTTTTATATGGGAGATTTCATGAGCTATTACACCTTTTAATTCTTCATCATTCAGTATTTCCAATATTCCAACAGTACAGGCAACGGCAGCATTTTTCTCATTCCTTCCTGTTGCAAATGCATTTGGTGTGTGTGAGGGGATAACATAAACTTTTGGCATTTTTATTTTTGCCATTCTTGAAACTTCCTTAACAATCCTCCACAATCTTGGAAAATCGCTTTCTTTAACTTTTCTTGCTCTATACATTGAAAGAACCAATTTGTCAGAATAGAAATACGAAAAGAAATTTGTAGCAATGGCAAAAATTAAACCAATAAATAGACCAGTTTTCCCAAAATAACTTCCAATAAGCAACATCAATCCAGCAAGTCCACCTAGCAAGATAATAGTTTTTATTCTGTTTAGCATTTTAAGAAGTGAAATAATGAATATTTTTAAATTTTATGATACAATATAGCTAACCACTCCAAAGTAACAAAAAACGAAAATTTTATAAATGCTATGTTAAAAACAGAGTCTAAAATGCGAAAAGAAAAGGCAATAGACATAATTGCAGAATACCTTGTGGATAAAGAAAGATTTAGTATGGTTGGCGAAGAAAGCTTAAAAGAAAAAATATTGAGAAATTCATTTTTTTACAAAGCTGAAGAATCTGTTATAGAAAAACTTGAAAAAATTTATGAATATCGTATTTCTCCACATGCTAAAGAAATCCAGGAATATTATATTACTTCACATGTGTATGATATTTTGAAAGAGAAAAAGGCAAATTATGCATTCATTACTGGAGATCTCATTATTACCCCAATAAAATTGTATGGTAAGAAGGAAAGGATAGAAATAATAAAGCTTTTTCCAGAAATGCCAAAGGA
>JAFCFS010000046.1 GCA_017608525.1 Candidatus Woesearchaeota archaeon | reverse complement strand
CTGTTAACCACTAGGTTGGGGGTTCGAGTCCCTCCGCCGGAGCCAGTGAGAGAAACCTGTTTAGTGATTATAGTTCGATATAATAAGCGGAGCTCAAATTGGCTCCGCTTTTTTATGCTTTTACTTTTTTGGAACAGACTAAAGTACATAACGTGGAAGTAAAACTTCAACAACTTTTTATTTATGCGGATCCGCGAAATTGAGGCTGTATTTTCGATTTTATTCCCCTACGTTCCCGTAGCAACAATGAAAACGTGCCAAAAACTTACTAGTTTGCTTCAAAAAGAAATGTTTATGGAAAATAAAACGTTATAAAGATGGATGGTAACAGTATGCTGAAGAAAAAGATATTTAAATTTTATTGTTTGTACTTGAATCCAAACTTTTTACAAATCCGATTCCAATAAAACAAAGAAAGACAAACAAATCAAGAAAATATTACTCTTAAAAGCAGAAGTTCTATCTTGGTTTTCATTGTTCGCTTAAAGCCCTTTTTAATATTTCCCACGGCTTCAGCAATTCAGGAGGAACAGGTTCGTTGTATTCAGAATTTAACTCTTCTAGAACTTTGCAAAATAAGACAAAAGTGTCAATCTTAATGGTTTGAGTTCCAGATAAAAATTTCGAAATTTGCGACTTATGCCAATTTAATTTATCTTTTACATCATCGTAGCTAGCACCTATTAATCCCAATAAGCTTTTTAATTCTTCCGAAACACGCTTAGAATAAATGTTTTCCAATTTTCACACCTCATGTTTTTAGCATTTTTTTAGTTCATTTATTGAAACTTCTTTATCAGGCAAAATACCTTTTTTCCCTATAATTTCTTGCTTAATACTAAAACGAGGTCTTCTCTTTTCTTTTTGTTGATCTCCAAAAGTTTGTTCTTTATTAACTTTAACTTTATATACAACCTTGCTGTCAATTAAGTATATTTTTATTTTGTCATCTGAACTATTAACTCCGTAAAAATCGACAAAGTACAATTTGTCCCATTGAGTATTTGGACCGAAAGATGTTAAATCTTTTTCAACAGTGGTACTTTTAACCTGAATTCCGTCTCCAGTACTTAAATCTACAACATCATAGGAATTTCCTTTAATCACTCTGGCAAATTTTTCTATACCATAAGCAAAACAAAAAATACCTTCTGAAAGTACCTCAGGAGTATTCACTAATCTACTTGGAAATTCCTTTAAAATATCATTAATATTGCGCCAGTGAAGAAGAATCTTTTCAAGTTTTTCAATATCATCAATATCAAATACCTGTAATTTCAATTTTTGGTTTTTTATTGTTTTCTCAAAAATTTTCAAAATTACCCCCCCTCTTTTTTATAAAATTGAATTACAAAGGAATTTGTGCTATAAGGAATTTGTGCTATAATGACTTTAAGCCATCTAAAATTAGCTATGTTAATTAATTAGTTAACAAAGCATAAATAAAGGGGGACAATAAAATGAGAGTAATTAGCCTTTTTTCCGGAGCAGGAGGAATGGATTTGGGATTTTATGCTGCAGGTTTTAATATTGTTTTTGCAAATGATATTTTTAAAGAAGCGTGTTTAACATATGAGGCTAACTTTGACCATGAGATAACACAAGGAGATATTTCAAAAATAAATCACGATGATATACTTGAAGCCGACGTTATAATTGGGGGCTTCCCGTGCCAAGATTTTTCAATATTAGGAGGGGGGAAAAGACAGGGAATTTTAGTAAAGCGTGGACAGTTGTACAAGGAATTCGTAAGAATGGTAGCTCATAAAAAGCCTAAAGTTTTTATTGCTGAAAATGTAAAAGGCATACTTAGTGCTAATGGAGGAAATGCTATAGCTTTAATATTTAATGATTTTTTGAATCCTTCTAAAGCTGTCAATGAATTTTATAAAGATAATTACAACGTTGATCTTTTTGAAAAAATAATACATAAATTTAGAAACCGAGACAGCCTTTTTGCTCGAAACAATGAAGATAAATACTTAGTTTATATTTATAAAGTAAATTTTGCTGATTACGGTGTCCCTCAAACACGCGAAAGGGTTTTGATAATTGGAATTAGAAATGACTTAAAAAAGGAATTCGTCTTTCCAAAGCCAATTTACTCCGAAAGTAATTATATTTCATCTGGAGAAGCTTTAATGGGCAAGGCTATATACTTTGAAGATGTTAAACTCGTCCCCCACAATAATGAAATTCCTAAAGTTTCAGAAAAAGTCGAAAAAATGCTTGAAGCTATTCCTGAAGGAGGAAATTTTGAACACCTTCCTGAGCATTTAAAAGTTAAGAGTATAATGAGTAATATTTATAGAAAACTTGATAGGAACAAACCTTCTAACACAATTATTGCCAACGGTGGGGGCGGGACACACGGATACCACTACGAAGAACCTCGGCCTTTGACAAACCGTGAAAGGGCTAGGTTCCAAACATTTCCCGACGATTTTGTATTTTACGGCACTCGAGGTAAAATAAGGACACAAATCGGAAATGCAGTTCCGCCTTTAGGGATTTTGCCGGTTGCACTAGAAATTAAAAGACAAATTTTTGGTGTTGAAGATCACTTAAATTCAACATACTGGGATTTTTTAAGAAATTTAAGAAATCCAAAATTTAAAGATTTTTGGACAATGAATAACATTAAAAAAATGAGGAAAGAAATCGTATTCAGTAAATAATTATTAGTCACTTACTTCTATTAAATTCGCAAATATCTGCTAATGGACATACTGTACAACCTGGCTTTTTAGCAGTACAAATTAGTGCACCGAAATCTAAAACAGCAAAATTAAAATCTCTGCTTTTATTATTTGGAATAAGCTTTTGTGCAAAGATCCATATTTCTTTATCTTCGCGTGCTCGTTTTTTTGATGATTTTATCCCAAAAACTCTTTGTATAATCCGTATAAAGTTAGTATCTACAGTTGGAACATTCTCATTGTAGACAAAACTCAAAACTGCATTAGCGGTGTACAAACCTACTCCCGGTATTTTTAATAATTCATCTTGCTTTGCAGGTATTTTTCCACCGTAATTATTTTCAATAAATTCACCAAATTGTTTTAATAATTCTGCTCTTTTATATTCCATACCTAAAGGTTTTAGCATATTTACCAAATCTTTTATACGAGCTCTTGCAAGCTTTTTTGTAGTAGAATATTTTGTCAGTAGTTGGAAATATACTTTTTCAGCCTGTTGTGCAGTTGTCTTTTTTAAAAGAAATTCCGCTAATATCACAGCATATGGATTTTTAGTATTTCTCCACGGAAAGTCTCTTTTATTTGCTTTCCACCATTCCAATAATTCTTTGGTAAATTGAGATATTTTCTTATCTATTTTGACCTCCTCCATGTTCATTTGTTAATATTAGAAAGATCAATAATTATGCACTATGAAATGTAGTTGTTTTTTAGATTTTTTTGTTTTAATTATTTTCAAAGGTGTTTGACTTTTATTTTTCTATATTCTGTTTATATAAGTTTTTCCTTTTTGTTTATATTCTTCTATGAAGTGTGATATAGTGTCAATGGAGTGGAGTAAATAAGTAAATAATTCCATAATACACCGCTTAACCAAGCGGTTTTTTCTTAGTAATTTAATATGTTCCTCTATTAAAGACATATTATTTTTCTCCTTTTAGTATTTTAGATTTTTACTTAGCCATTCTTTAGGCAAGCTAATATAATTATTACATCCTTTCATATGTTAAGTTCCATTATCTTAGTTTATTACAATCTCCACTCTCATTTTACAAAAAATCTTTATGCGGTTTAAAATCAAATAAGAATCCTACTACTACGCCAAAAACCAGAAAACTATCCGAGGGTTTTATAATAATATCTTTGTATTTTCTATTTTCAGCAGTCAAAATTCTCTCTTCATTATTTTCTATATACCTAGGGTGTCTCAAAAATCAGTAACAATCAATAATATCAGCAACCTTTCTGTGAAGGCGACGGTATATCTATTTCGAATCATACGCGCTGTCTGCGCAGCTGTCATTGTCATCCAATCCTGAATCAATAAGTTTTGTGCATCCAAACTCATATGTACCTTTCCTCCATATTCCCGGCCTTTTGTCGTCTTTGTCCAACTGAATTGAGCGTCTTTGTACTTCCCAGCTCTTCTTCGTCTTTGTGCTGTATGGGCTTCACAAGTCTTGATTGCGAAAGGAATCCACCACCAGATCAATCCTTTCAAGTCTTTCTATATCCAAAAAATGGAAAGTTTCAAGATGCTCTTGTCAAAATAAGCTTTTCTTCTACCTCTACCTTGTTTGTTAACGAAGTTAGAAGGCAAAAGCTTGTCTAACTACTCAATAATCTTTACAATATCACTTTTTGTAAGTTCTTGTGGTACCATTTATTTGGGCTTCTTTTATTGTGTTGAGATATTTCAATGGTATCACTATTGAAATTTGAGAGGCCACTTTTTTTGTGACACCCTATTAACAATTTAAATTATTTATCACTGCATGTTGTACATTTTTTAACCTCCAAATAGTGGTTAATCTGGTTACGCTCCGCCGGAGCCAGGGACAGACGTTGAGTAAGGGTTAACAGCACGATGGGGGTTCGATCCGAACCCTTTTTTGTTTTGAATTCTGAAAGTGTCACTCATTCACTGTTTCGAGGATCTTCCGCCCAAATGTTCCTGAAGGATCGTCTGTAATGTGCTCTGTGGTCGACAAAAGCTTTACACCATGTTTTTCAAGTAGCGTCGAGAGGACAATATGGATACCTCTGATTGACTGTCTGAGCTGAACTTCGCTCACGCGTGGCGCATTTCACAGCGAGTGTGCGGTTCGCTTCGCTCACCCAAATCCTTACGGGCTTCGCATACCCACAGAACGTTATCTGCCATTGCAAATTTTCCTGGAAAAAATTTGGTAAGATATTAGCAAAGGAGAGAAAAGATGACAAGGAAAAAGTTGGAGAAATTTTCTGAGGGTGTTTTAGAGTATGTGTCAAAAATTATAGGTGATT
>JAFCFS010000045.1 GCA_017608525.1 Candidatus Woesearchaeota archaeon | reverse complement strand
ATAAATATCCCCATCCATAGTTCCAAAATAAACTTCTTCATTTTCTGTGTCTGCAAAAATGGAGTAAATTCTCCTTATCCTTATTAATTCGTAAATTTTGTTATCCTCCACTGAGTAATACTTCAAAAAATCACTGTCTCTAAACAAAACTCCGTAAAACTTTTTATATACTATAAATTTTTCCAATGGAGGGATTTTAATTTTAGCCATTTTTATCCTTTAGCTATAAGTTTTTCATGCAAATCTTTATCAAAAACAGGTTCTAAAGCTAAAACTAAATCAGACAATCCATAAACTAACGTCTTCTTTTTCTTAACTTTTCCGTCTTTAATTTCCACTTTTACAATTTCATTTATATCATAACCTGAATAGATTAATTCGATTTTATTTGTAGAAGATAATAAAAGAGCGATCCTCCCAATTTTTTCTTCACCTTCAACTTCGCTCCCTTCAATTTTTTTATCATTAATATCTAAATATTTTGAATTCACGCAGCTAAGTATTGAGAAAGGATAAGTTTTGCCATTAATTCCTTCTAACTTACCAGGAATAGCTATTGCTTGAGAAATGTAAATATTTTTAACATTGTAATGTAAAATTTCCTCTCCTATACTGTATTTTCCAGAATTTTCAGGCAAGGTTATTATACTGTGGGTATCATCTTTATTCCTAACTAAAGCATATAAATTTTGGTATTCATCCACAAACAAACTCTCGATTAATTCAATGCAATTTTCTTTCATATCTTCCTCGGAAATTAAAGTTTCATCTGTTAAGGTTTTCATTAAACCATACCATCCACCGTCTAGTATTTCGCCCTTATGCTTTATGACAGATCTTGCAGAATATTCTCTTGTCGATTTAAATTCGCTAAATAACGAACAAATTGTCCCTAGTCCTCCTCCAAAATAAACTTCTCCTTTTTCAACATCCGCTAAGATACACAGAGTTCCGTCTTCATTTGTTGTTTCTAATTCGTAAACTTTATTGTCTTCCCTTGAATAGTACTTCAAAATATTCTTATCCCTAAATAAAACCCCATAAAATTTTTCATAAACTATAAATTCCTCTAACGGTGGAATTTCAATTTTAAACTTCATCTCCCATCTTACCGAAAGAAATTAAACCTCATATAAATCTTTCGATTTTTTAGCTTAAAAGGCTTTAAATTGGAAAAGCTAATAAGTAAATTTTAATTAAATTTATTAGATGGAAATCTCATTAATAAATTTACCAGAAGGAAAAAAAGCTGTCATTAAAAAATTGGAAGGTGGAAGGGAGTTTTTAAGAAAATTGGAAGCATTGAATATAAGAGTTGGGAAGATTATTAAAAAAATTACAGGTCAACCATTTAGAGGACCAATTGTTATAGAGGTAGATAATACTAAAGTAGCAATTGGAAGAGGAATGGCAATGCGAATTTATGTAGAACCTGAAAAATGAGAATTCTATTAATGGGGAATTTAAACGTTGGGAAGAGTACTTTATTTTCAAGACTCACCGGAATAAACGTTATCATCTCCAATTATCCAGGAACAACGGTAGAATTTAAAAAAGGAAAAATGAAGCTTGGTAGAGAAATCGTTGAAGTCATAGATGTGCCAGGAACTTATACACTCGAACCAATATCAAAGGCAGAGATTGTTGCTGTTAAAATGCTTAAAGAAGGCGACCTTATAATAAATGTTATTGATGCTACAAATCTGGAAAGGAATCTTTATCTCACTTTAGAATTGCTTGAAAAAAATAAACCAATGATTGTTGCATTGAATTGCTGGGATGAAGCTAGACATAAAGGTATTAAAATCAACATTAAAAAATTACAAAAATTGCTTGGTGTTCCTGTGATACCTACAGTTGCTTTGACTGGAGAAGGCATAAAAAAACTTGTATCGTATTTAAAAAAAGCAAGAAAGAATCCAATAAAATTGAAGAGAAAAGAGAAATGGGCCTTTATAGGTAAGATTGTAAAAGAAGTTCAAAAAATAAGACATAAAGATCACACATTTCTGGAGATTGCTGAAGACCTAACAATAAAACCTTTAACAGGAATCCCCGTAGGAACTGTAATTCTAATTTTATCATTTTTTGTTGTCAGATTTATAGGCGAATCTCTATCAAGAATTTTTGACTATTTGTTCAATTTTTATACACCAATAGCAAATTGGTTGGGTAATCATTTAAGTGGGTTCTTAAAAGAAATTCTCATTGGAACACTAATCGATGGAAAAATAGATTATCTACAATCTATGGGTTTATTAACAACAGGAATCTATGTTCCGATTGCTGTAGTCCTTCCCTACATAATTTCTTTTTATTTTGTTTTAGGTCTCCTTGAAGATAGCGGGTATTTGCCAAGGCTAGCAACATTGGTTGATACAATATTGCATAAGCTTGGGATGCATGGGCTTGCAATAATACCAATGCTTCTAGGTTTAGGATGCAATGTTCCTGGTGCACTTTCTACAAGAATTTTAGAAACAAGAAGGCAAAGATTTATTGCAGCAACTCTAATGGCTATAGCAGTTCCATGCATGGCTCAAACTGCAATGATATTCGCTATATTAGCACCATATGGAATTAAGAGGATTGGAATTATTTTTGCAACACTTTTTATAATTTGGCTAATTCTCGGAATCTTATTAAACAACATACTACCAGGTGGGACCCCAGAAACATTTATGGAAATACCTCCGTATAGAATACCTTATTTCAAGGGTGTTTTAAAAAAGCTTTGGATGAGAACAAAAGGATTTATTTTCCATGCCTTACCATTTGTTTTCCTTGGGGTATTAGCAATGAATATTCTATACACAACTGGAATCATTTCTGCAATTGCAAAAATAAGCTCTCCAATTGTTGTTAAACTTTTGGGTTTGCCAAAGGAAGCTATTGCTGCACTAATAGTTGGATTTTTGAGGAAAGATGTTGCGGTTGGTATGCTTCTTCCCCTACGATTGAACTTAAAACAATTAATAATAGCCTGCACAATACTTACAATCTATTTCCCATGTATTGCCACATTTGTTACTTTATTAAAGGAGCTAGGAATAAAAGATATGATAAAATCTGCAATAATAATGATGGTTACATCTATTTTAGTTGGCTCATTTCTCAATATAATATTATAAAAAGAAAAACTAAAAGAATTAATATTCTGGTGTACTTGGCGGTGTTGATTCTTCTTTAGAGGATGTTCCTGTACCTGCTATAACATCATCTATCCTCAAAATTAATTCCGTTACTTCGGTTGCACTTTTTATTGCTTGTGTTTTTATTTTTAATGGCTCAATAACTCCTGCCTTCCATGAGTCAACAATTTTCCCTGTAAATACATCAATACCTGCCCATTTTTGCTTTGCATCATGCTTTGCTTTTAATTCTGTAAGTACATCAATCGGGTCAAACCCTGAATTCTCGGCAAGCGTTTTTGGTACAACTTCAATTGCTTCTGCAAATGCTTGTACAGCAAGCTGCTCTCTTCCGCTCAAAGTATTTGCAAACTTTCTCAATTTTTGGGCAACCTCTATTTCAGTTGCTCCACCACCGGCAACTATCCTTTCCATTTTTAATGCTGCTACAACATCACCCAATGCATCTTTTACAGCCCTCTCAACCTCATCAATTACATGTTCTGTTCCTCCCCTTATCAATATCGTAACTGCTTTCGGGCTTTTGCATTCCTGAACAAACGTCATTTCCTCGTCTCCGATCTTTTCTTCTTTTACAAGCCCTGCAGAACCCAAATCTTCTGGTGATATTTCTTTTACCTTTGTTACAATTCTAGCTCCTGTTGCTCTTGCGAGTTTTTCCATGTCGCTCTTTTTAACCCTCCTAACTGCATAGATTCCTTTCTTTGCAAGATAATGCTGTGCAATATCATCAATTCCTTTCTGACAAAATAGAACATTTGCACCGGATTTTGCTATTGCTTCAACCATATCCCTCAATATTTTTTCTTCCTGATCAACGAAAGCCTGCAATTGATTTGGATCTGTGATTTGGATTTTTGCATCTATTTCTGTATCTTTTATTTCTATTGCAGAATCTATCAAAGCAATTTTTGCATTTTTTACCAATTTTGGCATTCCTGAGTGTACCCTTTCCTTATCAACTATAATTCCGTTTATCAATAATGAGTCACCTGTTCCTCCACCGATCTTCTTCTCTATTTTAACATCTTCAAGGTCAATCTCCTTTCCGTCAGCAACTTTCTTTACAGCATCAACAACCAATTCTGCTAATTTTTCCTTTGCTGTTTCAGCACCTTTACCTGTCATTGCAGTCATTGCTATCTTTTTAAGCATGTTTTCATCCTTAATTGTTACCTTCTCTGCAATTTCGTTCAATATTTTTTGTGCTCTCTCTGCAGCTAACCTATAGCCTTTTGTAATTACGGTGGGGTGTATCTCTTGGTCCAGAAGCCTTTCAGCATTCTTCAACAATTCTCCTGCAATAATTACTGCAGTTGTTGTACCATCCCCAACTTCTTCTTCCTGTGTTTTTGCCACTTCAACCAACATCTTAGCAGCCGGATGCTCTATTTGCATCTCCTCCAGTATTGTTACCCCATCATTTGTCACTGTTATGTCTCCAACATTATCCACAATCATTTTGTCCATTCCCTTCGGCCCAAGCGTTGTTCTAACTGTTTCTGCAACAAGCTTTGCAGCCATAATGTTGTTTCTTTGGGCATCCTTACCTAATGTCCTTTGTACATTTTCTGGCAAAATAAATATTGGTTGCGGTTGTGCCATTTTTTTCTTCCTCCGTTAATTTTTAGAAGAATCTCAAATTAGGAATTAAATACTTAAAGAATTTTTAAATTTTTCTATGTTTTTAATATCATCCTATTTTACTTCTTCCTTAACACCAAAAAGAAAAAGTTTGATCAAGAAAAATCCAATTATCGTGCCTGCTGGAACGAAAACCAAATAGGGATAAATCGTCTTGAAAATAAATTTAAGTTGAAAGGGCCATTTATAAAAGCTATGGTGAACATCGAAAAGAAAAACAATTAAGAAAGATTATTTTCCTTAGATGTCTCATTTTAATATATTTTCTTTAAACCTTGCCACCAATCGTTTGGATCAGATTTTCGAAGAAGTTTAAGTAGTTTTTTTGCCGAATTCGTTTTTACTTTTTTCTCCACATTGTTTATCCAATCTCCAGCATAACTATAGCCCTTTTCCATGTATTCCTTTGCTGTGACAGCCTGCTCAATTAAATCTGCATCTTTGGCAATAATCCCCGCCCTATCTTCTGCAAAATTCACTCTCTTCCAAATCTTAAATATTTCTTCTCCAATCTTCCCCAAACTTTTTAGTTGCTCCTTAACAGCTCTTTCCTTGTCTGCACTAACATATCTATTGGCCACTTTATGTATGTCCCCAATCCTGCATTCCTCAATGTCGTGAAAGATAACAAGTGAGCAAACCTCAAAAGGATTTTCATAATTTTCAAGTTTTGCAAGAATAAAACCAATTTGTGCTGCTCTTAGAGAATGATCAGCAACGCTTTCTGGAAATTCTACACCTATGAGTCTCCATCCTTCGTGGTCTATAATTCTAAGCTGCCCCAGTTCAAAGAAAAAATCAACTATTTTCTTATTGGAGAACATCTTCCAATAATACCTCCTTCACCAGGTCTCCATATTTTTCAGACAACCATTCATCAAGGTATTTGTTTCCCTTATCAAGCTTTTGAATTTCTCTTATAACACTAATTTTTTCTTCTTTCGGCATTAAATCGAAATACTCTTTAAATATCCTGCTGGAATTTTCATATAAATAAAGAGGGTCAATTTTTATTTTTCCTTTCATTTCTTTTGGAAGGTAGCAGAATAAATAGATATCAAGCGCAACATTATTTCCACTTTTTAGATTTCTAAGAAATTTTTGCTGTGTATCTCGCAGAAGTGATGAAAAATATCTAACAAAAAGGACATTATGATC
>JAFCFS010000044.1 GCA_017608525.1 Candidatus Woesearchaeota archaeon | reverse complement strand
TACAGACATTTATTTATTAAGTAAAAAAAATGGGGGATTCAGAAAACAAAAAATTGGAAAAAGAAAGGGTTGGGTTCAAGATTTCGTTATTTTTAAAGAAAATCTATACGATGCTTGCACAAGTGGAGTTTATGAAACAATAAGCAATAAGCTCATTAATGAAAGGTTATCTTCGAAATTTTGTATACATGATAATGAGCTATACGACTTAAAATTTTCTAAAGTTGAAAAGGCATTGAAAAATGAAACAGTAATAGAAATGTCTGATCGAGATAACCTATTAACTGGCTTAGCTTCGTATGATGGTAAGTTGTGCCTTAGTAAAGGAGATTGTGTTATTGATGTATTTACTGAAGAAATAATTTTTTCTCCAATAAATCCATATTCAACTAAAATACATGGCATTTGTTCCATACGCAATAATCTTTACATTTTATGTCCGCCTACGGTTTATGATGTTGATCACAATGAAATATTCACTCATAAGGAATATTCAATAAATAGCATGCCTTTTTTAGCTTCTGTAAATGGTGAATTGTATTATATTGCTGACAACCAACTATATTCGGTTTTTGAAGATAGATTAATTGCTAAAAGAGCCTCTAAAATTACTGCCATTGGTGAATTGGAAGGAAAATTAATTGATTGCACAGAAGATGGTAAAATCTATTCAACACTAGACAATGAGGTCATTTACGAATTTAAAAAAAGGGGAAGGATTGAAGCACTAATTTCAATAGATAACAAACTTCTTAAAAAAATAAAAAAGAAACTAAAATTTTATAAATCTTAATTCTCTTCTCGAATTGAATGACTGTAGAATATATATGCGAAGGTGGTTATGGAAGCGAAGCAAGGATTATTGTTGAATTGAGGACAGAATTTCCAGGGATTGGGGGCATAATTAAAACTCAGCAAGCTGTGGCTGTAGCAAGAAGGATTGAATTTAATAAAACAAAAAAATGTGGTCATAAAAGGTTTCTTACACATTCGTTGCTTAAAAAGATTGAAGATTATTTCTTTGCAAAGGGTGTTTATAAGTTTGCTCATATTTGTAGACCGCTTGGTTCAACGAATGATAGTTATATCTATGAATGGGCTTTTGGCAGAGATGGATTCCCTTGGTATGTTTATGATGAAAAAGGAAACCAAGTCCTTGTTAAACTTGATGACTGGAACGAATTTATATCTGCATTTAATAAAGTTGGAATAAACTTATCTATAGATTGTACAGACTCTTTAGATGGAAAGCTTTCAAAAAACATAGTCCATCAACTCTATCTCGATAATGTCTTTAAGATCAAAAAATTAAACAGGTTGTGGAAAAGAATAGATTTTGGATATAAAAGTATAAAAATAGACTATGATGCTGTTAAGAAATTTTTGATAGAAAATGAAGAAGATTTAAGAAAAACATTAAAGTCAAAAAGGTACGATCTTTTGTTTTTAATATTGGAATATTTGGAAAACGATGGAAAGATAAGCGAAAGAAAAAAAGGAAAATTGGAAGTTTTAGTTTTTGATTATAGAATGTCGACTCTTGAACATTTAAATAAAAAGGGCTTGGGCGATAACGAACCTTTAACTGTAACAACAAAGCCAGGGAAAAAAGATACAATTTAGATTTCGAAATTTTTAAAGCAAAGTTTATAAACTGTTTTGTCATTAGTTTGGACGACAACGACAAACTGACGAGGCATTTAAAAAATTAAAAACAAAATATTATGGTGTGGAAAATTGAAAAATCTCCCAATAAAAAAATTTAAAGCAGGAAATATAGAGGCTGCTATTTGGGAGAATAAAAGAAGCGATAAAGATGGTAATGAGGTAGAATTCAAAACTGTCAGCTTAACAAAAACCTGGAAAAAATCCGAAGATGATGTATGGAGGAATGATGTTATACATTTAAAAGGGAATGAAATCCAAAAAGCAATTCTTGTTTTGCAAAAAGCGCAGGAGGAATTACTTTTGAAAGAAGAGAGAGGTGATGAAGATGAATGAAAAAGAAAATGAAATAAAAAATCTTCCAGGTGTTGGACCTGCAACTGCTGAAAAGCTAATCGATGCTGGATATGATAATATGTTAAGTATAGCTGTTGCAAGTCCTGCTGAATTATCAGAAGCTTCTGGATTAACAGAAGCAGCTGCAAGAAAGGTGATTAATGCAGCTAGAAGTAATATGAAGATGGGTTTTGAAACTGGGGATGAAGTATTAAAAAAAAGAAAAAATATAATTAAAATAACTACCGGAAGTTCTGAATTTGATAAAATACTTGGCGGTGGTGTAGAAACTGGCGGAATTACTGAAGCCTTTGGAGAATTTGGATCTGGAAAAAGTGCCCTTGCTCATCAACTTGCTGTTAATACTCAACTTCCTGTAGATAAAGGTGGTGCAAATGGAATTGTTGTTTGGATAGATACAGAAGCCACGTTTAGGCCTGAAAGGGTAAAGCAGTTAGCAGAAGCTTTAGGTTTAGATCCTGTTAAAGTCTTGAAAAATATTAGAGTGGCAAGAGCATTTAATTCCGATCATCAAATGTTGCTTGCTGAAAAAGTTGAAGAATTGATAACAAAAGATAAGCTCCCTGTTAAGTTGGTTATTGTTGACTCATTAATGGCACATTATAGAGCAGAATTTTGTGGAAGAAGCCAATTAGCTGATAGACAGCAAAAATTAAACAAACACATGCACACATTGTTAAAATTGGCAGATGTTCATGGTGTTGCAGTTTATGTTACAAATCAAGTAATGGCGAGGCCTGATGTTTTCTTTGGGGATCCAACTGCAGCTGTTGGTGGTCATATAGTTGCGCATGCATCAACAACCAGGCTTTATCTAAGAAAAGGAAAAAAAGGAACCAGGGTTGCTAAAGTTGTAGATAGCCCATATTTGCCTGAAGCTGAGTGCTGCTTTGTTATTTCTGATGAAGGAATCAGGGATGCAAAATAGGGCCTGTAGTCTAGTGGCTATGACGTTGCCTTCACGAGGCAAAGGTCGAGGGTTCGAATCCCTCCGGGCCCATTAAAGAAGTTTATTTAATTCTTTTATTAGCTTATTTGCATCAATTCCGTAAGTTTTGCATATATCGCCTAATTTTAGAAAACCAAGTTCCATAGAAGCCATCGGGCAATGCAAACAAGGAACACCATACTTTAGCAAAATTTTTTCTGCACCCTTTATTTCCAAAACTTCTGACAATTTTGTATTTTTTGTTATTTTTTTCATTCAAACCAAAATGAAATTTATAATTTAAAAATTTTCTCATTATATTAAATATTCAAGAGTTATAATAACCAAATCTATAACGAAAAGCAAAACAATCAAAATTTCCAAAATAACCAATTCTCTTGTCGACATAACATCAAAAACAGTTTGGCAATTTTCTAGAATTATTTGAAGTTTATGTTCCAATTTACTAAACCTTTCCCCCAGTTCGTATTCAGTGTAAAGCATGTCGTACAATTCCTCAAGTTTCGGAGATTCCCATGTAATTGCTGGCTTATCTAAAATTGATAAATCAGATATAACTGAATGTCTTATTTCCATACTTTCGGCAAGTGTTTTGAGAATTTTCTTCGTCTTTAACCTAAATTTAGCAGGAAAACCAAACATCAATTCCCCTAAACTATCCAGAATTTTATCAACAATGGTCTCAAAATAGTCTAAAGTAACTGATTGAGAAATAGCAAACGTTATAATTTTCATGGCTCTTTGATCTTCTTTTGGCAAAATTATTTTTCCAAACTCAATTCTGTAAGTTTTAACATTTGGATTTATTTCAATCAGACATTCCTCTTTCAATGGCTTTTTTAGTGGATTTCTTATATATTTTTTGAATTCTTTTATTTTTTTAATAACAGCATCTTTACTTATATTTATAAAAACTAATGTGCCGAAATTATAGGCAAATAAAATACCACTATCAAATTTTTGTATCAATGGCTGTGTCCATCTTATTTTTTCATACCTATGTTCCTTATCCTTAATATAGTCCTCCAACAACAATTCGCTCCCAACATTATAAGCAACCAATTCTAGAGTTTTCATATAAAAAATCGATAAATGCAGGTTTTTTAATTCTTTTTATCGATTTGGAAACGAAAAAATTAAAATTAGGGTTTGTTCTTTTAAATTTATGAAGAAGAAATCTCAAGCAATGGTTTTCGCTTCTGTAGGAATAGTGCTCTTTATCATCTTTGTTTTGGTTTTAATTTTTAGATCCTCCCTAATTAAGGAAAAAAGCGAATCTAAAATTGCTTCATCCATTGCATTTGAAAAAAAAGTAGAAAGTGTTAAAGAATACATTGAAAAAAACGCCAAAAAAGTGGCTTATGAAGGAGTCATTTCTTTAGGAAGCGCTGTTGTTGAAAATTATGACAAGATACTCTCTAGTTATATTCTCGAAAATTTCCCGGATGTGGATTTTTCTTCATTTAAAGGTGTAAATATAACTTTTGATTTGAATGATATTTTGGTTGAAACAAACAAAGAAAAAACAAGAATAGATATATATTTAGATTGTTTTTTGAAAATTAAAAAAGAAAATTGGGAAAGAGAAATCAAAAGTTTAATAACATCTATAAGTCTAATTGATAAGTGTTGCATTCCAGTTTTGACAACAGACAATTGCGAAGCTGAAGAGGACATTGATATAGAGGTTTGCGGAATTAAATTCAATATTCGAAATGGGGACTCATTGATTGTTGGAGGTGAATGTATTGCATGTGAGATTTAAAATATTGATTGCTTTATTGATATTTATTATTTTCATAAAAGGAGGTTATTCTTTTGATTATAAGATAATACAGACATGCGATGATTATTATGAAAATTGTAGTTATGTAATAGGCAATGTGTATAATTTTACACCAAAAGGAAGTCTCGAATCTGATGCTACAATTGTATTGCCAATAAAGGGCTACTTAAATCCTGAATTAATCAATTGTCAAGATAAATATGACATAACTATTGGTTATTATGACTCAGGCGTTTGGATTCCATTGGGGGATGTTAGTTTAATAGAATACGAAGATGGTTTTAAACTTGAAACTAAAATAGGATTTCTAGGAGATTTTGCTATCATTAAAACAAAAGAATGCGTGCCATATGAATGCAGTGATAGCGACGGTGGAAAGGTCGTTGATGTTAAAGGAACCGCTATTGGTTCTAGATATAGTGATGCTGCCTTGCTTGAGCATTATTCAGACTTTTGCTTGGATGATTACCGCTTATTGGAATTTTATTGCGAGGACA
>JAFCFS010000043.1 GCA_017608525.1 Candidatus Woesearchaeota archaeon | reverse complement strand
ACTACAATTGTTTTTGAAGCATTGGCAAGGCATCCTAAAGTTGGCTTTTTTAGCAACTATACAGACAAGTTTTTTAAGCTTCCTCAAATCAGTATAGTACATAGGTTCTTGAAGTTTGGAGAAAAACCGCAAGGTCAACGAACATCTTTGTTCAACAAATTTTTACCAAAAACTTCAGAAGCATACTATACCTGGAGTAGACTTTGTGGTGATAAATTTCGATTTTCTTTTATGAAAAACATAAAGCCAACATCATATGAAATAGATAAAGTAAAGAGCTATGTGTCTAAAATACTCTATTGGGAGGGTAAAGAAAGATTCATAATGAAAATTACAGGACCACCAAGATTAGAATTTTTACATGGAATATTTCCCGATGCGTACTTTGTTGATATAATACGAGATCCAAGGGCTGTTGTTGCTTCATTATTAAATGTGAGTTTTTGGAAACAAAGAGGGTTAACAAAACCCTTCTGGGAAAATACATTGGACGAGGAAACAATGGATCTTTGGAAGAATAAATATGACAGCACTCCTGAATCTTTAGCAGCTTTGGAAAACCTTGAGGTATACAAACAAACAAACAAAGAGCTTAAAGCAACAAAAGCAAATTATTTGAGAATTAAATATGAGGATTTTGTTGCAAATCCAATTGAACAGACAAAAATAATATGTAACTTTTCAAATCTGGACTGGTCTGAAAAAATTGGAAATTACATTAACTCTAAAATATACAAAAACATGAATTATAAATATAAAGAAAGACTTACAAAGGAACAAATCAGAATAATTGAAGAAATTAGTGCTCCGATAATAAATGAAATTGGTTATAGGTGAGAAAGGAGTAAACAATGAAAATTGCACATGTAATTAGTTCGTGCTCACCTGGGGGCGCTGAAATTTTCGTAAAATCACTCGTAAAAGGACTAAATGTCCAGGGTATTGAAGTTGAGCTTTGGATAATATCAAAAATATCTGACATTTCTCCTAATGACAACAAACGACTGCTCTTTGAAAAGAATTTTATTAGAGAAATAGAAAAAATTGGAATACGCGTAAAATTTGTTGGAAAAAGACCTAAGAAAGATTGGAGAAAGACGAAAAAGCAACTAAGGAATTTTTACAATGACTTTGGACCTAATGTTGTGCATGCACATTTAGAATCTGTTACTTTTCATGTTTGCAGAGCGCTTGCGGGACGTGTTCCAATAGTCCAAACAATACACAACACTGTGATTTCTCACCAATTTGTACAGAGAGTCTTCTTAGTAAAAAAGGTAAGCAAATTTGTGGCGATATCCAAAAAAGTGGAGGAGATTATCTCTAGTACTCTAAATATAGGGTCTGATAAGATATGCACAATATATAATGGGATTGATCTAACAAGATTTGTGCACAAGCGAATTATTAATGAAAAGGTAAAGAAGATCATCGCTATCGGTAGGTTGACAAAGCAGAAAGATTTTCCAAATCTATTCGAAGCTCTAAAGATTCTTAAACACAGAATGAAAGAAGAAAAC
The DNA here is from genome assembly GCA_017608525.1 of Candidatus Woesearchaeota archaeon. GTDB lineage: Archaea > Nanobdellota > Nanobdellia > SCGC-AAA011-G17 > GW2011-AR17 > JAFCFS01. Next base: position 3,802 of record JAFCFS010000043.1, on the reverse strand, counting down.
ATCGAAATTCCGCAAGTTAAGATAGTGGGAACTGGTAAACTTGAGGAAGAGTTGAAAATGCTATCCAAAAAAATGAAAATCAATGATATAGTTAGGTTCTTAGGAGTTAGACAGGATATTCCTGACCTTTTGAAAGATAGTGATATTTATGTTATGTCATCAGAATGGGAAGGTTTATCAATATCATTGATTGAGGCCTTGGCTTCTGGAATTCCTATCGTAGCTACTGATGCTGGAAGTAATAATGAAATAGTAGAGAATAATGTTAGTGGACTAATTGTACCTACTAAAAATCCAAAGGCTCTTGCCGAAGGTTTATACAACTTAATCAAGAACAAAAGCTTGAGAGAAAAGTTGTCAAAAGAAGCAGAAAAAAGAGCGAAAATGTTTTCAATAAAAAAATGTGCAGAAAATCATCAAAGATTATATAGGGAATTGAGTTAGCTTATATATAATATAATTAGTGGAGTGGTAAATTGATGGCTTTTTTTGATAAAAGTTCTTATTTTAAGAAAATAAATGAATCTAATCTTGTTATGATAGATTTTATTTTCTTAGCTTCCATCTTTATTTGTCTTGTTACAGATACTGTATTATTTCTTGTAGTGATTACAGTGTTCTTGATTTTGCTAGATAAGAAATATATATATTTTTCTCTTCTTTCTTTTTCGTTGGTAGAAACTCAGTTTTTGGTTAGTGAAGGAATTACTATAACAAAATTTACCGCTATTTTTATCGGAATAATTTTTTTAGTAGATATATTAAAGAAAAATAAAATTATGTTTAATAGAAATATTTATATTCTGTTTCTTTTTAGTATAATAATAATAATAGGTACTTTTCAAGTTTTTTTTAACACACCAATTATGGCTTATGGTAATTGGGATTATAACCAGGTATTATACGAAAATATTACTAATTTTTCTTTGGTATTCTTTTCAATCTTACTGATTATTTACACTTATAATAACAGAATGATTTTTATAGAATCAATCATGAAACTTCCCTTAATAATATCTTTGTTATTAATCATTTTTTCTATATATTTCTTATTCTTTGGTAGAGTAGAAACAGGTTGGTGGGGAATATTAATGTATTCACTAGAGGGTGCTAGACATGGTGAAATTTCTGCCCTTTTGAGCTCTTTAAGTAGCTTTTCATACTTTTTATTGTTTGTCGATAAATCAATCTATAGAAAAATTATTGCCTTGGTGAGTGTTTTTTTGGTTCTTAGTTCGCTATTTTTATTGGGATCTAGAAATGGAATAATAAGCTTTTTGTTTGTTACTATAATATTTGTTCTTATATTTATAAAAACAAATCCCAAAAAGAATTTGTTTATTTTGCTTATAATTTGTTGTATTTTTTTTGTTTTATTACAGTTTGATATTTTCTATGTAGAGGCTATTTACGAAAGGTTTTTTGGGAATCGAATAGTTGATCTTTCTTCCTTAACATCAAAAAGATATGATTGGTGGAAAGCAGCTTTTAATGCTTTTCGAGAAAAACCTCTTTTAGGTTATGGAGGTTCAAAGAATTCAATTTTTTGGGTTACTTCAAAATACACTGGTTATTCTATTGTCACTCACAATATTTTTACTGATTTATTTATACAATATGGGCTTATTGGTTTAAGCATATATATTTCAATCATAATAGTGATTTTTAAAGCGTTAAGGTTTATATTAAAAAAAGCAATAGTAATTGGAAATGAATTTTACTATTATACTGTTCCATTTATAGCATTGTTCAGTGCACTTTTTTCAGGTTTAGCCCTATCATGGCTTTGGCAAACATATATTTGGATTTTATTTGGAATTTGTCTAGGTTTAGGTTTTTTTGCAAAGGAGCGGGAAAATGAGTAAAAAGTTAGTTATAATAATCACTGTGGATTCTTTACGATTTGATATTATAAATAATCCTTTACTTTGGAATATAAAACTGCCATATATTGACAACTTCAAAATGGATAGTGTTTTCTATAAAAATCATTATTCAGTTGGTCCAAACACACCATATTCTTTCCCTGGAATTATTGCTTCAGAATATCCTTTAATGTATAAAAGAGGTTTGGGCCTATCCAAATCATCAAAGAGTTTATTCGGTCATATAAAAGATTCTCTTCCCTTTGTAAAAACAACAGCTATTATTTCAAGTAATATGTGGATTGATAAAATCTTTAATTATTCAAAAGGAATTGATAACTTCTTTTTTGTTGAAAACACTGGTTTGAAGTATATACCGGATGATTATACAAATCTAGGATTAAAAAGCAAGATTAAAAGTTATTTTAGATATAATAAGAATAATCGACTTGTAAAATTTATAAAAAGAATCTATTTATCTATGTTTAATAATATGATATCTAGAGATATTTCAAAATTAATTGCTTGTATAAAAAGAGAAAAAAAGTCTCCAAGATTTTCAAAATTATTAGACTTATTCTTTAAATATTCGGAAAAAATTCTTAGTGAAAATATCACGGTATTATGGTTCCACGCTATGGATGTACATTTACCCTATCTTCCAAAAAATATTGATATATCTTCCAGAAAACTTTTTAAATTATGGAAATATGTAATAGGTAGAATATCACCTAAAAAGATTTCAAAAAGTGATTTTTCACTTTTAAAGCAGCTTTATGCTAAAGAAGTCGAAGAAATTGATCAACAGTTTGGCAGATTAATTAATTGGTTAAAATCAAATGATTTGTATGATGATGCACTTATAGTTTTTACGTCCGATCACGGTGATGAATTTCTTGAGCACGGAGAATTTAATCACTTGGATAAATTAACAGAAGAATTATTGCATGTTCCTCTTATTATAAAATATCCAGTTAGTTTGGGTAAATATGAGGTTGTAAAGTGTATAACTTCACATATTGATATTGCCCCAACAATCGCTGACTTTCTTGGGATAAAACCACATAAAAATTGGAAAGGAAAATCATTATTGGGAAACAGTCACAAAAATTTTGCAATTAGTGAAGTAGTTTCTAAAAAAAAGAAAAGAACAAAAAAATCAAGAAGTGACTTTTTTGTTGAAAGGGTTTCGTTTGATGGTAATGGTATTGAGAAATATTTAGTTAAATTTAATAACAAAAGCTATTCTATAAAAGTGGATAGAAAGATTGAAATTATTGAACAAACTGATAATGAAAAATTAAATTTAATTCTTAAGACAATTTTAGAAGAGCACATGAAAATGGAAAAACGCTCTAGAAGTATTGAAAAGGCAAAAAAATTATTTAGTGTACATGTCAAATAAAAACATCTGATGAAATCTTAGCTATTGGTTATGAAAAAAATCCTGATTCAAAAATGTACAAGCCAAATGAACTCTGCGTAATTAAGAGCGATAGCCTAACTAGGAAAAACATCAATGATGAACCTGCTAGAACCAAGTTTGAAACCAAAATTGCCGAAGATAGAAAAGAATATTTAAAAAGAAAAATTGATCTATTTAAGATAAAATAGATAAGCAGCATTTATCTAGAACCTTTTAATTTTTTCAAGAAGCTCTTTAAAATTAAAATATCTTCCGGATAGGGCTTTAGCAGAATTAACGCACCGAAAAATACTGTGAAACTAATTGCTAACCCAAGAATTAGCATAAAAATATAGTTAAAATGAACTATTCTGTTGAACAGAACTAAAATAAAAGCAGTTACAACTAATGAAAGTACAGGTTTTATAAACCGCCTGTTGTATGGCTGCATTTTCAATACGATGAACACTTCTATGCTCTTCAGAATGTTAACTGTTGAAATTGCGATCATTCCTCCGATGGCTGAACCGAT
>JAFCFS010000042.1 GCA_017608525.1 Candidatus Woesearchaeota archaeon | reverse complement strand
TAAGTAATTCCTGATTATGAAAGAAGTTGCCCTGAACTTTAATGCTCTCCCAGGAAGCTTATAGCCCTTAATTTTAATTGTTGGGAATTTATTTTTAAAATATTCATATGATTTCTCATAAGCACCTATCATTACTTTCAAATTTTTATACCTCTTTTTCAATTCATCAATAATGGCATGAACACGGATTGCATCTCCATATCCTATACCAGTAACCAAGAAGAGGATTCTCATTTTAGAAAATTTCTTTACAAATTTAATATAAAGTTTTTCTAATTTTTTAAGTTCGCTTTTAAAAAAGACCAACATTGCTATTAAAACTACCCATTCAAATACAATAAAGAAGTAAACCCAATATTTATGGAAATTGCTCCCTACTAAAACATTTAAAAATGCTCCCAATCCACCGCTAATAGAATAAATAAATGCCATCCACCAGCAATACAAGCAATTTGACCTGGAAGTAATTTAGCTTTAATATTCACAATTGTTCCATCTTTCATCCATTTTGGCTAATTTTTCCTTGAAACACTCTTCTAAATTAATTTCTAAAAAATTGGCTATGTGGATTAGCGTTGTTATAACGTCTACGAGCTCTTCGCCCAATTTTTCTTTGAATTTTTCCTCAGAAATCTCTTTTCCTTTCCGTTGAAAACCATATTTTCTAACTGCCAGATCAGCTACTTCACCCAGTTCCTCAATTGCTTTGAAAAATGGAAACGAAACATGATTTGGTATGCTGTTCTGGATTTGTTCACCTTTGTTTTTAAATTTTTCACCATGTTCTTTTATTTTCTCTTGCAATTCTTTCAGTTCCATAACCACGTAAATCTAGAATAAGTATATAAATTTTTTTACTAACTCACTAACTTTTTACCCTGTTGTTTTCTCCTTTTTTTAAAATATCGATAAAAAATTACAGCAAGCAAAATTAAGAATATTAGGGGAAGAATCCAGTAAAAAATTTCGGTGGTATAGTTCACTGGGGTAATAACTGCAATTCTTCCAGATTTACCACCAGCTACTTTTTCGCGTTTCACGTATTCGATTCTTTTCACCATTCCACTTTTTTCTGCAATAGAAATTCCTTCTTTGTCAATGTATCCGGAAACAGCCCATAAGGTTTCATAAATTCTTAGGGGACGAAAATGTTCTTCAGGAAGAAGAGAAAGAAGCTTTTCTTGAGCATTTGATATCAAAATTTGTTCTTCCTTCAAATCAACAGAGAGATTTTCTGGTTTTTTAATTTGTAAAATCACACGAACAAATTCCTCATTTTCTAAAGTTTGGTAAACTTCTGGATCAACAGACATTTGAGATTCTTGCCCATTTGCATAACCAAATAAAAAAATAATTGAGAAGACTAAAAATATAATTAAGAGATTTCTCTTGAGTAACATTTTTGTTTCACCTATTTCTAATTCTTCCAATTTTATAAATTTTGTAGTAAGTTGCTAAAACGCCGGGGGTGGGATTCGAACCCACACGTCCCGAAGGACACAGGCTCTCAAGGCCTGCGCAATACCAGGTTATGCGACCCCGGCATTCTTTCTGTAGTTTTTTAAGTTTAAAAAATTATGCAAAAATCAAAAAACTTATAAATTAACAGTGTTTGCTGGGAATTTCAGAAATGACACTTGATAGTTATGTAGATTCAAAATTAAAAATTAAAAAATCAGGTATTCTCGAATGTAAGGAAATTGAAGAGCTAATTGAAAAAGAAGGTACATTGAAAGCCAAATTGAAATACACAAAAAAAATCGAATCCATGCTTGAAAATCTATTAAATGAATACAAAGGAAAAGAAGAGGAAGAAGCTATTGAAAAGCATTTAAGAAATTATAGAAATGGGGAAAAAGTATGGATTAGTGGACTTTATTTTTACGATCCTGAAAGAACAAAAGTCGATGCCCAATTTATAGCGGTTCCTTCTTTGAATAATGCTGCGAATATGGGTGTTATTGCAAAAATACCTTTAGCAATAGCAGCCATGCTTAGAAACTCAAAGATTATAAAGGGTCTTAACAAAGGGATGATTCCATTTTCCTTTGGTTTAAAATACTTAAATAAAGCCTATAAGGAGTGCAAAAAACCTAAAAAAGATTTCAAAAAAATAGCAAAGTATGGTGCGGCTGGAGTTGGTGGCACATTGTTGTTTTTGCCGATAACAGTCGAGAATGGAGCAGTGTATTATTGCATTTATCTTCCATTTATGCTTGCATTCCAGTATGTGACAACGAAATCCATGTTTAAGGTTTTTAGTTGTAGGGAAAGAATAAGTGATCCTTTACCTCCTGTGGAAATAATAAGAGAAGATTTGGAAAAGCAAATTAAAAATTTTGAAAATACAAGGAAAAAATATTTGAAACTTGGAAAAACTCCAGACCTCGTTAAGCCAGAAAAACTTGTTGACGAGTTAATGGAGATCAACAAATACTTGAAGCATCACCTGGAGAATATTAAACTTTCAGATGTTGATATTGAGATAGATGCGGTTATGAATACTTTTATTGGGAAGGGTGCAGCAGCAAGAGCAGACGTTGTTACTGAAACAGCTGAGCTTTCTGCTTCAATACTAAAGAAGGTAACAAGACCAGAACTTGCTAAAATTTATAGCCATGAAATCTTCCATTTAGATGGTTCTCTAAATGAAGGAAGGGCAAATTTTAGGGCTGATAGGCTTCTGGAAGATATGGCTGCACACAACGAAAATGAAGGATACGATTTGCAACTAGAGTTAGATCGTTTAATTGCGGTTGCACATACATATTATTTATCAAAAATCCAAGAAATGAGGACAAAAGGAGTAAAGGAAAAGGACAAAATCTTGGAAGAAGTTAAAAAAGATATGGAAAAAACTGGAATTAAAGGAGTGGTTGCATCAAAAGTATTGGCCTGGCTTTTCCCCTCAAGTGTAAAGATAAAAACATTGTTTATAGCACAATCAATATTTGGTGGAAATAATCCAAAAGGTGGTTATACTATAGATTATTATAAGCTGTTAAAAAGGGAAAATTTAATAAAATAAAATTGGCTTGAAAATTTAAAATGGATAAGGCAACAAAATCTCTTATAAAGGGCCTAACAATATTTGGAAGTGCATTATTAGTTTATACAATAGTACATAATAGAGATGTTAAAAATTACGATAGGGGAGAAATAATGCTTAAATTGGAAGAAGGTGTTAGAGTTGATTCTAAATCACTAAAGAAAGGTAAATTTGGAATAAAGGCCATTGACAAAATTAACAAGAAATATGGAATTCTCTACATTAAACCTGTTTTTGACGATATTCTACCAGAAGATTATAATGGAGAGCTTAGAAGATGGTACCACCTAGAATTTAAAGAAAGTGTTAATGCTGAAAAAATTGTTAAGGAGTATAAAGCAAAAGATGTAGATTTTGTTGTTGAGGTTGCACAGCTTGACTATATGTATAAAGCAGACAGGAAGAAAAAAAGTTTATTAGAGAAAATAATAGAGGAAATACTCCAAATTAAACCAGCACCGAATGACCCATTGTGGGAAAAGCAATGGGGTATGCACAGAATTAAGGCTCTTGAAACAAGATTGGAATTCGACAAAGGAAAGAAAAAAATGCCTATTGTTGCTGTGCTTGATTCTGGTGTTTATCCACACGAAGATCTTGAAGGAATGTTTGCAAAGGACAAAAATGGGAAAGTAATTGGGTGGAATATGATAAAGAATAATCCAAAATGGATTGACGACAACGACCATGGAACACACGTAGCAACAATAATATCAATGGTCTGGAACAATGGGAAGGGAGGTGCAGGTGCAGGTCATTGCTTAATAATGCCTGTCAAAGCACTTAACTCAATGGGAATGGGCACATCAGAAGATTTAGCAAGGGGTCTTGTATGGGCTGCCGAACATGGAGCTATTGCAATTAATAATAGTTGGGGTTCAAGATGGCCTGCCCAAATAATAAAAGACGCTGGTGAATATTGTTATAAAAAAGGAGTTATATTACTTGCAGCTGCTGGAAATACAGGGACAAATTCAAAGCATTATCCAGCAAGCTTTCCTGAATTCATATCAGTTGCAGCATTAAATCCAAAAGGAGACAGAGCTAGATTCTCCACATGGGGGAAGGATATAAACATTGCTGCACCAGGAGAAGGAATTTGGGCTGGTTTGACAAAAAACAGATATGGAAGTTTAAGTGGAACATCAATGGCTACTCCTTTTGTAACAGCTGCGGTTGGGGAACTTAAATATTATTTTCCGAAAATAAAACCTGAAGAAATAAGGAAACTTCTCCTCGATCCTAAATCTTCTGATAAAATTGAAACAGACAAACCAATTGGAGGGAAAGGCTTAAACCTATATAAATTGATAAAAAATACGAAGGAGTATTTTGAAGATAAAAATGAAAAAAGGGATTGATTCGATAATAAAGGAAATAGAAAAAAGGTTTAGCTTGAAAATTGAAAGTTATAAATATAAGAAAGTAGAATTTGGAAATCCAGCACTTGAGTTAGAGAGACCCGGAGAAATGGTCTGCGAAGTAATCACACCTGGCTATAAAATTCTAGCAAAAGTTAAAGACGATGGCAAAAAGCTATATCATTCAACACTCGACGGTAAATTTATAAGAGAAAATCCAAATATTACAGACTTTTAGAAAATTTTATTTCTTTCAAAATTTTTTAAATTATTAATGATAGCCATAATTCCTGCTGCTGGATTGGGAAAAAGGTTGCGGCCAGTAACATATAAAACGCCGAAGGTTCTTTTAAGAATTGGCGAAAAAAGAATAATAGACATACTAGTTGAAAAATTAATAAAAATCGGAATTAGGAAATTTGTTTTTGTAATAAGGCCAACAACACATGGAAAGAAGATTAAAGATTATATAAAGAAAAATTACAGTATTGAGTCAAAATTTGTTGTTCAAAAGAAATGCAAAGGAGCTGCACATGCAATTTTACTTACAAAAAAATACATAAACGAGCCTATTCTGATTGTCTTTTGTGATACTTTATTTACTGGTAGCATAGGCAACATATTTAAAAAAAATTTTGATGGTGTAATTGGTGTAAAAGAGGTAAAAGACCCGAGAAGGTTTGGCGTTGTTGTTGTAAAACGAGGAAGAATACTAAAACTTATTGAAAAACCTGAAAAACCAATTTCAAACTTAGCAATAATAGGGGTTTATTTTATTAAAAATTATAGAGAATTGTTTAAATGTATAGAGGAAATAATAAAAAAGAAAATTAAAACAAAAGGTGAATACCAGTTAACTGACGCACTCGAATTAATGGTTGAAAGAGGTGCAAAACTTGGAGTGTTTAAAGTCAAAAAATGGCTTGATTGTGGAAAGGTAGAAGCAGTTCTCGAAACAAATAGGGAAATTATGAAACATAAACCAAGAGGAACACAAAATTGCAGGATAAAAAAACCTGTTTTTAGTTATCGATTCAAAAATAGGTCCATTTGTTGTCATAGGAAAAAATTGCAAGATTGTAAATTCAACACTAGAAAACTGTATCGTTGACGATTTTTGCCTAATAAAGGACTGTTCAGTAAAGAATGCAATTATTGGAAAGGAATCTAGAATTGAAAATGGAAAAATGAAGGGAAATTTCTTATTTCTTTAAAAAATCCATCTTTTTAATAAAAATTTTAGATGATTTTTTCTTGTTTAACCTGAGCAAAAATCAGAAAATTTAAATAAAATTTTTTCTTCAGTTTTAAAGCTATGAAAAGATATGTTGTAGCTATAGATTTAGGAGGGCATTATACTTTTGTTGGTCTATTTTCCGAAAAAAGAATGGTTAAATATCGTGTTTTTTCAACGCCGAAAACAAAACAGAAAATATTAAACGAGATATTTGAACAGATAGAATCTTTTGGGGTTAAAAAAAGTGAAATTAAAGGTATAGGATTTGGTTGCCCTGGACAAGTTAGAAACGGAATTGTAATAAATCTAACGAATCTCGAAGGTTGGGAAGGTACGAATTTGAAAGGAGTTATAGAGAAAAAATTTAGAAAGAATATTAAATTCAAATTGTTAAACGATGCGGATGCTGCAGCAATAGCAGAATCTATTTATTGGAACTGCAAAGATTTAGTTTGTATAACACTTGGCACCGGTTTCGGTTCTGGAGTAATCAAAAATGGCAAATTAATAGAGGGTATCGAATTTGGACATGTGAGTATAAATTTAAACGGCCCAAAATGTAGCTGCGGAAGTAGAGGCTGTATTGAAGAGTATGTTTCTGTGAGGGCCCTTGAAAGGATGTCTAAAGTGGAATTCGGAAAAAAGATGGACCCTTTTGAAATAGAAAGTTTGGCAAGGAAGGGAAATCAAAAAGCCAAAAAAGTCTATGAAAATTTTGGAAGGTATTTGGGAATAGGATTAAAGAATATAGTAAATATATTCAATCCAGAAATCATTGTCATAGGCGGAGGTTTATCAAACGCGTATGATCTATTTTTACACAAAGCAAAAGAAGAGTTAAAGAACGCGCTTTATACAAGAACAAAAGTTGTTGTTTCCAGACTCAAGAAGAGAGCAGGAGTTTATGGCTTAGCATCCCTTCTTTAGAATATACTTATTTGTTTTGTTTTTTGTTTGTTCTTCAATTATTTTTAAAGTGTTTTCGTTTTGTGAAATGAATATGCAATGTTGCGGGATAAAAAAATATTGTACATTGTTTTGAGAATACCCCAAATTATAGATAAAAATATTGCATTTTTTTGCATGCCCCAAATTAAATCTTCCTTCAAGTACACCAATCTCTATATTACATTTTTCTACACCCCAAAAATTAAAATTTCCACTCAAATTTTCAACTTTAAGTTTTGTCCTTGTTGAATTTGTCATCGTATCCATGCCACAAATTTCTTTTGCAGTAAATTCACAATAATCGCTATAGAAAAATGCAAGGTTACCGTTTATTTTACCAACATTTAAAATTAATCTTTTTTTATCTAAACCTTTAAGAAATGCACCAAAACAATCTGCTTCAATTTTATCAAAAGTAAAGTTATTCCAACCCTGGTCATAGCTTGTTTGAATCATAGCAGAAAGAAACAAACCTAAGGATTCCTTCCTCTCCTTGATTTTCTTGATCTTCTGGTAAAAATTTGATATCAAAACAGGAGCCATTTCATAACTTTTGAGGAATTGGAAAACGGAATGGAAATACTCTAGTTTTCCATCGCATCCAATAGAATGAAAATAATAATTTTTTTCATACCATTTAATAAATTCTTGCAATAACTCTTCACAATTCAGTTTTTTAATTATCTTTTCATCATTTACATCTTCAACTTTCTTAAAAAGGTCCTCAATAGACATAAGCAGAAAAATTCAAAAATAAATTAAAAATTTTACTATTTTACCAGCCTTTTTTAATCTCCTTTTTCTCTGTTAAAAATTTGAAGGATGCTCGATGAATTCAACATAGAGAGGTTTATTTAGTTTTTTTGCTTTTAATTTTTTGATTTTGAATTTTATTTTATAATTCTTGTTTTTCACCCATCCTTTGTCAAGCTTGTAAATTGCAGCACCGTGCATTTTTTTGGAAATAGAATAATCAGCCTTAACATTTTTTTTGATTATATTAGCAATAACTAGAGGTTTTTTTCCGGGATTGATTGTTAAATGGAAATATCCTGGTTTGATTAAAATTGCTTCGTTTTCTTTTGCTTCACAGATTAAAATTTCATTCTTTTTTTGTAATAAAAAAATTGCCTTTCCATAAATAACTGAATAAATCTCTTGTGTTTTATGAACATGCCCGTATGTTTTATTGTACTCCTTTCCTATTTTGCAGGGTTTTAGTATAGTTATGTCATACCTCAAATTTCTTTTTAAAAATTCAATCTCGTCTTTTTTAAAACATACTCCTCTATACATATAATACATTATTTTGTTGCTTCCTCTTACTTTTTTATAGAATATGTCATTCATTTCATATAATCTTCTCACTGCTGGTTTGACTGCTTTAACATTTTTAGAAAAAACGAGTTTCGAATCTTTTAAAAATATTGGAAGGCCAGAATTCTTCTCTAAACTAATCATTTTTTTCTTATCTTAAATTTCTTTTCAAGCTTTTCTAGTCTTTTAACGATTCCACCATATTCAAGTTCACTATATGGCAACATTGCTGCACCAAAAAATCCTTGTTCTCTAATTTCAATAGCCTTCCTGGAAGCTTTTTCCCTTATATAGTCCCAAAATGGATGATCGAACACATCAACTGCTTCAGTTAGTTTACCATTATGCACACAAAATGCAGTACAGCTCACTATTGAAGGACCATCAAAATACGATATTGTCGAATTTCTCTTTACAGGCATCAACGGTGAGTTATGGCTGCCTCTCATAAATCCAGCAACATAATGTACTATAGCAAAAGGCGAAACTACTTCACCAGTTGCTGGAAATGCACCTTGAACCCTAACTAAAGCAACAGGGTCATCTTTTCCTGTATATTTCCCAGCTATGTTATGCAATCTTGTTGTACTAACTGCAACAACTTGTTCGCCTGTATTCCTAGAAAATATCCCCTCAATTACATATTTGGATGTATCCCTCAATAAGGCTGCAATATCATACATATCTTCAGGAGCATTTAACACAATAATTTTGTCTCCTTTAGTAAAACTGACATCCATTATAACAAATCTGAATCCCTTATTCATTTTTGGACTTAACATCAATCCTGAATTAAACATAGGATCTGCAAAACTTAGATAGAATGGTAAGTTATACGCCCCTGGTTCTGTTTTATCTGCTGCGAAAAAAAGGAATGGTTCATTTTCCCTCTCGTTGAATTCCAATTCAGCAACAGCAGGACCCATACCTTTCACATTTCCTGAAAATGCAGTTTTAAGAAGATCTTGACCAGCTCCGTATAAACCTTGTTCTTTTGCAATTTTTGTTCCTTCCATGAATGCATTAAAAGCAAGTTTATGGATTTCAGAATTAAGCTTTCCTTTTTTGTGCGTCATTAAAATGGCTATATCGTCCCCTGTATGGCTAATATTAAAATCTATAATTTTATTTTTTCCATTTTTTTCTATGTATTCCTTAACAGCATTAATTACTTCAGAACTTGGTTTGATATGTCCTCCAACAGACCCAATATCAGCTTTTATTACGGATAGTGTTATTTTGGTCATGTTATCACCCCATTTATTTTTAGTTTTATAACTTAAAAAATGTTTCCTAGCAAAAAATTAAAATAATTATTTCAATTAAAATAAATAAAATGGTCCTTGTACTGGGGGCTGACGAGGCTGGGAGATTCTAAAAAGAACCCAAAAGGCCCTGTCATTGGCCCCCTCGTAATTGCAGGCATCATTATAGAGGAAAAAAGAATCGAAGAACTAAATAGGATAGGTGTCAGAGATTCCAAACTTTTAAGCAAAAAAAGAAGGGAGAAACTTTTTGTGGAAATAAAGAAAATAGTGAAAGATTACAAATTTTTAATTGTAGAACCATATGAAATAGACAAGGCTCTAAACTCTTTAAATTTAAATCTTAACAAACTTGAGGCCATAAAACTAGCGCAAATTATTAATTATTTGAATCCTGATAAGGCAATCATAGATTGTCCAAGTGCAAATACCCATTCTTTTAAAAATTATCTTAAAATGTTTTTAAAAAATAAAGATACAGAAATCCATGCTCTCCACGATGCAGATAAAAGATTTGTTGTTGTTGGTGCAGCATCAATAATTGCTAAAGTAATAAGAGATAAAGAAATTGAAAAACTCAAAAAAGAATATGGAGATTTTGGGAGTGGTTATCCTAGTGATCCAAAAACAATTGATTTTTTAGAGAAGCATGCAAAAAAAGATTTGAGAATTTTTAGGAAATCGTGGTCTACATTTAAAAGATTTAAGACGTAAAGGGAAAAAATTTTAATAGTTACTTGCAATTAATTTTTTTGATGATAAAGAAAATAGTAATGAAAGGCTTTAAATCGTTTGCTAAGAGGACTGAAATACAATTTTCTAAAAGATTTAATGTTGTTATTGGGCCTAATGGATCGGGTAAATCTAACATAAGTGATGCTATATGTTTTGTTCTTGGAAAAACTTCTGCTAAAAGTTTAAGAGCTGAGAGAGCCTCAAAATTAATTTTTCATGGAAGCAAAACTGTTACTCCAGCAAAAGAAGCTGAAGTAAGCATATTTTTCGATAATTCTAAAAAAGTTTTTCCACTTGATGCCGAAGAAATTAAGATAACGAGGATAGTTAAACAATCTGGTTTTAGCACTTATAAAATAAACGATGAGGTGAGAACTAGGCAACAAGTTTTAGAATTATTAAACTATGCAAGAATAGATCCAGATGGTCACAATATAATTCTGCAAAACGAGATAACTTATTTTACAAAAATGAGCCCAAAGGAAAGAAGAGAGTTGATAGAGGAAATTGCAGGTATATCTGTTTTTGAAGAGAAAAAACAGAAAGCTCTTTTGGAATTAGAAAAAGTACAGGAAAAATTGAATCACGCA
>JAFCFS010000011.1 GCA_017608525.1 Candidatus Woesearchaeota archaeon | reverse complement strand
GATACAAAACTTGGTTATCCAATAAGCGAAAATTTTGGGCAGACAACCGAATTTGTTAGGGCGTATCTCCCAGCTGACAGAAATTATTCGGTAATGATCTATCCACATGGAGGACCAGCATTTCCTGTGAAAATAGATCTCAATAATATTACACAATATCCCCTTCCACAAAGTTCAGCGTATTATATTAACTGGACACTAAACCTAACAACTAAATTAATTTATCTTTCCGGTTATGCTATTTACAATCAAACACTTAATGAACAAAATTATACTTCATTTAGAATAATACCATTTTTATTAGAAGCAGGAAATATGGTATTTAAGGGAGCTACTTTGCCGCCAAACATGGGGAGGTGGAGATCCAATCCGGTTAACGATACATTTAATTCAACAACGGGCTTTTACAATATGACATTGCCTGGTGCTGTTTTAGGATCAAATTTATTGCTTTTTGCTGTTGCATCTGTTAACAACTCTGGTGAAATTGTATATTATGGAGATTTCAAGAACGTAACTTTGGGTTATGATTCTGAATCAAATAAACTGAACTTTACATTAAGTAGGTTGGCTGGGAATTTATCCAATATAACGGTTGGTATGGGTGATGAAGCAATAAATGTACAAATTCTCCAGAAAAAATTCAAATTGCAAAACAGAAGTGGGTGGCCAGCTAGTATGGCTCATGTAGAAGTAGAAATTAATTATCAAAATGAAGGCATAAGATTTTCTTGGATGCTCGACGTAACTGAAAATTCTAATGGAACATTTGAACTGCCAATATTGTTTAACAGAAGCATTAAATCTATAAGGGTGTTTTCTCCAACATTTGCTCCCTTGAAGAAATCGATTAGTATAAGTGAATTGCAGGCTGATATTGTTAATATAACTCTGAGCGAATTTAGACCTGTAGATCCTGATGGAGACGTTCTGGAAAATATAGGATTAATGATGTACAGAAGTAGTACAGAATGTAGCGTACCAAACCCGCCAAGCGAATGTTATTTATTGCCATCAGGGGAGGAGATTAATCTTTCAGAATTTAATCCTTTCTCTTTGGTTGTTGGTGGGGGAAAACTTGATTTTGAAATTGTTAAACTGGGAAGCAATATTGCAGTAAGGTACATAAATGTTGATTTGTTAGCAAGCGGTCCACCAGATGCGATTTTTGAAGAAAACTCTTCCTTAGATAGAAGTGGAGATGTTGTCGAGGAAGCCTGGAGATTTGGAAGCATGGGTCCTGAAATTTACGATTATGTATTGATTAAAGTACCATACAACAGTACAGCAATTAACGAATCAGCAGATATTAAAATAAAAATAAGAAGATTTTATGATGAAAACTGGAATACTATCTGGCAGGAAGGATCAGACATTTCACTTTTAAATTCAACGGATTATGTAGATTACACCACATCTCCGTATGTAACTTATATAAACGGAAGTGGAGCATTGTGTGATCCTTCAGACAGCAATCTCCAAAATAGCCTATGCTACAAAGATACAACCAATGATGTATTGTGGTTTAAGATACCTCACTTTTCAGGAATACACCCGTTAATAATGGGAGAATCACCTGAAGAGGTAGAGGCACCTGAAGAAGAAAGTGCCGGTGGAGGAGGTGGTGCAGGAGTTTCTGTTACGCCAACCCCAAAACAAACTTTCATATTCTCTCGAATATCGCCTGAGGAAGGAAAAGAAAGTGCCTATATGAAAATAACACAAAAAGGAATTCCATTTAGTGAAGTAAAAGTATGGGTTAAAGACGAATTGATTAATGTTAGATTTGAATTTAAAGCAGCAGAGAAGCCAGAGGATTTAGAAGAGAAAAGCAATTCTTACAAATATGTCGAAATTAAAACTTCTGGTATAGAAAATGAAAATATAGAAAAGGTCGAAATTCAGTTCAAGGTAAATAAGACATGGGTTTCGGAAAACAATTATTCCCCAGAGAATATCTATTTGTTTAAGTATGAAAATGGTGTATGGCGAAAGCTAAAAACCGAAATGGTCGAAACAACCGATAAGGAATATGTTTACAAATCTGAATTAAGTGGGTTTTCTGTTTTTGCAATAGCATACGAAAAACCAGTTGAAGAAAAACCAAAAGGGGAAATTGAAGAAAAAAAACCAAAGAAGGAAAAAGAAGAAAAGCCAGAAGAAGAGAAAGAAGAAATAGTTGAGGAAGAGAAGCCGAAGAAGAAAATATGGCCTTATATTGCAATATTTATTATAATTGTTCTAGCAGTAGTTGCCTATTTTATTGGAAAAAAGATGAAGAAATAGCTCCCAAAATTTGATAAGTTTTATAAACGATTTATAATTTCATTCTTTTAAAAAACTGGAGGGAGTGATAATGCCGAAAATAGAAATAAAAATCCAAAACATTGTTGCAACGACAAATCTGGAACATTCTATACCACTCGTGAAGTTGGCCGAAACATTACCAAACACAGAATACAATCCTGAACAATTTCCTGGTTTGGTTATGAGAATTAGGGAGCCAAAAACATCAGCATTAATATTTAGTAGTGGAAGGGTCGTATGTACAGGAGCAAAATCTCTAAAAAAAGTAAAAGAAGCGATTAAGCAAATAATCAAAAATATTGAGAAGATAAGAATAAAGATTAAAATAGATCCTGTAATAAAAATTCAAAATATGGTCGCTTCTGGAAACATAGGAATGGATTTAAATCTCAACCAGCTTGCAATAGAGCTCGAAAATACCGAATATGAGCCAGAACAATTTCCAGGGCTTGTTTATAAACTTCCTGGAACAAGAGCAACATTTTTATTATTTAGCAATGGAAAAATTGTTTGTACCGGAACAAGGTCTGAAACAAGACTACATGAAGCAGTGCATAAACTAGTTGAGGTACTGAAAGAATTAAAGAAAAAGAAGAGGAAAAGCTGAACGACAGACAAATTTTCGTACAATTTATAAATTCCCAAATTTTATTCATGAGAGGGGTGAAGGTTTTTGCTAGATTCTAAAAAGCAGCGTGAGAGATTTGAAGAATTTTTCGAAGAGCATGAAAAAGAGGTAAGAAAATATATTTCTAAAGGAAACTTCATTCTAGTTGATTTCTCAGCTCTATCAAAATTTGATCCTGAACTTGCAGAGACATTGCTAGAGAATCCGGAAGAAACAATTAAAATTGCTGAAATAGCTTTGGAAAGATTTGATGTTGGACCAAATTTTAGAGTAAGATTTAGAAATCTGCCAGAAACGCAAAATATAAGCATAAGAAACATCAGAAGTGAAAACCTTGGGAAATTTATAGTGATAGAAGGGATAATAAAACAATCTTCAGATGTTAGACCGCAGGTTATTTCTGCTAAATTTGAATGTCCTAGCTGCGGCCAAACAATGACGATTCCTCAAACAGGAGACAAATTTAAAACTCCAACAAGATGTAGTTGTGGAAGAAAGGGGCAATTTATACTCTTATCAAAAGAATTGATAGATGTTCAAAGATTAATAGTAGAGGAATCTCCAGAAATGTTGGAGGGTGGTGCACAACCAAAGAGAATACAAGTTTTTTTAAGAGAAGATCTTGTAGACCCGAAAATGGAAAAAAGAACAACACCAGGAAGTAAGGTTAAGGTTATTGGTTATGTTAAAGAGATAAGCATTCCGTTAAGAACAGGTGCGATGTCTACAAGGTTCGATTTGGCTATGTATGCAAACTATATTGAGCCGATAGAAGAGGAATTTTTAGATATAGAATTAAGTAAAAAAGATGAAGAAGAAATCAAAAAGCTTGCTAAAGACCCACAAATTTACCAAAAATTGGTTTCTTCGATCGCACCATCAATTTTCGGTCACGAAAAAATAAAAGAAGCCTTGTTATTGCAGATGATTGGTGGGGTGAAAAAAAAGAAATCTGATGGAACAGTAACAAGAGGGGATATGCACATTCTTTTAGTTGGGGATCCAGGATGTGGTAAGAGTGCACTTCTCACCTTCATATCTAAAGCTGCACCAAAAGCAAGGTATGTTGCCGGGAAGGGAGTTACTGGTACAGGTCTTACAGCTAGCGTCGTTAGAGATGAATTTTTAAGGGGTTGGGCTTTGGAGGCGGGAGCATTGGTTCTTTGCAATAAAGGACTTTTAGCATTAGACGAGCTTGATAAAGTTTCTGTTGAAGATATATCAGCTTTACATGAAGCATTGGAGCAACAACAGATAAGTATTTCTAAAGCAAACATTCAAGCTACTTTGAGAGCTGAAACAACAGTTTTGGCAGCAGCAAATCCAAAGCTTGGAAGATTTGATCCTTATGGTCCTCCAATTGCTAAACAAATTGATTTGCCTCCCGCTCTTATAAATAGGTTTGACTTGATATTTGTTTTAAAAGATATGCCTGACAAAGAAATGGATGAAAAAATTGCTACTCATGTTTTAGGCATACATAAAGAAATTGAAAAAGTTAAACCAACAATTCCTATTGAAAAATTGAGAAAATATATTGCTTATGTTAAACAAAAGGTTTTCCCAAAACTAACTAAAGAGGCATTGAACGAAATTAAAAATTTTTACATAGAATTGAGGAATAGTGGTGAAAGTGAAGAAGGAATTAAACCAATTCCTATAAGTCCTAGACAGCTCGAGTCCTTAATCAGGCTTGCTGAAGCTGTAGCTAGGGTAAGGCTTTCTGAGAAAATAACAAAAAATGATGCTAAAAAGGCGATTGAATTGCTAAAATATTGTCTCCACCAAGTAGGAGTTGACCCAGAAACTGGAAAGATTGATATAGATAGGATAGCAACAGGTATAAGTGCCTCGACAAGAAATAAGATTAAAACAGTTAGGGATATAATATTTGAGTATCATAGAAGGGGTGTAAAGAAAATAGCCTATAACGATATATTAGGTGAAGCAATTAAGAGGGGATTAAAAGAAGAAGAAGTTGAAGAAGCGATTGAAAAACTTAAAAGAGATGGTGACATATACGAACCTAAAAGTGGCTTTTTGCAAGTAATATAAAATGGAAAAGTTCAAAAGACAAACTGCTTATAAATTTTGGATCAAAAAAATCTTGGGTGTTAAGTGGGAATTAGATGAAGAGGGAATACTAAGGTTTGATATTGGTGGGTTAAAAGTTTCTAGAGTTAACTTAATTGGTAACGTGATTAATAAGTATGAAGGAAACAACTATTCGTATTTAACAATTGATGATGGTTCTGGACAAATTAGATTGAAAGTTTGGGGCGATGATATTAAATTATTAAATAAACCGAGAATAGGGGATACAGTTTTGGTGGTTGGTAAAATCTCTCAATCGCAAGGAGAAATTTTCATAAGACCAGAAATTGTTAGGGTAATTGATAAATTGTGGCTTAAGGTAAGAAAAAGAGAACTGGAAAAAGCATTTGGCGAGCTAGAAAAAATAGAAGAAGCAGAGTCTGTTGAGGAAGAAGTTGTTGAGGATCAAAAAATAATTGCAAAAGGTAAGATTTTAAATATAATCGAAAAAGAGGCTTCTGAAGACGGTATAGATATGATTGAAGTGATTAAAAAATCCGGAATAAGGGAAGATGAAGCCGAGGAAATAATTAACGAGTTGCTCAAGGAAGGAGAAATATTTGAAACAAGGCCGGGAAGATTGCAAATAACATAAACCGACATATTTATAAATTAACAATTTTCTTAATCTCCTATGAATTACGAAGAAATGCTAAAAAGAGCGATGAGTATGGTTTCAAAGACAGCCAGCTCTAAAGAAAGATTTGAAATACCGAAAGTTAAGGGTCATATTGAAGGGAATAAGACAATAATTGCAAATTTTATACCAATTTGTGATGCGCTTTCTAGAGACCCAGAGCATCTTTTAAAATTTTTGCAGAGAGAGCTTGCCACACCCGCTTATATTGATGGTCATAGACTAGTTTTAGGAAGAAAATTAAGCTCTTCTTTAATAAATCAAAAAATTGAAGAATATGTTAACACTTATGTTTTATGCAAAGAATGCCATAAACCGGACACACAGCTTATTAAAGAAGGAGGAATTTTAGTATTGAAGTGCATGGCATGTGGCGCAAAAAGACCAATAAAGTCAAAAATATGAAATGGGAATTGTTGTTAAATACCATTGCAACGGAAAATTGATTGCAATATGTGATAAAGACATAATAGGAAAAAAGTTTAGTGAAAAGGGCTTCGAATTGCATGTTTCTGAAAATTTCTATAAAGGTGAAGAAAAATCTGAGGCAGAAGTTTTAAGGATCATGAAAGAGGGTAAAAATATTAACATAGTTGGAAAGAAAGCTGTATCTCTAGCTGTTAAGAATGGGATTGTGCACAAAGATAGTGTAAGAAAAATTAAAGGAGTTCCATTTGCAATTGTAATTTCTGTTTGAAATGAAAAAAGTTACTGTATTAAGGAGAGATTTGTATTATGAAGCTATAATACAATTGAGACCTGCAACAGAAGAATTGTTAAATTTTGTTGAAAGACAGGTTGCAAAAAGAAAAGATGTATGGATTTCAAAAATTGTTGAACATAAAACAGGAATAGACCTGTATATTTCTTCAAGAAAATTTGCTAGGGCTTTAGGTATGAAATTGAAAAGAAGTTTTAAGGGTGAATTGAAGATAACAAAATCGTTGTATGGTGTTGATAGACAAACGAGTAAAAGGATATGGAGAGTTACTGTTCTCTTCAGACTCCGAAAAGATTAAAAATAAAAAGCCTTTATTTTCTTTAAAATGAATAATAATCAAGAAACACAAGAGCCACTGAGAGTTAGATTGCCAAAAAATAGAGAAGTAATAGGTGTTGTTGAAACAAGGCTTGGTGGCTCTAGAATGAGGGTGAGATGTTATGATGGAAAAACAAGGATATGCAGGATTCCTGGAAGACTAAAGAGATATTTATGGGTTAGGGAAGGAGATACCGTCCTGGTTGAGCCTTGGGAGCTTGGTGGTGATGAAAAAGGAGATGTTATATACAAATACAAAAAAAATCAGGTAGCTTGGCTAAAGAAAAAGGGCTTCATAAAAGAAGTTCCGGAATTTGAAGAGTTCTAAAATGTTTAGGGAAGAAATAAAAATACCTAAAGACAGGGTTGCGGTTTTAATAGGAAAAAAAGGTTTGGAAAAAAGAAAGCTCGAGAGAAAGGCTAAAGCAAAAATAAAGGTAAGCAGAGAAGGTGACGTAATCATAGAAGGAAAAGATTCTTTGCTTCTCTTCGATTTAAAACTTGTCATTAAAGCAATTGGAAGGGGCTTTAATCCCGAGATAGCAGAAAATTTATTTAGGGAAGATTATGCGCTTGAAATTGTTGAAATAAAAGAATTTTCTGGAAAATCTAAAAAGAAATTAATAAGGCTAAGAGGGAGAATGATAGGAAAAAAGGGTAAGGCAAGACAAACAATAGAAAAGCTAACAAATACAAGCATAGTTATTTACGGGAAGACTGTTTCTATAATAGGGAAAATAGAAGATGTGATGAAAGCAAAGGAGGCTGTTGAATATCTTCTTTCTGGAGCACCCCACGGGCATGTTTATGGATGGATTGAAAGAAAAAAAAGAAAAGAAAAAATGGAAAAGTACAGAGAAGAGTTTTATTGACAGAATTGTTAAGGATGTTAAAAAGAAAAAAGAGCTAAGACAACTCGATGACTCATTTGTTGAGGAAATAGTGTGTGAAAGATTAAAAGGTTTAGAAGTTAAATTCTATGAATTTGAAAAATTCAAAAGAACTAAAATTTACAAAACTCTTCTAAAAAATATAAGAAAAGTTTTGAGGGAAATATATGGTTTATTTATAGAAAAGAACTACGAAAAAAGATTTGTTCTTTTAGAGAATCTCAAAAGCCTTTCAGATATAGAAACACATAAAAAAATACTTCTACTCCATAAATCAACAAAAGAAAGATTACCATTTTATGATTTTTTATATAGCAAAATATTTTCTGTGACTGGAAAACCAAAAAAAATTTTAGATTTGGGTTGCGGTTTAAACCCATTATCTTTTCCGTTTATGAAATTGAACAAAGTAAAATACCTTGCAACAGAATTAACAGAAGAGGATTGTAAATTTATTAACGAGTATTTTAAAAAGTTTAAAATTGATGGAAAAGCGATTGTTCTTAACTTACTAAAAACAGAAAATTTATCAAAACTTCCTAAAGTTGATGTTTGTTTTGCGTTTAAATTATTAGATACATTGGAAACGCTGAAAAAAGGAATAAGTGAAGATTTGCTAAAAAAGGTGAAGGCAAAATTCATAGTTGTGAGCTTCCCAACTAAAACAATAGGGCAAAAGAAGAAAATATCCACGAAAAGATTGGTTTGGTTTAGGAAGCTAATTAAAAAGATGAAATTTGTTAGTTTTGAGATTGAAAATGAGATTTTTTTTATAATCAAAAGATAAAGTTTTTAATTTTTAAAAATAATTAAAAGTTCATGAATAAGAAAAAATTAGCAGTATTACTCTCAAAAATTAAAACATTTCAAAATGCGGATATAGCCCTTGAACAGTATCAAACACATAGCGAAATTGCAGCCGATTCTTTATGGATAATACATATGGAAAATTCTATTGTTGGAAAAACTATTGCTGACTTGGGTTGCGGGACTGGAATATTTGGATTAGGTGCTTTAATTCTTGGCGCAAAGAAAGCTTATTTTGTTGACATTGATAAAAAAGCTATCGATATTGCAAAAGAGAACCTTTCTTTTTTAGAAAATGAACTGAATAAAAAATTCAAAGCGAAATTTTTCAACATAAATGTGAAGGATTTTAATAGGAAAGTTGATGTTGTTATACAAAATCCACCATTTGGGGTTAAGAAATCACATACAGATAAAATATTTTTATTGAAAGCGATGGAGATATCAAACAAAATATTTTCTTTCCATAAAATTGTAACCAAGGACTTTGTTGAGACATTTTCTAGAGAAAATGGCTTTGAGCCCAAACTTATTAAAAAATACAAATTTCCTCTGGAAAGGAAAGCATGGTTCCATAGAAAAAAAGTTTATTATGTTGACGTTGGTTTCTGGAAAATAGAAAAATTTAAAAGATAAATTGTGTCTCATTTAGAAAAATGGAAATCAAAGTACTGGAAAAAGAGAAAAACAGGATTAAATTTGAAATAATTGGAGATAGGCATACTATGGGAAACATTCTCTCTAAAGAATTATGGAATGATAAATCTATGGTAATTAGCGGTTACAGATTGGAGCACCCTTTAGTCAGTAACCCAGTATTGATATGCGAAACTTCTGGTAAAGATCCTGTCAAGGCAATAGAGGATGCTGTTAAAAGACTAAAAGCGAAAAATAAGGAATTTTTAACCAAATTTAAAAAAGTTGTAAAATGAACTCTTTTTCTTTGGATGATGGGAAAAAATTGATTAAATTAGCTAGGGAAGCAATTTTTGGGGACCCAGAAAAAATAAAAAAAGAAAAAAAATTCATGGAAAAGTGCGGAGTTTTTGTTACACTTTATAGTTATCCAGACCATCAACTTAGGGGTTGTATAGGATTTCCGTATCCTATTAAAGAGTTGTATTATGCTGTTATAGAATCTGCAAAAGCAGCAGCATTTTCTGACACTAGATTTATGCCTGTAACCAGTAATGAAGAAGAAAAGATAATTATTGAAGTTTCCATACTTACGGTGCCAGAATTGATAAAGGTCAAAAGTCCAAAAGATTACTTAAAAAAAATTAATATAGGGAAAGATGGTTTAATAATAAGGTCTGGTTATTTTTCTGGGTTGCTTCTTCCTATAGTTTTTATCGAGTATAATGCAACACCGGAAAAGGCACTTGAAATGACGTGCGAAAAAGCCGGACTTCCAAAGGATGCATGGAAAGATCCGAATTGCGAGGTTTATAAATTTCAAACCCAGGTATTTGCCGAATTAGAACCGAATGGAAAAATAATTAAAAAAATGTAAAAATTTAAAAATGCAAGAAATGGTGATTAAATTATGAAAAATCTGTTAAAAAAAATTTGGTGGTTTATCTGGCACGATAACAGCATTGCTTCATGGATAGTTAATATAATACTCGCCTTTTTAATTGTTAAATTTGTTATTTATCCAGGCCTTGGACTGTTGCTCGGAACATCTTATCCTGTTGTGGCTGTTGTAAGCAATAGTATGCATCATAATACAGACTTTGAAAATTGGTGGGCTGAAAATAGAAATTTTTATGAAAAATACGGTTTTACCAAGGAGGATTTTAAAAATGCAAGATTTTCCAATGGATTTAATAAAGGAGATATTATTCTTTTAGTAGGAACGAAACCGAAAGATATTAAAGAGGGAGATGTTATTGTATACCATAGTAGATACTTAGCGAATCCAATAATACATAGAGTTATAGAGAAAAAAGAAATTGAAAATAAAACTATGTTTAGAATGAAAGGGGATAACAATCCAGTTCCTGATGCTGAAATAGTAACGCCTTCACAAATAGTTGGAAAAGCTGTAGTAAGAGTTCCAGCAATTGGTTGGATTAAGATAGCATTTTTAAAAATTTTGGGGTTTGGCTAAAATGTTGTTTTGTCCTAAATGCGGTCATATCTTGACATTAAAGGATGAAAAGAAAAAGAAGCTAGTATGTTTGGCTTGCGGTTATTCAACAAAAGAGAAGAAAGAAGTAAAACTGAAGGAAAAGGTTGAAAAAGCAAGAAAGATAGAAGTAGTTGACCAGAAGATGAGTACACTGCCAAAAATTACTATAGATTGCCCAAAATGTGGTCATAAAGAAGCATATTACTGGACAATGCAGACAAGAGCTGCAGATGAAGCAGAAACAAGATTTTTCGAGTGCGTTAAATGTGGCCATAGGTGGAGAGAATATAAATAAAAAGAGGTGATAATTTTTGAAAAAATGGTTATTGAGCCTTATAGGCGGCTTGATTTTTCTTGCTTATTCCGTTGCTTCAATTATGCATTCTTTAGGGGTTAAGATATTGGTAATTGATTTCATTTTCAATCCTACAACAACAAAAATTCTGCTAATTGTTGCAGCACTTCTTTTGATTTACGATTCTTTAAGCCTATACAAAGGTTTGAAGAGATTATTTTCAATAATTGTTGCAGCAATACTATTCATTTTATCAGTACTTCCAGTTTTGGTTTACAGAGGATTATTAGATTTTCTCCCATTTTCTATCGAATTAATTGTTAAGCCATTTGTTTTAGAAGCAGTTTTAATTGCATATAGCATATACTTATTATTTAATGCAGCAAAATTGGTAAAATTTAATCTCTAAGTTTTTCTTCAAGAGTTAGAAGAACATTCTCAAAACTTTTATAGGGAGTTTTCTTTACGTCTTCTTTATTAATAATTACAATTGGTTTTTTGGTGAAGTAGTTTACCATAAACACCATCCCAAAATCAAATTTACTTCCACTGCTTTTTCCATTCCAATAAATGTGAACTTCGTCAGCATTCACTATAGCTTCTCTATTTTGTAGACATATATAATACCCATTTGGATCCTCTTGGTTTGTATCACGCGGAGGATAATGTACTTTGTACCCCTTTTCTTCCAATTTCTTTACATAATTTTCCAAGAAAGATTTTTCTTCATCATCGGCGTTTCTTACGGGACAAATTATGAAAATTCTTTTTTCCAGATTTTTCTTTTTTCCACCCATCTATATCCACCTTTATTCCGAATTCATCTTTAAGGGTAATACCTCTATTTAAAAAATTTGTGTTTTTTCTATATTCAAAACTTATCCCTCTAAATTCAAAACCAACTCCTATATTTAATTCTCCACTTTTTCTTTCTTGGTAAATGATGTCGTAATATTTTGGGTAGAATAAGCTTCCGTTTCCAGTCAAATAAAGTCCATTACCAAACTTGTATTTTACTTCAAGCTTTGAATCGAAAATTGTTAAACGCTCACAGTTTTCTTTCAAAATGGCTTCCAAAAATTTAACGCCTCCGCTAATTTTTCCTTCGAATTTTTCTTTCCTTATAAAATAACTTGCAATTAATTCATTCTCATTATAGTTTCTATTTTTTTCATCAACAGAATGGAAGCAAGTATGCCTTAATTCAGCACTTAAATTTTTACCTTCTATTTTTCCACCAAAGACATAATCTTGAAAAATAGGACTAAATCCAAAACCCAATCTTTCATCCATTAATGTATTTGCTTCAACAACCAAATCAATTGTTATCTTTTTACTTTTTGTAATGGGTAATGGGAAATCCAATTTTATGCCAGCACCATAAGGCAAATTATTTTTTCTTTTTTCTTGAACATATTTTTTGTTTGGGGAATACGAAAAATAGACAAAATTTTCAGCAACTGAACTAATTGGAAACAAACTCAAAATTCCAATTAAAACCTTCTTTAGTATATTCTTTTTCATTTTTTCAATGCTCCGAAAAAGAAAATTTATAAACCTTTCTATTTTTATTACTTTATTGTAGTTAATTTAAAAATTATTCCTTTTCCTTTTTGTGCCTGCTTTTCCAACCTTTCCAGTAATTTTTTTGAAGAAGATCTTATTATACAATCTTTTAAACAATAGCCAAAAAAGCAGCAACCATTATACTCTTCTAATTCAATTATCAAATTTTTTGCGTCTCTTAAATTCCAATTGCCTTCAAGCTTCCCGATTTTTATGATGCAATTTTCTGAGCCCCAAAAATTCCAGTTTCCCTTCAAATAATTTACTTCTAAAATTACAGGTTTATTTAATTTGCCTTTTAAAAAACTACCGAAGCCACTAGCGATTATTTCATCAAAAATAAATTTATTAAAACCTGAATTAAACCCAGACTGAATCAATGCAGAGAGATATAGCCCAAGAGCCTCATTTTTTATTTTTCCATCCTGCTTCACTTTTTCACTAAATTTTTTTACCAACTCAGGCTCGATTTTTAAACCATCAACAATTTTTTTAGCTTCTTCATAATAAATTCTGAAGCTATGAAACTCCATCTTTTCGAAACAAGAAATTAAATAATCGAGAGTGCAGATATTCGAATTTATTGTTTTTTGCCTTTTTTCCTTTACCGGTGCAATCTTTTCCTTGAAAACATCAAACAACGACATAAATTTGAAACTTTTTTTAGCTTTTTTTAAATTTTTTGTTGAAGCTTATACACAAAAATTTTTTCAAAAAATAATTTTTTCTCTTCTAAGAGTTCTGCATCAAAACCATATTTTTCAAAAAGTTTTTGTATATTGCCAGATAATGAACTAAAAACTATAATAATTATACCATTTTTCTTTAGATGCTTTTTTGCTTTTTTTAGAAATTTTTTAATTAGTTCGTTTCCAATTTTTCCTCCACAAACATTTATTGAAGTTTCTTTGTCTTCTCCTTTTTCTAGTGGTAGATATGGCGGGTTAAATATTATAGTATCGAATTTTTCTTCAACGTTTGAAAAAAGATTCGAAATTTTAGCTTTGATTCCTTTCTTATTTACAAACTCTACAGCTTCAGGATTAATGTCTACTGCCAGCACATCTTTAACATTCTTATTTTCCATAGCTACTTCGGCTTGAATTCCAGAACCAGTGCCCATGTCCAGCACTTTTCCCCTTGCATATTTTTTAACATATTTTGCTAACAAAAATGAATCATCAGAAGGTTCGTATATCATTTTAATGCATTGAAATATTCTTTAACTCTCTCGATAATTGACTTTATATAAAATTTTTCTATTTTTTCCTCAAAAATATGAGAAAGTTCATCAAATTCTGCTATTCTGTACCGATTACTAATTTTTTCTACTAAAAATAAATCTCTTAGCCTCTTTAGTTGTCTTCTTATGTTTGAACTTGCAACGCCCCTCAATTCCAAATTGTATTTTTTTCTGTGCTTCACAACTTCTTTCTCGATTTCTTCAGATGTCAATTCTTTTTTTGCGTCAATTAATACTTGTAAAATATCAACTATAACATCTCTTGAGTCTCCTGGTTGAAGAAGACCTATTGATAAACAAATCTTCCTAATCAGCTCTCTTTTTGGCATAGAATAAGGTTTTTCATATTTCCTTAGCGTTATTTCAGCTAAAGGCCTATCTTTTGAAACTTTCATATTTAGAAAATCAAACTTCGGCATTATAAATTTTTCCACTCTTTTATTTCAAAAACACTTTCTTTTGAATATGAAGATTGTTTCTTAAGCTTTTCTAAAATTTCATCTTTAGGTGAAAATACTCTACACTTTTCCAATCTCCATCCAAAATTTTGGCCTGCATATTCTTTTATGTAAATTTCCGAATCCTTGCTAAACCAAAAATTATGGTTTCCAAAAAGAAAATCTATTTTTGCTTTACTATTAGTCAAAGCCCACAAACTGGCCGTTCCATGAAGTTGAACAATTTCCACATCGCAGTTTTTTGCAAGGTGGAGAAGAAAATACCCATTGTAGTATTTAATTTTCATTTTAATTCTTCTTTTTGCTTCCCCTTCTAAAAAAGCACCAAATAATTGTTTAAGCTTTATATAGTCTAAAAATTCAAAATCGTTTTCCCCAATTAAGTAGCATTTTTGAATAATTGCTGAAGCAAAAATTCCCAATTTTTCTTGCAATTCTTGATTTTTTTCACCGTTATTTTCTAATTTTTTAATAATTTCTTCTATCATTGCTTTTTTAATTTTGAAAGTATCTAAAAATTTCAGTGTTTCTTCGAAATATTTTTTAAAGCCATCCCACCTATCGTCGGAGTGTGGAAACTCTGTTTTAGAAAAATAGTTTATTAACTCATTTATAATTTGAGTATCATACACAGCAATTTTATTATTTTTCTCCTTTCTTGGATTTTTTATTTCTTCCCCAAATACTTTTTCTAAGCTCATTAAATATAATTTTTTTATCTTGGATTTTTAATATTTTTTGAAAAAGTGAATTTTAATCATTACTCCTAAATTCTTGAAATCCTATTTATCTAAAAACTTGAGGGTTTTCAGAAAAATTTTTTAATTA
The DNA here is from genome assembly GCA_017608525.1 of Candidatus Woesearchaeota archaeon. GTDB lineage: Archaea > Nanobdellota > Nanobdellia > SCGC-AAA011-G17 > GW2011-AR17 > JAFCFS01. Next base: position 7,986 of record JAFCFS010000011.1, on the reverse strand, counting down.
TAAATTTAATCAGATTATATTAAATTAATCTAAAAAATGCCTTTAGATTTCAAAAAATTCTGGGAAAATTTTACTTATAGACTTAAAGAGTCTGGAAATTGGGTTTTATTGTTATTTTCAATAGTTGTGGGGGTTTGTGGTGGATTTGGAGCGGTAATATTCAGATGGTTGATCTTCCAATTTAAAACCATTTTTTTTGATAAAGGACAAATTTTATCCCTTTACTTTGGGCGTTATTACCTATGTATTTTACCAGCCATAGGGGGCCTAATCGTTGGAATCCTAGTTTTTAAATTTGCAAAAGAAGCAAAGGGGCACGGTGTACCTGAAGTTATGGATGCTGTTGTTAGGTTAGGAGGAAGAATAAGGCCAAGAGTAACGTTAGTTAAAAGTTTAGCCTCTGCAATATGTATTGGAAGTGGAGGAAGCGCTGGAAGAGAAGGACCAATTGTTCAAATAGGCTCTGCTATAGCTTCCACCATTGGTCAAATTTTTAGATTACCTAGCAAAAGATTAAAAAATTTAGTTGCTTGTGGCGCTGCAGCAGGTATAGCAGCTACATTTAATGCGCCAATTGCTGGAGTTTTTTTTGCTTTAGAAATAATTCTTGGTCATTTCTCGGCGACGAGTTTTAGTACTATAGTGCTTTCTTCAGTAACAGCAACAATAATATCTAGAATATTTTTAGGCAACACACCCGCTTTTAAAATTCCTCAATATGCTTTTACGCACCCAATAGAAATTCTTTTTTATATTGTCTTGGGCTTTTTTGCTGTACTTACAAGTATATCTTTTATTAAATGTCTTTATGCAACAGAAAATCTTTTCGAACGTTTAAAAATTCCACCATATTTAAAACCGATGTTAGGTGGATTAATTGTTGGGATTATTGGCATTTTTGTTCCCCAAATATTTGGAGTTGGTTACGAGTCTATAGAGAAGGTATTGACAGGTAAATTTTTATTAATTTCTTTGATTTCTTTGTTTTTCTTAAAAATATTTTCTACATCTTTAACAATAGGATCTGGGGGTTCTGGTGGTGTTTTTGCACCATCCCTTTTTATAGGTTCGATGCTTGGAGGATTTATTGGATTTTTGTTTAAACATTTCTTTCCTTCTTTTACTTCACCTTATGGTGCTTATGCTCTCGTTGGAATGGCTGCTGTTTTCGCAGGTGTTTCACATGCACCGATTACGGCAATAATCATAATATTTGAGATGACAGGGGACTATAAGATAATACTTCCACTAATGACTGCATGCAGCATAAGCACCGTTTTTAGTAAATTAATATTGAAAAATAAAAATATTTATACAATCAAATTGCTCAAAAAGGGGATAACATTAAGAAGAGGGTTTGTTTTAGATACTTTAAAAAGTATTAAAGTGGCAGACGTTATGGATAAAGTTTTTCCAACTATATACTATAAAGCAACAGTGGAAGATGCGGTTAATAAATTTACTTTCTCAACCATTGATAGTTTGCCTGTTTTGACTAAAGATAAAAAATTGATTGGGATGTTAACAGTAGATTGTATAAGAGATGTGCCAGTTGAAAAAAGAAAAGAAACTTTAGTAAAAGATGTTAAAATAAAGAAAAAATACCTTGTTAAATGCTTTGCAGATGAAACATTATACGAGGCATTAAAAAAATTTGGTGTAGGTATTGAAAGAATTCCTGTTGTGGAAAAGAAAAGACCAAATAAAATTGTTGGTATGTTAACTAGAAAGGATATTGTAGACGTTTATAATAAATTGATAGCTATTAGCGAAAGAGAAGCAACTCTAGAAGAATAATTAAACAGCCTCGGGGGAGATTTGAACTCCCGACCTCAGCCTTTTTGTTTCTAAATACCAAGGCTGTGCTCCACCAGGCTAAGCTACCGAGGCTCAAATTTGACGCCGCGGGTGGGATTCGAACCCACACGTCCCGAAGGACACAGGATTAGCAGTCCTGCGCAATACCAGGTTATGCGACCGCGGCTTGAAATTTCCTAATAACTTTTTATTATTAAACGTTTCGATATAAGATAACTTTAAAAATAATTGGGGAGTTAAATTTTTTATGATCGAGATAGATGGAAGTTACGGTGAGGGTGGAGGTTCGATAGTTCGTTTGGCTGTAGCATTCTCAGCAATCACTAGGAAAGCAATTAAAATTAAGAATATTAGATCAAAAAGATGCCAAGCAGGACTTAGAGAACAACACCTTCAAGCTATTAATGCAGTATGTAAGTTTTGCGGTGGAAGGCTTAAAAATGCATTCGTTGGTAGTACAGCCATAGAATTCTTTCCAAATAATAATTTCTCAAATAAAATAGATGCCAGAATAGGAACTAGTGGAAGTATTGGTCTCTTTCTTCAATGTGTTTTACTTCCGTGCTTTTTTTCAGGAAAGGATGTAGAAATTGACATTAGTGGTGGAGGCACTCTTGGGCTATGGTCACCCAATATTTATTATACCAAAAATATTTTTCTTCCAATGATCTCCAAAATGGGATTTGAAGCAGAACTAGAAATATTGAAGCATGGATTTTATCCTAAAGGCGGGGCAAAGGTGAAGGTTTTAGTGAAGTACACAAAAAAGAAAAAGCCAATTTGCATTAACGATCGAGGAAAGTTTAAGAAAATAGAAGGGATATCTGTTTCGAGCTTATCTTTGAAAAATGCAAATGTAGCGGAAAGGATGTCAGAGGCAGCAAGAAAAATTTTGGAGAGAAATTTTTCAAAAATCGAAATAAAAGAGGAATATCACGACACACTTTCACCGGGTTGTGGCATCATTCTGTGGGCCGAATTTGAAAATACAATAATTGGTTGGGATGCTTTGGGAGAAAGGGGAAAACCATCAGAACAAGTTGGAAAAGAGGCTGCTGAGGGACTTTTAGAGCAACTCAATTCCGAATGTACAGTTGATGAATATTTAACAGACCAGTTGGTTCCCTATATGGCCTTGGTTCCAAATTCGTGTATTAAATTTAAAACTTTAACAAAACATGCAGAAACAAATATCTGGCTTTCGAAAAAATTTCTTCCAACCAAATTTGAAATAACAAACAATTTATTGATTTCAAAATGATAACTGAAAAAAGAAATCCGAGAAGTAGAGGAATCCAGAAAAAATCTATTTTGGAGATATTAAAAATTATTAATGAAGAAGACAAAAAAGTTCCTATAGCAATTGGTAAAGAGTTAAAAAAAATTGCAAAAGCAGTTGAATTAGTTGTTGATACAATAAAAAATGGAGGAAACATATACATAATCGGAGCTGGAACAAGTGGAAGATTGGGTGTTCTGCAACAAGCTGAGATGCCACCAACCTTCAACATAAAAAGATTTAAAGCAATAATGGCAGGAGGAAAAAGCGCTGTCTTTAAAGCTAAGGAGGGGGCAGAAGATAGTTTTCTAAATGGTAAAATCGAGATTCAAAGGAATGTCGGGAAAAAAGATTTAGTAATTGGTGTAAGTGCTAGCGGAAGAACTCCATTTGTAATTGGTGCATTAGAAGAGGCTAAAAGAATCGGTTGCAAGATTATTAGTGTAGTATGCAATAAAAATACACAAATGTCCAAACTGGCTGATGTTACCATAGAAATTATAGTTGGTCCTGAAATAATTGCAGGCTCAACTAGAATGAAATCTGGAACTGCTCAAAAAATGGTTCTTGACATGATTACAACAGCTTCAATGATTAAATTGGGAAAAGTTTATGATAATTTGATGGTAGATGTTGTCGCAACGAATGAAAAATTAAAGAAAAGGGCAGAAAGTATTTTAATTCAAATAACTGGAATGGATAAAAAGGATGCAAAAAAACTATTGGAAAAAAGCAAATACAATGTTAGGTTGGCATTAATTATGTGGAAACACAAATGCGATATTCAAAAAGCAAAAAAGTTATTGAAATCTTTCGTCATTTATTAGTGGCAAAAAATATTCTTTTTTAGAAAGTTTTAAAAATAAAAAATACAAGCATATAATGGCCTAGAGCCGATGAAATGTGGGGCTCAAAATGGGGCAGGAGAATAATTAAGACCTTGGCGATACCTGTCCTAATAGCGCTTGGCATTACAAGCTCGCCAATGGTTGCAAGGGGTCAGGAAGCCCAGCCTGTTAAAAAAGTTGAAACTAAATCCCATGAAAATAAAAAAATTGATATTGAGCATTTTTCTTTTAAAGATGTTGCTTTTATTGCGAATCAATTTGAAGAAGCATTAAACAAGTTTGATATCAAGGAGTTTGTTAAAAAATATAATGAAGAATTTAAAAAAGAGGTAGAGAGAAGGAAAAAGGATCCAGAAAAAGCTTACCCTATTATGGAGTTGGAGTCCAAGCTAAAAAACCTTGAACTCTATGGTTTTGATTTTACCCAACCAGATCCATTTTTCGAAGACACCCCAATTAAGGAGATGGAGAAATATGAAAAATTAATTAGAGATATTGCTGAAGATGCTCTAGATGAAACATTGAGAAATTATCCACCATTTAAAGAGCTTGTTGATAAATTACAAGGTATGAAAAGTCCATCGATTGTTTATTATTTTGGTGGATCAAAAAAAAGTAAAAAAGACGAAGCTAGTGAACTAGAAAAAGTTTTAGATGAAGAAAGAGAAAGGGAAGAAAGAAGGGAGAGGGAAAGAAGTTTGATAAGTATTAATAAACCATCTAAACGTTATATTGGGCTTACAGTAGAAAACTTAGAAGATCCAAAATTAGTTTTAAGGTTTAGAGGGTTTTTGCTCGATAAAATCACTTTAGAATATACTTCGAAAGACAGAATGCAATTTTCGATAGATCATAAAATAGAAGAGGGGAAATTATTTAAATTAAAAAATCCATTATATATTAAAGCATCGATAGTGAATTTAAAAAGCAGTCAAAAGATTGAAGAAATTGATAAAGCAAAGGTTGAAATAGCGTATCCATTAAATAAGAATAGTTTGTTAAAATTAAAATTTGATTACGATTTCAAAAAAGAGGAGTTCACAACATCATTAAATTATGCCTTAATCACATTTTAAAAATGTTAAGAAAAAAAGCAATTTGTTTGTTGAGCGCTCTTGTATTTGGAGTTACGCCTTTGGCAGCTGTTAATATAAAAAATAATGATACAAAGATTGTTAAAAAGAATAAATATTTTTTCGAAGTAGGTAGGGCAACATTAGAGGATATAGTTAAAAAAGAACCAAAGATTAGGCCTTATAAAGATTATATAAAGGAAAGCATAGAAAAATACAAAACAATTTATGATGTTGCTCCTTCAATAATTGTTGCTATTCTCAAATTTGAAACAAGTAATTTTAATAGGTATGCAATAAGTCCGGCAGGAGCAGCAGGCATAGCACAATTTATACCGGAAACGGCTATAGAGAAATTTAAACTAAAAGCCTATTATCCAAGCTATTTAAAAGATGCAAGAAATTACAAAAGGCTTGCAATAAGAGAGGAGGCAAAAGCTATATACTATTTAAAAAAATTGAATACTAAAGAAGCATTGAAACATATGAAGTTATCGATTCTATACAATAAAAAGTCTAAAAGTTTGTTTTCAAAATACAAAAAGGATTTGTTGAGTTTAATTAAAAATAAGGATGGAAGTTATAAAAGTGACGAGCAATTAAGCAAAATTGATGAAAGATTTTTGCCAAAAAAAGCAATTGATGCAATGGTTCATTATGTTGCTGAGCTATTGAAAGCGAGAAATGGTGATATAAGGGAGGCGGTTTCTGCATATAATGCTGGCTTACATGCTGTTGAAATTTATGGCGGGATTCCTCCATACGATCAAACAGTAAAATACCAAAACAAAATAATGAATAAAATTAAAGAGTACGAGGGCTTTAAATAAAGTTAATTTCTTTTCAAATCTATTCATAAAGTGAAAAAATTTTTAAATGATTAGTAAACTGATTACTTACCAGTAGTTAAAAATGAAAGACTATTATGAAATTTTGGGTGTTGGGAGGGATGCTTCACAGGAGGAAATTAAAATAGCTTACAGAAAACTGGCTTTAAAATACCACCCAGATAGAAATCCCGGAAACAAAGAGGCTGAGGAGAAGTTTAAGGAGATAAATGAGGCATATGATGTTTTATCTGATCCGAAAAAAAGGCAAAAATACGATGCTGCCTTAGAAGGTGATTTTTTTGGAGAAATGGATTTTAATTTAGGTGACTTGCTAGATATTCTTTTGGGGAAGAAAAAACCAAAAGAACTTTCGTTGAATCTGGAGCTTACACTGGAGGAATGTGCATATGGAGCGAAAAAAGAAATATTTTATGAACTAAAGGATTGTCCTACATGTAAAGGGAAAGGTTATATAGAGGATTCGGGATATCGCCAAGGAAATTTTTATAAGAATGTGTTATTTTGCGGAAGATGTAATGGAACAGGAAAATTGCTAACAGAAAATGGAAAGAAAAAAGTAATAATCAATATTCCTCCTGGTGTTGATGAAGGTGATAAACTTAGACTTTTCTTAGAAAATAATGAAATTTTTGTCAATATAAGTGTAAAGGAACATCCAATTTTTAAAAGAAAAGGATATGATATAATTTTAGAGAAAGAAATAAATGTTGTTGATGCAGTTCTTGGGTGTGAATTAAAAGTTCCAACACTTTATGGAGAAGTTAAGGTTGAAATACCTCCAGGAGTACAAAATGGTACATATTTGAGATTAAAAGGTAAAGGGATTCCATTTAAAGGGGAAAACAGAATTGGTGACCAATATATAAAAATATGCATTAAAATACCTCAGGAGATAACAGAAGAGGAAAGGAGATTGTTTGAAGAACTAAGAAAATTAATGGAGAAATAATTTATTTTTTCTCTTTAAAAATTGTAAAATGACAAGTTCCGCATGTAAACCTATCTTTATGTTCTGCCATGAAAATTCCCTCTCCACATCTAGGACAACACCTTCTTTTTTCTACTATTTTTCCGTCTTTAACAACATACATTTTGTATTTCCTACTTGTTTCCTTGTTCCTCACCTTTCTTTTCACTTTCCTCACCTTCCTTTACTTCTTTTTTCTCTTCTTCCTTTTTCTCTTCTTTTTTAAATTTTTTCTTTCTTATATTTTCCAATTTCTCCAAATCCTTTTCACTTTTGTAAATATGAACAATAACTTCAGCTTCTGGCTTTCCAAAATGTTGATTTATTTTTTTAACAGCAATTAATTTTTCATCAACCTTATATTTAGTTGCAATGAATTTTTTAACTTCATCGTTTGATATAGTTTTTGCCTTTGGAAACTTAACTAAGAAAGTTACCCTTTTTCTCGAAAACAGAGGCATTTCTTCTTCTTTTAAGTTTTCTACCTCCATTTTATCTTACTTTAATTGCATATTCTCCCTTTGCAGTAATGTTTAATCTTTTTGCAATCTGGCTTTTTTCAGGATTAAATATGTACATTCTTCCTTTCCAAGATTCTGTAAACTGTTTTCCTTTACATAATGGGCATTCGTTTCCTTCAACAAATATTTTACATGTTTTGCATACCTTTTTCATTTTATTTTCCTTCCTTTTCAGCTTTTTTAATTTCCTGTTCAATCCATTTTAAATTGCCAAGATAAGCTTGCCTCATTGTTAATCCAATTTTTGGGTTTGCTATGTCTTTATAACTAATGGCAATAATTCTTGCTCTGCAAAGATCATTTGGTTTTAAAACTTTTTTTGTTTCTTTCCCTGTTAAAACTCCAGATTTACTGAAAGAAACAAAATCATCCATTGTTTGCGAAACATGGACCATTCCATCTATTGGACCGATATTAATAAATGCACCAAATTCTGTGATGTCACTTACTTTTCCCATAACTATTTCTTTCATTTCAGGTTTAAAGCTTAGTAATTTATATTTTGTTTCATAATAAGCTGCACCATCACCAGGAATAATGAGGCCTTCTCCAATACTTAATACTTCAAGAACACCAATCACAATTCCCAAATCCTTTGATATAAATCCCTCGTATTGCTTATCTAAACT
>JAFCFS010000010.1 GCA_017608525.1 Candidatus Woesearchaeota archaeon | reverse complement strand
ATATGATAAAGCCGATTGTTGCCGGACAGTTTTATGCAGCAACATTTTCCGAGTTGAATAAGCAAATAGAAGAGTGTTTTAATTCAAAGTTTGGGCCAGGTGCTCTTCCTTTGAAAAGAAAGGAAAAAGAAATCTTAGGGGTAATTGTACCTCATGCTGGCTATATGTTTAGCGGTCCTTGTGCAGCATGGGCCTATAAAGAAATTGCTGAGTCCAGGTTTGCAGAAAGGTATATTATCCTAGGCCCCGACCATAATGGAATATGTTCAAATTTAACAACTAGCTTAGAGGATTGGGAAACCCCTTTTGGAATCGTTAAATGTGATAAAAGCTTTATAATTGAATTATTAGAGAAGTGCGAAGATATTAAAAAAGGCGTAATAATGGAGCACAGCATAGAGGTTCAATTGCCATTTCTTCAATATGTTTGTAAAGACAGATTAAAAGATTTGAAAATTGTACCTATTGTTGTGCCAAGGAGATATAACTTTAAGAAAATTGCTGAGAGAATTGTTGAGATAGATAAAGATGTTTGCATTATTATTTCTTCAGATTTTACACATTACGGTCCACAATATCTTTATACACCTTTTACTATTGACGTAAAAAATAAGATGTATAAACTTGATGGTGGGGCAATTGAGTTGATAAAAAAACTCGACCCTGATAGATTTTTAGAATATGTTGATAGAAAAAGAGCAACAATATGCGGAGCAAATCCAATAGCTTTTGGTATGGAGATAATAAATTTGCTTGGGGTAAAGAGATGTGAATTGTTGAGGTATTATACTTCTGGAGACATAATAGGAGATTATACAAATGCTGTCGGATATGCTGCAATGAAATTTTCCTAAAATATTTCAACTATTTCTCCAATTTTTTTATTCAGCTTATACAATTTTGCTGGTCTATGCGCAACTCCTTTTTCCTTTCCAACCTCTTTAACCAAACCCAAACTTAGAATTTTCTTCCTAAAGTTTCTTTTATCAAATTTTTTATTAAATATAATTTCATAAACTCTCTGAAGTTGGCTAAGTGTAAATTTTTCGGGAAGCAATTTAAAGGCAACTGTTGTATACTCAAGTTTCCACCTTAATCTTTTCAAAGCGTATTTCAAAATTTTTTCATGATCAAATGCCAATTTTGGAAGATTGTACATTGAAAACCATTTAACATCTCTTACATCTGTGCTTGCCTTTAATTTTAATTTTGTTGAATCTACCAATGCGAAATAGGCTACTGTAATTACCCTTGTCCTTGGGTCTCTTTTCGGATCTCCAAACGTGTAAAGTTGCTCAAGGTACACATCTGTAACATTTGTCTCTTCCTTCAGTTCTCTTTTTGCAGCCTCCTCTAAAGATTCCTCCATCCTAACAAAGCCTCCAGGAATGGCCCACATCCCCTTAAAAGGCCATACGTTTCTTTTAACTAGAAGAACCTTTAGATCATTGTCCTTTATTGTAAAAAGGATTATATCAACAGTTACCGACGGTCTTTCAAATTTTGTCACATCATATTTTTCTTTTACCATTTTAGTATTTTCTTCTCTTCCTTTTATCAAAACCTATAAGAAAAAGTGGCATTTCTGAGTTATAAACTTTAAGTCTTTTGCCAATCGAAAAATCATAAGATACAAATTGGCCATCAATGTATATTTTTCCTTTCGTCATTCTCGATTCTATCTCCAAAATCGTGCCTTCCTTTACAATTCCTTTTAGCATTTTTTGCTTTCTTTTTTTGTATGGTGCAACACAAACGAACTGGAATTTCTTTGAACAAATTGGCAGAATTTTTCCACCACAGCTTCTCGATGCTCCTGTAGAACCTGCCGCTGTCGAAATATACAATCCAGAATTTTTATGCTCTACCCATTTTTTATCCAATTTTATAATGTACCGTGTCATTCCAGCAGGTATTGAATGTGCAACCAAAATGTCATTTAGAACCAGTTCTTCAAGTGGCTTATCATCAATTTCAACCTTCAATCTGTTCAACTTAATTGTTTTCAATTCTCCACTGTACAATTTTTCCACCATCTCCAATAAATTGTTTCTATCAGCAACTGCAAAAAAGCCCTCACTTCCATTTTTTCTAGAGTCAGAGTTAATAAAAAATACAGGAGTTTCATCCTTAATATAGTGGGAAACTTCAAGAAAAGTACCGTCGCCTCCGACAGGAATTATTAAATCAAAATCGAATCTTTCATTTTTAAGTTCCTTCCTGTTTATGAATTTTGCATCGTAAAAAACTTCTTTAACCAATTCTATTGTTTTCTCAAGTTCTGCTTTTTCCTCATTTAACTCTTTCATAATAGACTTATTTTTTTTAATCCTCTCAAAACAAACATCATTTTTGTAAAAATCTAACCAGCTAGTTTTATAGACAACCAATTTCCTTTTGAATTTCATTTTTCCTTCTTAAATAATCATCAATTATTTTTCTGTGATCGAATGCAAGTTTATTTGGTATTTCTTCAAATTTAAATATTTTCACATTTTTTGCATCATCTCCTGCTTTAATTTTTCCTCTATCAACTTTAGTTATATAAACCAAAGATATCACATGTCTTCTTGGATCTCTTTTCGGATCAGAATAAACACCAAAAAGTTTTAAGGATTTTATTTTCAAATTTGTCTCTTCTTTTATTTCCCTAATGGCTGCTTCCTCAACTTTTTCTCCATAATTGACCAAACCACCAGGTATTGCCCAGCCATACGGATAATTTTTTCTTTCTATCAGAACCAACCCACCATCCATTTCTATTATTACATCAACAGCAATAGATGGAGAACTATAATATAATCTTTTTATTCTTTCAACACCACCTATTTTTTCAATAATCTTCGCAACTCCACTACAAACATATTTCTTCCATGGCCTACCGGCAAGCATAGCTTCCCTAATGGTTGTGGCACTAAATTTTTCCTTCTTTTTGATTTCTACAACTTTATAGCCGGCATTCTCAAACAAATTTTTCACAATTTTATTTCCAGAAAAAACAACATCAAATCTCGGAACAAGTTTCTCCACATGCTTAACCCATTCCCTGTAATTATGGATGTCAGGAATCGGTACTATTACATAATTTTTAATTTTCAAACTTTCATTAAACATTTCCTCCCTTTCTTTTACTGTAAATGGGTTGTCAAAAGTATAGGCTTTGTTAGAACTTCCTATTCCTATAATAACTTCGTCAAAATTTTTGCTTATTTTTTCGATAAAGTTTATATGTCCCTTATGAGGTGGCTGAAACCTCCCTATAAAAAGCGCTCTCTTCATTTTCTAACCTTTGCAATTTCAGGCATTTTTCTTTTGTGCTCTGTTTTTTTCTTCATTTTTTCTACAATCTTTTTCAGTTTCTTGTCTGCTTTGTTTCCCACCAAAACGGAATCCAAAGTGTTATAATCGATTCCTATCTCTTCTTCATCTGTTTGTCCTTCCCATAATCCTGCCGATGGTTTCTTTTTGATTATTTTTTCAGGAACACCCAAGTATTTTGCGAGCTTTTTAACCTCTGTTTTATACAAATCTCCGATGGGTTCTATATCAACACCGCCATCCCCGTATTTTGTAAAATACCCTATTTCTATTTCAGTTTTGTTTCCCGTCCCAATGACGATTCTTTTTTGTTTATTAGCTACCCCGTAAAGCAAACACATCCTTATCCTGGCCATCAAATTTCCACTTGTAATTTTATCTTTATAAAAATCGGCTACTCTTTGAAAAGTGTCAACAATTGGCTTGATATTAATTATTTTATACTTTATCCCCAACAAATTTGCTATTTCTTCAGCGTCAGAAATACTTTGATTTCCATAAGGCATAAGCAAACAATAAACTTTATCTTTCCCTATAGCTTTTACTGTCAAATATGCAACAACAGTGGAATCAAGTCCACCACTCAATCCAATAACTGCTCCATTAAAGTTTTTAGTTCTCTCCCTTATAAATTTGACAATCTTCTTCTCTATATCTTTATAATTCATTTTATTTTTTTATTCAATTTCTTCGACTGCATAGCCACAGAGAGGCAATTTCTTGTCTTTATCGAGATAATATATGTAGCCATTACATCCAGAGCAAGATTTAGCATACTTACACTTCTCTTTCCACAGCTCAACAATTTTACCAATCGTTAATTCCTTATATTTCTTAGCATCCGATGACAACAATGTTTCAAGTTTCGAACTAGTCTGTTGTGTTTCGTCTATTATTCTAACCTTAACCTTTTTCATTTTCCACCTCCATATTTTTTTATAAGATCCTCTATTAAAATTTTAAGTTTGGTGCTTATTTCAACAGGGTAAGCTTCGTAATTGTTTATCGATTTGTATTTTTTGGGGAGTCTAGCCAAATTTTCCAAAGTTCTTTTTCTTATTTCTGTAATTTTTTCCTTCTCTTGCAACCTTCTACCATTTTCCATAACTTTTTCGAGGAGGGGTTCCCCGTCTAAAATTTCCTCCTCCAAAGCTATAATATCCTTTTTATATTCTCCATTTTTATTGCTTATCCTATATACCTGTTTTCTTCCTGGCAATGTGATTTTCCCTTCACTAAGTTTAATTTTCGCAACCAGTTTTCCTTCTTTATTTGTATCTTCACAAAGCTTATAGACTCCGCTTATCGCTGGGGCGTCCTTAGATGTGCCCATCTCTGTTCCAACACCATAAATGTCAATTTTTGCTCCTTTTTCTATTAGTTCGGCTATTTTATACTCGTTTAAATCGCTACTTGCAACAATTTTAACATAATCTAAGCCTTCTTTATCGAGAATTCTTCTTACTTTTTTGCTCAGCTCAACCAAATCGCCACTATCTAACCTGACTCCTTTAAGCTTATAGCCCTTTGCTCCCATTTCTTTTGCTATAATAACTGCCTTTTTGGCACCTTCTATTGTATTATATGTATCAATAAGCAATACCGTATTTTCTGGAAAGGTTTTTGCATAAGTTCTAAAAGCTTCCAATTCATCATCAAAACTCATAATATAGGAATGGGCCATTGTTCCAATTATAGGAATTTCGTAAATTTTGCCAGCAAGAACATTCGATGTTCCGACACACCCAGCTATGTAACTTGCTCTTGCTGCTTTTAACGCCGCATCACTACCATGATCTCTTCTTGGTGAAAAGTCAACAACAGCTGCTTTTTTTGCAGCATGAACAATCCTTGAAGCTTTGCTAGCTATCATAGTTTGAAAATTTATTTGGTTAAGAATGTATGTTTCTACAATTTGTGCTTCGATCCTAGGTGCAGTTATCCTAAGAATTGGTTCATTAGCAAAAATTATTGTCCCTTCTTTTACTGCATAAACGTCACCTGTAAATCTGAACTCCTTTAAGTACTCTAAAAATTCGTCTTTAAAAATTCCTTGTTTCTTTAAATAGGCAATATCTTCTTCACCAAAATGAAGGTTTTCCAAATATTCTAAAACTTGTTCTAAACCTACAGCTACAAGGTAATTTCTGTTCTTTGGTAATTTTCTAACAAACATATCAAATGTAGCAATTTCATTTTTTCCATGCTCAAAATAACTTGCTGCCATTGTTAGTTGATACAAATCTGTTAGCAAACCCATATTGTACTCATTTCCAAACTTCAAATTTCCCTTTTTTCTAGCCATTTCCCCCTCCTTAGTGTTTTTTTGACACTAACCTTAGTGTAAAATATGCACTAACTAATATATAAACCTTTCGTTATTTTTAAATTAAGTAAAACTTTCTCATCACTTAAAAGCACACTCTTTATAAAAACGTAAATTTTAAAAAACGATAGTAGATTTTAGCATTTGGAATGTTATTTCAAGCAAAACACTTGTATAAATTAATTTCAATATTTATAATATTTGGAATTCTAATGTTCGGAGCACAATTGGCCCTTGCAAATTCTCCTCCTATTGTTGACAACTTACATGAAAGTTTTGCTAATGTGGGGGAGGAGTTTTACTATAAAGTAAATGTTACAGACCCTGACAATGATTCTCTCCTATTCTTTGACAATTGTGAAAAATTTGAAATTAACAGGACAACTGGTGAAATATTTTGGATCCCGAATAAAGATGATGCTGATCTTTTAAAAGTTAATATTACAATAAGTGACGGAGTTTATAATGTAACTCAAAAATTGTTGCTGCATATAAACAATAAAGTTTGCTTAACAGATATTCCAGAAATAGTACTCATGGAAGATTCTGTAAATAACTCTGTAGATTTGAGAGATTATACAATTGATGAAGATAATGATACATTAATGTGGGACGTAATTGGAGGAAAAAACATAAATGCAACGATTGAGGATTCAAAATTAATTATTGTACCGGATAAAGATTTTTATGGAAAGGAAAACATAACTATTGTGGCAAAGGACAATTATTCCTCATCTAGGAAGAATACAACAATAATTGTGCTTCCTGTAAATGATCCTCCAATAGCAAATAAAATTCCTACAGTTAGAATTGAAGAAGGAATGAATGCTGAAATAAATCTGAGCGAATTTTTTTCAGACGTTGATAGTGAATTAAATTTCTCTATTAGAAAGGAACCTAAAAATGTTTATGCTGAAATAAATGGAAGTATAGCAATTTTAACAGCCGATGAAGATTTTATTGGTGTCGACAGAATAATTTTTTCTGCAAGTGATGGTGAACATTCTATTGATAGCAATGAAGTAAAGATAAGCGTATTGCCAAGAATTTGTGAAGAAGGAAAAATAGGCCTACTGGACATTGATGTAAGAGAACCACATAGCTACGAAACTTTCGAAATTGGTGAAAAAATTGAAATTGAAGTTAGGGTCTGGAACAACAATAATTTTGATATTGATGCAAGAGTAGAGGCAATCCTTTACGATATTGATGATTATAGGATAGTTGACATTGAAAAGTCAGAAATAAAAAATATAGGCGAGGGCGAAAGAAAAACTTTTAGAATAGAATTAAATCTCCCATATGGAAAAAATCTTGAAGAGGATAACGATTTCTATTTGTATGTTAAAGCATACGAAAACGAGGGAGAGGATTGGCAATGTACCTATGAAGAAATCCCAATAGATTTGGAAAAAGAAAAGCATGATGTAGAGATAATGACTTTCTCTATAACACCAAAAGAAGTCGAATGCGGTGATAAAATAAATTTAGTTACAAAAGTAAAGAATACCGGTACTGAAGAAGAAAATGTATACATAACAATAAAGAGCCCGTTACTTAAAATTTCTGAATTGTCTAGACCATTTTATTTAGATGAAAATGATTGGAAAACGGAAATATTCGAGGTAGAAATACCACAAAATATAGACGAAGGCGAGTATTGGATATATTGTGGAGTTTTCTATAATAATGGAAATGATTTTAATGAGGATGTAGAGAAAATTTTTGTTAAGTGTGAAAAAGAAAAAGAAACAACGAAAACTGAAAATAAGAACGAAAAAGAAAGTGATTTAATATTAAGATTACTTGAAGAAAATATATCTGTGAAAATTGGAAGACCATTCTATTTGCCGATTGAAATAGTAAATAATGGCAATGAAAGAGTTGTTCCTGTAATAAATTTAAGTGGATATGAAATGTGGGCAAATGTAATAGGCATTGAAAAACCTGAATTTATTGAGGAGAATTCAAAGGGATACGCATATCTTTATTTAAATACAAAAGATGGTGTTCCTTCAGGAATGCATACTTTAATCATATCTTTAGGGCATAATGGCAAAAAAAACGAATCAGTAATAGTTACAAATGTCAATTTAATAAGTGGTGAAGTTACTAAGAAAACTAAAATTAAATCTGCAAATCTTGATGGAAAAATACTTGATATTTTGGATAAGGATGGTTTTTGGATATTTGTTGACATATTCCTTGTTTTGGTTGCATTGTGGTTAATCAAAAAAATATTCAAGAGGTAGATAAAATGAAACTATTCAAACTTTTAAAAGAAAAAGCTCACGAAAAAGTAGTTATTTTTGGAGACAAAGATTTGGGATTAAATGCAATAATAGCCATTCACGACACAACACTTGGTCCAGCATTGGGTGGTTGCAGAATGTGGGGCTACAATGAATCAAAAAATCCGCTGTACGCTGGAATGCTTGACGCATTAAAATTAAGCATGGCAATGACCTACAAAGCATCTGCAGCGGGATTGGATTTGGGTGGAGGAAAAGCAGTCATTGTTAAAGATCCCTCTACCATTTCAGAAGAGGAAAGGGAAAAGATTTTTATAAGATTCGGTGAATTTGTAGAATCCTTGAATGGAAAGTACATAACAGCGGAGGACGTAGGAACAAATGTTAAAGATATGGCTAACATAATGAAATCCACCAAATATGTTGTTGGGATTCCAGAAGAATATGGTGGAAGTAGCGATCCATCCCCTGTCACAGCTTATGGTGTTTTCATGGGAATCAAAGCTTGTTTAAAGGAGGTTTTTGGAACCGAATCTCTTGAAGGAAAGATTGTTGCAATTGAAGGGGTTGGCAATGTTGGTTATAACCTTGCAAAATATCTTTATAAAGAGGGTGCGGAGTTAATTGTATCGGATATCGTTGAAGAAAAAGCTGAAAGAGCAGCAAAGGAATTTAATGCAAAAATAACTAAACCTGGGAAAATATACGAAAAAAAATGCCATATATTTTCTCCATGTGCTCTTGGAGGAAGCCTCAATAGTAAAACAATCCCAAAACTAAGATGTAAAATAGTCGCTGGTGCAGCTAACAATCAGCTGAAAAATTCAAAGTCTGATGGAGAAAGGTTAGCTAAGAAAGGGATTCTTTATGCACCGGATTATGTAATTAATGCTGGCGGTTTAATTAATGTATCGATGGAACCAGCCATAAGTGGAAAGCCGTACGATAGAGAAAAGACCTTAAAAAAAGTAGAAAACATTTATTATAGGTTGTTAGAAATATTTAAAATCTCAAAAGAAAAAGATATACCAACAAATGTAGCAGCTGACCTTATGGCTGAAGAAAGAATCATTAGAGCGAGAAAAAATAGTTAAAATTTTTATTTAACACACTATAATAAGTTTGCAAGATTTCGATGACATCAATGGGTAAAGATCATTTAAATTAAATGTTTCTATTTCGCAAAATTCGGCATTTAAAAAACTTGCATAGCTGTTTAATCTTTTACATTTCAGTGTTATATTTTTAGATTCCATAAAAGCATATTGCCCAGAAAGTTCATCAAGGACAATATCAAGGTATTTAGCATTGAAGAAAGCGTCATCGCCCAAAATTTTTTTCATTTTTATTTTGAGTTTCCTTCTTTCTTCTCCTTCTAAACAAAAACCAAAGGTAGGCAAATTTATTACTCCAAACTCGAAATTGTTATGTCCCTTTTCAAAGCTGCTTTGTATCATTGCTGAAATAAAAATAGAAACCACCTCATTCAATTCTGTTTTTTTAAATTCTTCATAAAGCTTTTCACCTAGCCTACTTACATTTCTGGAATTTAAATTATAGCCACCCAATAATTTTCTAGAATAACGGTAATACTCATTTCTTGCTTCCATTTTATTAAATTCCTTTAGAGTTTCACATGTTTCATTAAATAGGGCTAACAATTCTTTATACGTCAGAGTGTTATTAATCAAATTGATTTTCTTTTCTTTTTTCACAGGATCAACTTTGTTAAAGATGTTTTCCAAATTCATAGAAAATTCTTCGCATAGACCATATTTAAAAGATTTTCGAAAATTTTTCAATTTTCTCTACCTAACTAATTTATTATCTTTAAGAAATCTTTTGCACATGGAACTTTTTTTGGAATCGATCATTTCTGTTCTATTGGGGATTATTTTCGGAGTAATTGCTGGTTTAATTCCGGGAATCCATCCAAACTTAATAACATCTGTTGCTATATCACTTATCCCTTCTATCTTACCAAATTTAAATACTTTCATAATTTGTTCTTTTATAATTTCTTTAGCTGTAACAAACACGGTTGTTGATGTAATTCCTTCAACTTTCTTGGGAGCGCCGGAAAGTGAAAACGTTTTATCTGTATTGCCCGGTCATCGCTTGCTTTTAAAAGGAAGAGGTTACGAAGCTATCATGTTAACAATCTATGGTTCGGTCTTTTCTTCGATGTTTATTTTTTTATCTTCTCCTTTGCTGATAAGGATATTTCCACCAGCTTATTTTCTTGTAAGAGATTATATTTGGGTAATTGTCATTTGTGCTCTACTCATAATATTCACGAAGGAAAAAAATTTTTTGAGTTCCATTCTTATTTTTTTCTTGTCGGGAGTTTTCGGATTAATCGTTTTTAGCAAAGAAATCAACGAACCACTTTTTCCAATGCTCTCTGGATTTTTTGGAGTCAGTTCCCTAATAGTAAGTATGGCTGGAAGATGCAAAATACCTAATCAAAAATTTGAATTTAAAATTTCTAAAAGGAATTTTAAAATTGCTGTAATCTCTGCATTAATGGGTTGTTTTAGTGGGTTTACTCCGGGGCTGGGCCCTTCTCAATGTGCTATGCTTTCCAGAAGTTTCGTTAAAGAATTTGACGAGAAAAATTATCTTGTACTAGTGGGTGGTTTAACCACAACAAATATGATAGTTAGTATTATCACTTTATATACAATAAGAAGAGCGAGAAATGGAGCTATAGCTGGTATTTTAAAACTAACAAATGGGGTGTCTTTTTTTGAGTTTATTTTTCTTATGCTTGTCTCTTTAATTTCACTTTTTGTAGCTGCAACATTAACAAAACGTATTGCAAAAATTTTTTTATTATTCATGCGAAAAATAAACTATTTTGCCCTTTCTTTGGGAATCATCTTATTTATATTCCTAGCTGTTTTTTTCATATCTGGTGTACCTGGAATTTTAGTTTTAATTGGATCCTCTCTTATTGGGCTCTTAACAATAGCAAATAAAATAAAAAGATGTCATATGATGGGATGTCTAATACTGCCTCTGTTGACGAGATTTTTTTAAACGAAATATTTATATACCTTTTCAATTCAAATTTTGAAGGAAAATGGTAAAGATAACAAGAGACTTGAAAAGTAATTATACCTTTCCAGTTAGTGATAAGTCTATAAAAAAAGCTATCGAACTTGCTTTGAAAGAAAAGGATAGAGATCTGGAAATTTTAATAACCGTGCCAAAAACAAATGAAGATATAAATAGTTATGCAAGATACGATCCGGATAATAAAAGAATTATTTTATTTGCCCATTATACATTGGAAGATGGAACAATGTTGGTTGGCCCACTGGAGATGAGTAAAAAAGAATTTAGAAAAACAATTTTGGAAGAGATAATTTTTCATGAAGCCGGACATCATATAGGAATTAAATACTATAATGATAAAAGTGAAGATTTTGCCGAAAACTATTTAAATAAAATAAGAAGAAAGCTCAACTATGAAGCCAGAAGAAAAGCTAAAAAAGATAATAGAAGAAGCAGAAAAATATAAACCTGATCCATCGACAAAAGAAAAAATTGATTTTTCTCTCGAACAATTAAAACGTTCAAATGAACTTTTTATTAATCTTCTCCTATCAAAAGAGAAAAAAGTGGATTATGATGAAAACGAGTTTAAAAGTAAAATAGAAAGAATAATTCAGGAAAATGATAAAAGATTAACAAATTATTTGGAGCTTAAAAGGAATAATAATGTAAAAATAGAGATTGTAGACAGAAGGGAGTTATTAAGGGGAGTTTTAAAAGAGTTTGAAAAAAATTTAGAGCTTATGATTTACTTTCAATACTCCCCCGAAGCTGTAAATGAAAAGCAAAAGAGGTTATCAAAAATTTATAAAACTTCTATATTTAGTGCATTAAAAAATATGGCAAAAATAATTGGTGCGGGCATGGTTACTTTGGCAATGTATAAATATTTTGCCTATAATACACTGGGAAAATACGATACCTTAGAGTCCAATTTAAATATTAAAAATGAAGGCGTTATATCTATTATTGCACCGAATGTAATAGAAAAAGCAGAAAAAATAGGAATCAATTTAGAGGATTTTATGACTCGTGTAGCAATTCATGAAGAAATACATCACAGACAGCTAACGAATTATCCACAGATTGTAGAGAAAAGAAATGAACTATCGAAGAATTTACTTGCTCTTGGATATGTTATTATTTATGACGGGTTTGGTGGATTAAATAAAGAAGAAGCAAAATATCTTTATCAAAAAGTTTCAAATGAAATAACATCTCTAATGACTTGCTTGGAGGGGCATGCTTCATTTTTCGAAAAGAAAATCTTAAAAGAAGTTATTAAAGACTACGATGGCTTAATAAAGAAAATAGAAAAGTATCGTAAAAAAAGACGCACAAAAAGGATAAAACCGTTAAAAGTTAAAATGGATCAGTATATTGAAGGTGAAAAATTTGTTAAAGCAGTATATGGTGAATTCGGTACAAAATCCAGCAGATTAATATTTGAGAATCTTCCTACAATTGAAGAGATTAAAAATCCGAATAAATACATCGAAAAATTAAAACCACTTATTTAAATTTTCTTGTTTTTCGGTCTCTTTTCCAAAAACACTTTCTATTCTTTCCCTTAATAACTCCAGGCTTTGCTGCATGTACTTTGGCAAATTATATTTTTTTGCAAGGTTGATTGATGGCTCCAAATATTTTGTTATTGTTCCTTCAGAAACTGTAAAGATTATTTTTCCTCCACACGATTCGCATTTTCCAGATAAGGGTGGCCTTCTATATTTTTCATTGCAATCTACGCATCTAAATTGTTGGATTGAAAATTTTCTTAGATTACCTTTTATGTCCCTTAAGAAATGCTTTTCAATCACCAGTCTTGCAACATCATCTGTATCAACAGCCCTAAGTTTTTCAGCTATCTCCATTTGCCCGATAACCTTTTCTTGCATGGTAGGCATTGATTTATATGCACTGCACCTAACTCCTTTATTTATATCGCTGGTGTTGTGAGTAAAGCCCATTCCTTCGTATTGTTTTTGTGTTCCTAAATTGTCCCCAACTTTTTCAATGCTTACCTCCCATGGTTGTTTGTACTGTTCTGCAGCTTCATAAAACTCTAATGGATATTCCCATACAATATCCATATCAAAAACCATATCATCAACTTCAGAAGGAATCAAGTTTGATGTCAAAACTAGAGGTGCATCCTGAGTTGCCCCTCTTGTGTTTGGAAGGAAGTCTCTTGAAAAATTTAATAAAACATCCATGAGGAGCATTATTGCAGCTTCGTCTCCGTCACAATCTCTTCTTAAGGCTGAATGTAACAGAGGATGCGCTAATAATCCTTGAATCTTAGAAAAACCTATTATTCTCACAACAATGCCTGCTGACGTATGTGGTGAAAGAGCAACGCATAGCTTACCTACTAAATCTTCTTTACTTTTTAGATTGTAGTATTTTTTCAATCCATATAATTTAACTAGGCATTCGTCAATAAAATTTGCACATCTGAAAAGAACATCATCAGCCAACTCATCACCGCTTTCTCTACATGAAGGCAAGATAACATCCTGAGGTTTTATCTCCAAAATTTGATTTTCGTCCCTAAGCTCATTTCCGAAGCAATCTTTTGTATAACCAAGCTCTCTCAATTTTTCAACAGATGTGCCTATTTCTATTGGTTTAAAATGCGTACACGGCATTTCAGTCATATCGTACCTTGTTGTTCCATCTTTATTAACGTAGATTCCGTGTTTTGCTCTTAAAATTCCTTTCACCAAATTTTCAGGTATGGATTTCTTACTAGACATGCCCCTAACACCTTTTATAAGATCTGGATATTTTTTATCTCCTATCTTTTTTAATGCATACTCCAAGTAATGTTTTATATCAATCGCTTGCCTTTTTGAATAAGAACACTTCCCATGCTTTGGGCATTTCTCATTTCTAATATAATCTTTACATTTTTCACAATAGTATAATTTTATAGTTTTACTTTCGCAAATTTCACAAACAGGGTAAATTGTATTTTTTCTACACTTTTCACAATAATATGTTGGAAATTGTGCTGTTATCTTTCCATTTTCCAAACAGCTTTGGATTGATCTTAATCTTCCCCCCTCCTTACCTACAGGAAATAGCATATGGGGGGTTCCTACCAATTTCCTTTCTTTTGCTTTCTCAGGCCTCCCCATTCTTGCACCTATAAAAGTACCAAGTTTATCTTTAATCTCGAATCTTGATAGAGAATTAACCATTTCTAATGCAGTTTTACCTTTTGGTTCTTCTTTCTTCAATTCACCAAGATTTGCAATTATTGCTTTTGCATCATCGTTTTCAATAACAACCCTTTTATCTATGCTAAATTTATGTGGCACGCCTATCAATTCAAATATCCTTTTTTCATCCTCGTTTAGAACACGTGTGACCAATTTGTCCTCGTAGATCTTTGAATTTTTAATTATGGAAAAAAGTAATTTAAATTGTTCTGGTGTTATAGAATTCCAATAGTATATAAAAGCCGGGTGAAGAGGGATATTGTATTTTTCTGATAGATTTACCGCTTCTTCGAATTTTACTTCCCTTTTAGTTTTGTAGACCTTATATTCCTCAACCGATTTTTTCTTTAGACATTGAAGCCACCATTCCTCGTTAAATCCGCAAGGAACCAACCTATGCGCTCTATTTAAGAAGTCGCCATAATTGAACAATACATCTCCGAGATAAATTACTTCGGCAATCTCTTTTAAATATTTTTCAACTTCTTCTTCAGTTTTTAATTTTAAAACATTTCCATTATTCAACTTAACAATTGGTCCCTCTATTGTATCGCATGCCATAACAACTGCTGCTTTTCCTGGCCTTTCTGTTTTTAGTTGTGTTCCTATTGCTATATAATTGTTTAAAACCCTCATAGTTGCTGGATTGAGTGCACAGGCTGAAAATCCAGAATTTCTGCATCTTCCATACCTAAGCCTTAAACCGCCTTCTCTCATAGGATAGGTAATTATTGGTCTTCCTCCAACCAAATCTTTAATGTAAGTATAATCAGGAGTTATTTTATTTTCAGAAGAAGAGCTAATTTCTCCTTTTGCTTTTATCTTTTTTTGCAAATTTATGAATTCCTCCAAAAAGCTCCAATGCTCGAGCCCCATATCTTTTGCCCATTTAGAGAGTCTTTTCCACAGTTTTGGGGCTTTGAGGCAAAGGCATTCGGCCATAACTAAGCAAAATCCACTCCTTATTCTGTCTGTTTCGATCCTTGGCAGGCCTTTATAATTACTCACTTCGTATTTTTCGGAAGCATCACCCGATATCTGTACTGGCAGATGTTTTGTCATGAATTCAGCTTCCTCTTCAGAAGGGTAGTATTGTAAGTTTGTTACCCTTTCATGATAGTCTGTTAATTCGGTGAATGTTCTTTTAATTTCTTCTTCTGTTGGATCATACGGATAATAGCCCATATGTTTTCTTACAAAATCGGCAATAACGACAGAAAAAGCCCCAGCAGTTCCTCCAGCACTTCTGATCGGCCCTGAATACATAAGGCAAAAATAAGGTTTGCCGTCTGCTCTATTCTTAATTTTCAGTTCAACAAATCCTTCCAATGGTGAAGCCACAACACCAACAGTTACGTATGCCAATCCAACACGAATACCTACTTCCATCGCTTCTTTTTTGTCCCTGAATTTACAAAATTTTTCTTGCGCTACTTCAAGTGCTATTTTTAAGGCAACCCTCCAATCTTGACTCCCGTATTCTTTCTCTAACTCCGCAATTCTTTCGACAATTCCTGAGCCAACAATTTGTGGAGCAACTGCCGAAATTAAACCTTCAACCCTTTCTGCCATATTTTTAGCCAGAGGAACAGAAACTTTATCTTCTGGATCATAGCCTTTTGATTTTGCTAGGTTTGCAATACGGTATGCTTTCCTAACTTCTTCATTTATTTTCTCAAAATACTTCTTCATTCCTATAGATGCAGATTCCATTTTATTCAAATTTCAATATTTTTGTTTGTCTTGTTTTCAAATTAACAATGGGCACTCTAGCAGGTTCGGGGTTATGACCAACTCTCTCCTGAAATGTTGTTTTTGCCTGCCAACAACTACAGCATATCGTTGTTGTGGATTTATAACTTCCGACTTTTGATTTATGAATATGGCCTGCAACAAAAAAATCTGGTGTTTTATCTATAACTAAAGGATCTTTATTCGGGTCTGGTATATATAATGTTGACGAATGTGCTGGTGCTAAGTGTCTCCTCTGCAATAAAAACTTCATTATTAAATCCGCTCTATCATAGCCCCCGTTATTTCTTATCGAATCAACATTAGCCACATAATAATCAAAACTAAATCCGTGATAAAGTAAAACATCAAACCCCTTGAAATTTTCTGAGGAATGTATATTAACCATTGCTGGATTTGAAACAACGAGAACATTTTTTAAATCGTATATTCTTTTTGCAAATTTTTTGTTTAATTTTGGTTGGGGCTCAGTCAATCTTAATGCATCGTGATTTCCTCCGCACAGTATAATTGAAATATCGTCTCTTATTTGCGAAAGATATTCGGCGCAAGCATTATATTGTTCTTCCACGTCTTTTATTTCCAACTCTTTTTCTTGATTTGGATAAATATTAATCCCGTCAACTAAATCTCCAACAATAAACAAATATTTTACCTTTTTCGCTATTTCTCTTTGTTTTTCATCTCCAAGTTCACAATTAAGCCATTTAATGAATTTTGAAAAATTTTTTTCTAAAAACATTTTGCTCCCTATATGCAAGTCAGAAGTAAAAACGGCGTAAACTTCATCAGGGCATTTTTTTAATCCTCTGCCTTGCGGAATATCTGGAAAGAAAATTTTGTTAGCAAAAACCATCTTTCTGTTTGCCATAACTCCAGTAACTCCTATAACCTCATCCAACACTAAATCTTTTGCCTTATCAAACTCTTCTTTGTTCTTAGTTACTATGATAGAAATTTTTCCTGTAGGATCTTCAAGTTCAACTATAATATTTCCATTTTTTGTTGTTCTTTTTTCATTAACTAAACCAATTATGCTCACATTTTCTCTTTCACTTTTTTTAATAACCCTGTTGATACTAACTGTATTTTCCAATTCCGGTCTTTTTTGAAGCACATCTTTTAGAAAATTGTACCTTTCTTTAAAATAACTAACAAAATGTTGTACTTCTCTTTTTTTAGATTGCTCTTCATAATTTTTAACTATCTTTACACTCGTTAATATATTTGTTGATGTATCCGCTTCACATTTCTTGGTTTTTTCTTCAAATTTTTTGTCAATTATTTTTCTGTATACATCTTTGGTTAATACAACTGGTTTCTCTTTCTCTTTTAACAAATCATCCATAAATTTCTCTGGATTGAAAGTATCATCTATTGTATTTAGAAAATCTTCTGAAACAAGATATCCTTTGTTCTTAAAAAATTCAACAATGTTCATAGGTTTAGGCCTTCTTTTAATGTTTCTTTTATGTTATTTGTTTGCGACTTGCTTACTGCCAAACATATTTCTCTGGTTCTTCCATACCTTCCATAGCTTATAACTTTAGCATTGATCAAACCGCACATATCATGCTCTGCAATTATATCTGAGACTCTTCTTTGAGTTAATGGCCTTTCCCTAATTTTGAAACATAATTTTTTGTAAAACTCGTATATATCACCTGTGAAGACCGGCTTTTTCTCTTTTGCTTGTTCATGAGCAGCTAAAATAGAATAAAGCACCAATTGTGAATGTTTTGTTAATCCGCTAACTATATCCATTATCCTATCTTTCTCCAATTTTTCTTGCGCTTCATCTAAATGTTTAATTTCTATTTTTTCGTATCCCTTTCTTTCTGCAATCTCTCCTGCTATCCTTAATAATTCAAGAGCCCTCCTTGCATCCCCATGTTCCCTAGCAGCATATGCAGCACATTTTTCTATAACCCCCTCACCGACTGCATTGGGTTTAAAAGCAAGCTTCGCTCTTTGCTTTAAAATGCTTTGAAGTTGCAGTGCATTATAAGGCGGAAACATCAACTCTTCCTGAGATAGAGAGCTTTTAATTCTTGGATCCAATCCATCTAGAAATGTCCAGTTATTTGATATTCCAACTATTGAAATTTGGCTGTTTTTTAATTCTGTATTTATTCTTAGTAATGTATATAGCACTTCATCACTTTCTTTAACTAATTCATCAATTTCGTCAAGAATTAAGATTGCTATTCTTTTTTCTTTATCCAGAGACTCTATAAAAATATCATAAACATCCCTGGTTGAAAGTCCTGTTGACGGCACATCTTCATTAAAACATTTTGCTAATTCTGTCATTAACCTATATTCTGTATCGGCTACTCTTTTTAACTTACAATTTTTATATATTATCATCAAAGCAATATTATTCCTTTTGGCAACTTCCTCTAATTTTTCTGCAACATATCTTACTGTAAGAGTTTTTCCGGTTCCGGGTTTTCCATAGACAAAGAGATTTGAAGGTTTTTCCATTTTTAAAGAAGGAGCAAGAATTGTACTAATAGTTTCTATCTCTTTTTTTCTATGATGAATTATTCTTGGAACGTAATTTGATTGAAATACCTTCTTATTTTTAAATATAGGTTCTTTTTTAAGATAGGTTTCAAAGAAATTAGTTAACCCCTTTTCGGCCATACTAAAAGTTTATGTATACAAAGTAGTATATAAATATTGTTGTATCACAACCTATATTTCATGTGGAATATTTTAAAAAAGATACTTTACTTTCTCTGTACTAATTGGAAAAATCCAAGAGTCCTACCCCTACATTTCCACTGGAAAAATCAAATACTAGTTAAAACTACCTTTTATATTCTTTAGTATAGAAAAATTTAAAAAATAAAAATTTAGGCGTTTTAAGCCTTATAGCTCTTAAATTTTAATACTATTAGGCATTTTTTAAAAATTAACAACTTTCTTTTTTTTAAAAGTTTTAAGATGTTTGACTCTTTTTTATAGAAGTTTCGGAAAAAAATTGAAATTTTTTCCATAGGAAATTTTTTTCAATTCAAAATCTCCAAATGAAATATAGGTGGTGTCCCACACCTAAAAATTTATATATAAATTTGTTTTCTTTCCAATTGAAATGGACAAAACGTTATTAGGATATGTTAATGGAGTTATCGATACCAGTAAATATAAGATTGGTAAAAGAAAGATTTACCTCAAAGTTAAAGAGAGAGAAATAGCAAAAATTCTTTCCTCTATTGAAGGCGTTAATGTTGTAAAAAGAAAAAAATACTTCTCTATAATATTTGAAAAAGAACCGTTCCAAAGATTTAAAGGTTGTAAAGAATTTGAAGATAAAAAGTTTAGAATAGGTTACATAAGAGCTGTATTTGATATGAAAGCGAAAATATATAAAAAAAGAAAAACCAGAAAGAAGAAATATAAACTCAAAAGAAACGAGAGGTATTTCCTAAAATTAACAAATTCAAGAAAAAGTGCGGGCTATCACAGATTAATAAGAATAATTGGAGAAAAAAATTATATAAAATTTCTTCAAAATTTGCTAACTTCTGAAAAAATTAACTCTACTGTTTACAATTTAAAGGTTTGCAATAAATATGAATACAGTTGTTTGGAAATATATAATAAAGTAAATTGCAAAAAATTCTTACAAAAAATAGGTTTTTCTATAAAAAGGAAAGAAGAGAAGTTAAAGAATATTGTTTTATAGGTTATTTTTTTAAACTTCTTAGTAACTTGAAAATTTCTTTCTTTATCTGAGGAATATTTTCTTCATTATTAACGCTTGTTTCAATGTTTCTAAATTCTTTTACACCTTCTCTTGCCGTTTGTAAATTCTTTTCCGGTGTTATGTCTATTTTGTTTACTATAACAAGGATTGGCTTTTTGAATTTAACAGATACTTCTTTTAAAAGGCTTAACTGATTTTCCAAAGAATAGCCGCATGCTTCACTTGGATCAATTATGAAAACTATTACGCTTGTTATATATTTTAATGCCAAAATAGATTGAAGTTCCATTTTATTTCTTTCTTTTAAAGGCCTATCAAAAAGTCCAGGGGTATCAATAACCTGTATCTTTTTATTCCCTTGTTTGATTTTCCCCAATAAGAGTCTTTGTGTTGTAAAAGGATACGGCTTAATTTCAACTTTAGAGCCACAAAGATTTTTCAGTAGTGTGCTTTTTCCCACATTTGGATAGCCGCAAATGCAAACAACAGGCATTTTTGTTTTTAAAGTTGGAAAAGTCTCCATTGTTCTTCTCGCACTTTCGAGAAATCTAAATGTGTCCGCCTTTCTTTTAAAGAGAGAATTAACTCTTCCGTAAAACTCTTTTCTTACACTATTTATTTTTCTGAAATCTTTTGCCTCCTTCATCTTTGCTTTTAGCTTAGTTTTCAACTCTTTTATTTTATTTTTAATCCATGTAAGTGTTGCCAATGCTTTTTTTAAATTCGTAAGACCAATGTTAATATTAATCAGCTCTTGATAAAACAATGGCAATTTGTGAAAACTTGGGAAAGAGGAAACGATTTTATTTATATCGTTGCATAAAGATTCCTCAATAAAGTCCAATTTCTTCATTTCTTTGTATTTTACCTTATCTAGAGGTGTTTTTCCCCTAAGCCTCAATTTTTTAGTTTCCCTTGCTGTTTGTCTAAAAGCTTTATCAATATAGAATTCCGGAGATTCAATCTTTTTAATATCGTGAAAATCCATAATTAAAGGGTAGTTTAAATAGTATATAAAATTTTACATCTCAAAAATAATAAATTATATAAGCTTAAAAATACAATTTAAAAATATGTCAAAAGCTGTTTGGATCCTTTTAATAGGAGCAATTTTGATAACTTTATTCTTTAAAAAACAGATGAAAAGAATTATGAAACTTCTATTTTTTATAGCAATTTTGATAGGGATTGTAATTTTAATAACAAAAAATCAGTATATCCTTCAAAAATTGCATGGGATATTTAGGCAGACAGCGATGGCAGTAATCGACACTGTTAAGAAATTTGTTTTTGAGGACATTCCTGACGTATCTCAAATCGTAAATAAAAGCGAAATTGTAATATCGAAGCTAGGTTCTTAATTAGGTTGGAAAAACTTATAAATGAGTAAAAACTAATTTCTTTCTATGGTAGAAGAAGAAAAAATATTCTCAAAAAAACTCATCGGAAAAACGATAGTAACAAAATCCGGAAAAAAGTTCGGAGTTGTCGGAAATATAACTTTTGATACAAAGACGGGAGAATTAATTGACATTGTTGTAAAAAATCCAACACCATACATCGATCAGCTGAATATAGAACAAAACAGAGAGGGAAAGTGGCTAATTCCATTTAGCGCAGTTATAGCAATTGGAGACTTTGTTGTTGTTTCAGAGGAAGAACTCGCTTAAAATTTGAAAAATTTTTTAAATAGTTCTCTTAAAAACTTAGTAATATGAAATTTAAGACAACAGCAGATATAAAGGTATCTAAAAGGATAATAGATCAAATTATAGGGCAGGATGAAGCAGTCGAAGTTATAAAGAAAGCAGCAAGACAAAGAAGGCATTGCTTGCTTGTCGGAGAACCAGGAACAGGAAAAAGCTTATTGGGACAAGCACTTTCTGAGCTTTTGCCAAAGGAAAAATTAGTCGATGTTCTTGTCTACCCAAATCCTGCTGATGAGAATATGCCTTTAATTAGGGTTGTTCCAAAAGGTATGGGAAAGGATATAATTACAAAGACAAAAATTCAGGTCATGAGCGGATTCAAAACACAAACAATATTTGCTTTTTTATTCATACTCTTCATATCCATTTTCCCATTCTATTTATATTCAAAAAAGATATTTCCTTTTGATAGCCCAATAGTTTATGCCGCATCAATGATCTCCACTATGTTACTGGTATTTGGATTTTTAATATTCTTAAACATAGGCAGAAAAGTTAGGAATATAAAACCAGGAATTCCAAAATTGTTGATAGATAACTCGAAAACGGAGAAAGCACCATTTATGGATGCAACTGGTGCTCATGCCGGCGCCCTATTTGGAGATGTCTTGCATGACCCATTACAAAGTGGCGGATTAGGAACGCCACCACATGAAAGAGTAATTCCGGGAATGATACACAGAGCCAATGGGGGAGTTCTTTTTATTGATGAGATAGCAACGCTTGGCATAAAATCTCAACAGGAATTATTAACAGCAATGCAAGATAAAAAATACCCAATAACTGGACAAAGTGAAAGGAGCTCCGGTGCAATGACAAGAACAGAGCCGGTACCATGCGATTTTATATTGGTTGCTGCTGGGAATCTGGAAACAATTAAAAGGATGCACCCGGCACTTAGATCAAGAATAAGGGGTTATGGTTATGAAGTTTACATGAACACAATGATGGACGATACAGAGGAGAATAGGGAAAAATTGGCAAGGTTTGTTGCTCAAGAAGTCATAAAGGATGGTAAGATACCCCATTTTTCAAAAGAAGCCGTAGACCTTATTATAGAGGAAGCAAGAAAAATGGCAAGCACAGCAGGAAAACTTACCTTGAGATTGAGGGAACTAGGAGGGTTGGTTAGGGCGGCAGGCGATATTGCATTAGAGGAAAATGCAAAGGTTGTTATGCCTCAACACGTTATCAAAGCAAAAAAATATTCAAAACCACTTGAGCAGCAGCTGGCAGATAAGTATATTGAACAAAAGAAAAAATACCAAGTGATAGTAACAAAGGGAAAGATGGTTGGAAGGGTAAATGGTCTGGCTGTTATTGGAAGTAATGGAGCATATTCAGGAATAGTCATACCAATAGAGTCTGAAGTAACGATCGGAGGAAAGAAAACAGAATTTGTTGCTACAGGAAGGCTCGGAGCTATAGCTAAAGAAGCTGTTAAAAATGTTTCAGCGATAATACTAAAATATTTTGGGGAGGATATAAGGGAGAAATACGACATTTATACCCAATTTATTCAAACAGCCGAAGGTGTTGAAGGAGACTCTGCATCTATAGCTGTTGCAACGTCTATAATTTCTGCATTGAAGAAAATACCGGTAAGGCAAGATACCGCAATGACTGGAAGTTTATCCGTAAGGGGAGAGGTTCTTCCAGTTGGAGGGGTTACACCAAAAATCGAAGCTGCAATAGAGGCGGGAATTAAAAGAGTAATAATTCCTAAAACAAATGTTAAAGATATTGTAATGGCAAAAGAGAAGTTGAAAAAGATAAAGATAATACCTGTAGCAACAATAAAGGAAGTTCTATTAGAAGCCCTGGATTGGAAGGGAAAGAAGGGAATATTGAAAAAAATTAAATAATTGTTCTAATCTTTTAAGAAGTTTATAATTTTTAAAATACAACCTTCAGGAAATTTATTTTATACACCAAAAGTTTTTTATGTTCTTGAAAAATAAATTTTGCTAATGGGAAAAACTTTCTCTATATTAAAATTAGCCATTTCCTTGTATTTTTTCATATTTTCTATTGAATTGATTAAAAAAACTGCTATATTTTTAAGCAAGGATCTAACAAAGTTATTTGCCATCTTCACCTCACCATACAAAGCTTTTAGTCTTGGATGGTTAACAACAGCAATAGTCCAAAGTAGCGGAACAGTTTCATCAATAGGCGCAACATTTGTGGGTATAGGTGTACTCTCTTTAGGGACAGCCGTTTATATATTTATGGGCTGCAGAATAGGAACGACAATAACAGGCCTAATTGTTTCTCTTTTAAGCAAGGCAAAGAAAGGGAGGGACTTTAGACACGGTTTTGAAATAGCAATGACAAACGGATTGTATAATTTATTTGTTATAATTCCAATATTC
>JAFCFS010000041.1 GCA_017608525.1 Candidatus Woesearchaeota archaeon | reverse complement strand
GTATAGAGATAGGTAGAAATTCGCTTGTTGGAGCTGGCTCTGTTGTGGTTAAAGATGTCCCTCCATATAAAGTGGTAGCAGGTAATCCAGCAAAAGTAATAAAGGATATCAGAGGAATAAATGACTATAAAGAATAGAATTCCGCTCGTGGATTTAAGAACACAGTACGATAATATTTCCACTGAAATCGATTCTGCAATAAAAAAAGTACTGAAAAAAGCAAATTTTATACTCGGCGAGGAGGTGCAAAAATTTGAAAAAAAATTTGCAGAATTCTGCAAAGCCCGTTTTTCAGTGGCTGTAGCAAATGGCACTGATGCTCTTTTTATAACATTAAAATCTCTGGGAATAAAAAATGACGATGAAGTAATTACTTCACCAAATACATTTATAGGAACAACAGAAGCAATTACACTTTGTGGAGCAAAACCTGTCTTTGTGGATATTCATGAAAAAACATTTACCATAGATGAAAGTAAAATAGAAAGAGCTATAACAGAAAAGACGAAAGTCATACTTCCAGTTCATCTTTATGGCTGTATGTGTGATATGATAAAAATCAGCAAAATTGCGAAGAAATATAAACTTAAGGTTGTTGAAGATGCCTGTCAGGCACATGGTTCCCTTTTTAAGACAATGCCACCTGGTCATTATTCGGATGCTGCCTGTTTCAGTTTTTTTCCTGGTAAAAATCTTGGCGCATACGGAGATGGGGGGGCAGTTGTTACAAATAATCGTAAACTTTACGAAAAAATAAAAAAGTTCAGAAATCACGGTCGGGCAAGAAAATATATTCACGAATTTGAAGGCATGAACAGTCGCATGGATACCCTTCAGGCAGCAATTCTTCTTGTAAAATTAAAATATCTTAAAAAATGGATTCAAAAAAGGAATAAAATAGCAAGAATATATACACAGCTTCTTTCAAATATTCGTGAAATCCAGCCCCCAGTAGTACCTCGCCATATTTACCATTCATGGCATTTATACGTAATAAAAACACCTTTCAGGGATAAGTTGAAAAATTTTCTTGAAAGTAAGAATATATTTTGTGGAATCCATTATCCTATTCCTCTTCACCTACAACCAGCGTATAAATATCTGGGATATAAGCGCGGGGATTTTCCTGTTGCTGAAAAGTTGTCTAAAATGATTCTAACCTTACCTATATATCCGGAACTTGAATATAAAGCACAATTAAAAATATGTAATTTAATAAAGAGATTTTTCAAAAATGTATCGAAATAAAAAAATTTTCTTGGTAATTCCTGCCCATAATGAAGAAATTTTGATTATTCCAACATTGAAATCTGTTCCTGTTTTTGTTGATAAAGTTTTTGTTATTGATGATGGGTCCACTGATAAAACTCCTGCACTTGTGGAGGAATATATACAGAAGGATAGAAGAGTTGAACTTATAAAACACCCTAGAAATATAGGTGTGGGGCAAGCAATAATTACAGGATATAAAAAATCTCTTGAACAGGGGGCTGATATTGTTGTTGTTGTTGGCGGGGATAATCAAATGCCAATGGAAGTGATGGATAAATTTCTTGACCCTCTTATAGATGGACAAGTTGACTATACAAAAGGGAATAGATTTCTTGTTGAAGAAAATGTCTTTGAAGATATGCCTAAAATAAGGTTGATTGGCAATTCCATTATTTCTATCTTAACAAAAATTTCGTCAGGATATTATAAAATTTTTGATTTTGTTGATGGTTATACAGCTATTACAAAAAAAGCAATAAAGGCAATAAACTGGAATAAAGCATGGAAGAAGTATGGGTATCCAATGGATTTTTTAATTCGGCTTAATGCTTATGGTTTTAAGGTTAAAGATATTCCAAGAAGAGCAATTTATCTGCCAGGAGTAAGACAATCTCAAATAAAAGGTCTAGCTTATGCACTAAAAGTAACCCCTATGCTTATAAGAGGATTTTTCTGGAGAATAACCAAAAAATACATTTTTAGAGATTTCCATCCTCTTGTTATTTGTTATCTTGGTGGAATTTTATTTATTGTTTCGGGCCTTTTATGGGGAATTCATCTTATTTGGAAACAGATAACAGGATTAGGAGTTTCAGGCCCTCAAGCAATTCTATGTGCATTACTTCTTATACTTGGATTTCAGGCATTTCTTTTTGCCATGCTTTTTGATATGCAGGAAAGTCAGTAATGAGCAAAATTATTCTGGCAAATCCGCCATGGGAAGTTAAGGACGGATTTGGGGTCCGTTCCAACAGTAGATGGCCTCATATACGAAAGGATAAATATCTCCCCTTTCCCATATATCTTGCATATACAGCATCTGTTCTGGAAAAAAATAGTATAGATGTTAAAGTTATCGATGCAGTCGCCGAGGAATACGGATTTCAGGAATTTTTAACTGCTGTGAAAAAAGAAAAACCTGAAATGTGTTTTCTTGAAACATCAACGCCTTCAATAGGACAGGACTTAAAAACCGCAAAAATTTTAAAATCGGAATTAAATACTAAGGTCTTTTTATTTGGCTCGCATGTTTCCGTTTTTCACGAAAAAATACTGAAGGAAAATCCATTTTTAGATGGTGTTATAAGAGGGGAGTTTGAATATACAATTAGAGACATTTCCCTGAAGAAAAAATTTGATGAAATTAATGGACTTTCTTATATAAAATCATCCGGTGATATTAAAATAAATCCTGACAGAGAGTTAATAAAAAATCTGGATGAGTTACCCTTTCCAGCATGGCATCAGTTTAACCTCAATCACTATCAGAGCCATTTGTATAAATCACCATCAATGATGGTTATAACTTCTCGTGGGTGTCCTTTTATGTGCACTTATTGCCTATGGCCTGATGTAATGTATGGTCATAAACAAAGATTTCGCTCACCAGAAAATATATGCGATGAAATTGAAATTTTAATTAAAAAATATGGAATAAGAGAAATTCGTTTTGATGATGATACATTTGCACTAAATCCCACTCATGTTCTTTCCTTATGCGATGAAATCCTTCGAAGAAAAATAAACAAAAAAATCACATGGACATGTTTTGGTCATATTGCTCAGGACAATGAAGAAATTTATAAAAGAATTAGAGATGCAGGTTGTAGAAGAATTGATTTTGGTATAGAATCTGGTTCTGAAAAAATTCTTAAAAATATAAAAAAAACACTAAATCCAGAAAAAGCCAAAAAGGTCGTAAAATTATGTAAAAAATATGGGCTTGAGGTATATTGTGACT
This sequence comes from Candidatus Woesearchaeota archaeon, assembly GCA_017608525.1. Classification (GTDB taxonomy): domain Archaea; phylum Nanobdellota; class Nanobdellia; order SCGC-AAA011-G17; family GW2011-AR17; genus JAFCFS01. The sequence goes on along the minus strand of JAFCFS010000041.1, from coordinate 2,496 downwards.
TTATGATAGGATTTCCCTTTGAGACAGAAAAAGATGTTAAAGAATCTATAAAACTTGCAAAATCTCTGGATTGTGATTTTATTCAGATAAGTTTTGTAATTCCCTATCCAGGAACAAGAATGTATAACGATGCACTAAAAGAAGGGTTTCTATTGAAACCTGAACAATGGAATGCTTATGGAGGGTGTGAGCCACTAATTTTTAGCGGTCATACCACACCACAGGAATTTTTAAAACTTTACAGAAGGTTCTGGTTAGAATTTTACCTGAGACCAAATATAATCTTTAAAAAATTATTAAAAGCAACTAAATCTCCTGCAGATGCATTAAAAATTTTTGAAGGCTTTCTTTCATTTGTAAAAAGATTTGTAATATGAGGATATGTCTTATTCAGGCGTGGGGATTCAAGGGATTTGATGGCTCTAATTTACGGGTTTATTTTTTACTTAAGGAACTTCTCTCCCGTGGACATGAAGTTGTGGTAATTCATTCATCTTTGGAAGATGCTTTATATACTCATAGACAATTCAAATGTAAAACCTATTCTGCCGGCGTTGGTATTTCCCGATGGGATTCCTATAAAAACAAAATTGTAAAATATATAAAATTTGCCATAAAAGCATTTCTTATATCTCGAAGAATAAAATGTGATGCCATATTTGGAATTAGTCTTATAAACGCATTTCCTACAGTTTTTCATCCATCAGCAAAGAAAATAATAATGTATGTTGACTTTATGAGTCACTTTTATAGGTATGCACATCCTCAAGGAGTTATTAATCTCTTTCTTTTTAAACTATCTAATTTTCTTGAACATTTTACCATACATAGGGCTGATAAAATAATTGTTATAACTGAAGAACTAAAAAAATTATTACCGCGAAGTTGTTGGTATAAGATTAAAATTATACCTGATGGAGTAGACACTTTACATTTCAAACCCCTCAAAGATACTAAAACAAAGATAAGACAAAAACTTGGTATTGGCAAGGAGGAAATAGTTATTGGTTATCAGGGAGCAATTGAGCCACATGATGGATTACAATTTCTGGTAAGTGTTGCCCCACGCTTGATAGAAACACTTCCCAATATAAGATTTCTTATAGCAGGGCAAGGAAGTTTTCTTAAAGAAATTAAACAAATGGCAAGAAGAAATAACTCCTCTCACAGGTTTATTTTTACAGGTTGGCTTCCTCATTCAGAAATTCCAATTATTATGTCTGCTACCGATTTTAATTTAATTCCTATCCCTAATCATCCTGCGACAAGAGGCATTATAACATTCAGACTTATGGAGAGCATTGCTTCCGGAGTTTCTGTAATAGCAAATAATCTTCCAGGGATAAGAGAGATTGCAGATGAAAGTATGGTTTTTTTTACCGATGTTGAAAATCCTGAAAAATTTTTTAACGACATTATCAAAGCAATTAAAACCTCAAAGACACAGAGAGAAAAAATGATTGCTCGAGCAAGGGAAAAAGCAAAAACTCTTGACTGGAGATTGATTGCAAAAAGGGATGCAGATAGTATAGAAGAAGTATCTAAGTAAAATGAAAGAAAGTCTAAAGTCAGAAAAAAATAATAAATTTATCGGTTTTTATTTTTTCTTTATTCTATGGTTAATTTTCATAACAGTGAAGTTTCTAAAGTATCATCCTGTATCTCTCAACAATTTATTTATATTTTTAAAGGACATCTCAAAACCAGATTTAAAAACTTTTCTTTTAAATCTTATAGAACACCTATGGGCTTTTATTATTTTGGTAATTATTTTTTTAAATGCTTTCTGGCTTGGAAAAATTTCATTAAAACTTCTGAAAATCAAATTTTCACTTATTGAAGAAATTGTTTTTTCAACAATTGCAGGATTTGGTATTCTCGGCTATATTACATTTTTTATTGGCATTGCAGGATTCCTTTATAATATATTTTTCTGGGCACTGGAAATTATTCTTGCTTTTACAGGTTTGAAAGAATTTCTCTTAACTGTAAAAAGCAAACAAAAAACTTTCCATTTTTCTTCCTATGAGAAAATTTTTGTTTCTATTCTTATATTTATAATTTTGTTTAACTTAATAATTGCATTTACACCTGAATTATTTTATGATTCCTTAAATTACCAAGTTGGAATTTCTAACTTTTATAAAGTCAATCATAAAATTGTTCCTATGCCCTATAAACTTCTTTCCAGGTATCCTGCGTTGATTTCAATGATATACTTGTATGGGATAATGTTGAAGCAAACAATCGTTCCAAAACTTTTAAATTGGCTTTTTGGGGTTTTAATTGTTTTTGCCATTTTTGAATTCTGCAAAAACAAAATAAAAAGTCAGGTTGTTGGAATTCTTGCGGCTCTTTCCTTTTATTTAACACCGATTGTTTTATATCGTTCATGGACAGCAACAACCGATATTGGTTTGACTGCTTTTGTAACCTCAGGTATTCTTTCTCTTCTTCACAGTCAAAAACAGAAAAAATACATTCTTCTTTCAGCAA
>JAFCFS010000040.1 GCA_017608525.1 Candidatus Woesearchaeota archaeon | reverse complement strand
GGAGATAAAGATATTGTTTTTACAATGGCTGAAGTTGGCGCTATTTTATTTGGAAAAGTTGGAAACAAAGGTGGCGTAAAATGGGCAGAAAATCTTGGGGATAACATTAATTTTAACATTCATACCATTGCATCTGGTGGAGATGCTCTAGTTCCAGTATTTATAGATTGCAAGGATTTCGATAACGATGGAGATATTGACATAGCTTTTGGGAGCGCAATCGGACTATGGCAAAATGGAAGCTATGTTGGAGATGAAGTTTCCTGGTGGGAAAACAAGGGAGGAACACCATTAAATTTCGAAAAGCATGTAATTGCGAACTGTAGCAATGCGGATGGTCCTGAATTTGTTAGGATGCTAGATTTTGACCGAGATGGAGACACAGATGTTATTTTTACAAGTGCTGGTCCATTCAATAACCCTCCAAAGATCGGAGAAGATTATTTAGCCTGTGCACCTCCAGAATTAAATAAAACATTCAATTGTAGTTTTTATCAATGTGGTGATAGGGTGGCTTGGTGGGAGAATAAAAAAGAAATCTACAATGATGATCTACATTTTGAAGAGCATATCATTGCTAATGGGTCACTAGTTAATGGTGCTTTCAGCTTAAATGTCGACGATATAGACTATGATGGTGATTACGATGTTATTGTTGTTGCAGTTCACAATCTCAAAAGAGGTACAGGACAGGGGAGATTAATAATTTTGTTGAATAAAGGAGATAATTTGACATTCGAACCAATGGTGGTATTAAATAACTTTATGAGTTTATCAGTAGAAATTACAGACTACGATGGAGATGGAGACAAAGACATTTTCACAACCTTCCCATTTTCAGATTCCATTCTTTTTTTAGAGAATATAGGAAATCTAAGCTTTGTTAAACATCCATTTATAACAGGTAGAGATGCAGCTTATGCACCTGTTTTTTTAAAAATAATCAATTCTACCTACAAAAAAGATATTGTTGTAACAAATGGTCTGGGGAATTCTTTGATATGGTGGAAGAATGACCAGTCTTTTGGCATAAGATATACATCATTAGACCCAAGCAACGGCCTCAATACTATTTTCCAGAGTTATATTACAGAAGACCATTATAGGTGGAATTTAAAATGCCTTGATATTGCTGGAAACTTTAATTTAACTAAAAACTATGAAATTACAATTGACCCCGGTGTGCCTAGGTTGATATTTGAGAACATTACAAATTCATCTGGCATAATAACCACCTTAAACCCAGCAACCCTAGGTGACACAGTTAGCTTCAATTTGAGAGCTGATGAATTAACTACTAAATTGGAAAAAGTATGGTTGGTAATTTACAACAGAAGCGGGAATATAATTTTAAAAAAATATTTAACAAAATTGGAGGGTGACAAATTTAAAACAGATGTAAAACTTAATTCAAGTTTCTCTATTAATAGGTTTAATTTTACAATTTTTGCAAACGACACGCTCAATAATATAAATGAGTTTAGGGGTATTTTAAAAATAGGAAACAGACCTCCAAATAAACCCATTTTAATAGGGCCAGCCAATGGCTCTTTTACTACAAAAAGAAAACCAACATTAAGTTGGAACGCTAGCGACCCTGATGGTGATCCTTTAAGGTTTAAAATAGTTATCAAATGTTATTCATTATATGGGGGAGATTGCGAGGATGATGATAGGGTAATAGAAAATATAACCTCAACAAGCTATACACTAAAAAAAGAACTTAAATACTTATACGATAATGGTTTTTATTATGTGTGGAATGTAACAGCCTATGACGAACTTGGATTAACAAACAGCAGCGTAACATTTAATTTCTCTTTAAACTCAAAAATTGAAATTACGTTAACAAGAAATAGTATAAATTTCGGGCAGTTGTTAACGGGAACAACTAAAAACACAACATCTGGTTATTCACCATTTGAAATTAAAAATACAGGAAACGTTTTTGTCAATATTAAGATAAGGGGAACAAAGCTTTTCGATTTTGGAGGTTTTCCAAGTGAATATTTCCAGTATAAAGTGTCAATGAAAAATGATGTTGAAGCTTTTAATTACACAATTTCTAATGTTACATGGACACCTGTTCCACAAACAGATTATACTTTCCTAAAAGAACTCAATTATTCGGATTATTGTTTTAACTGGAATAGAAACTGTTATAATACAGCTTTAGTTGATATCCTAATTAAAGTACCTTATGCTGAGAAGTCTGGAACAAAAAGCTCAACATTAACATTTACTCCAATCGGGATAATATGAAAAAAATTAAATTATTTGTTTTGGTTGCCTTGATTTTTATTAATGCTATTTCTGTTTTTGCTATTGGGGTTACACCTGGAAAGATTGTAATTGATTTCCAACCCCTATTGACTAAATCATTCTCTATAATAGTACTCAATAATGAAAAAAAAGAATTTATAGCAAAAGTTTCAATTGAGGGGGAACTGAACAATACAATAGCTTGTAACTCAAAAGAGATATACTTTAGCAAAAATGACACCTCCAAAATTTTGAAGTGCGAAATAAAACTTCCAGAAATAATAGAAAAAGAAGGAAAAAATTTAGCATTCGTTAGAATAACAGAAGTTCAAAGACCTACAGGATTAATTACTGGTGGTGTAAGTTTGCTCACAAAAATTGTTGTCTTCGTTCCTTACAAGGAAGAAAATATTTCTATTGAAGACATTAAAGTTATAGAAAATGATGATGTTAAATTTTTAATTCCTGTAAGAAATACTTGCAAAAAAGATTTAGAGGTATATGCTAAATTATTGTTGGAAGAGCTTGACAAAGAAATAAAAACGAAAAAAATAGAAATCCCTCCTATGAAGAGGGATGTCCTAAAAGTATCTTGGAAAGACAAAAAAAAGGGAAACTATACATTAACTGTAAAAATATTTTATGATGGGAAAGAGACAGAGTTGAAAAAAACGATAGAAATTAAGAATGATGTAATATTAGAAAAGGAGGAGAAAAATAAAATTAGTTTAATTCGACCAGTATTAATGGGATCAGGCATTTGTATTTTTCTCTTATTGTTCTTATTATGGAGAAAGTTTAATAAATCTAAGAAATAGGATTTTAATTATGGATTTTGGAAATGATTATTGGAATGCGTTGGATAGAAGGCCGGAGAAAAAGTTAGATATGAGAGTAAAAGATATTGGTTTAAGTGCTGGAATAGGCGATCCATGGAAAAACATTAAAGCTCATGTTACTGCCGGAGCAAGTCATGTTGAACTTGGTTTTATGGGCTTAAAAAAGGGTTCAATCGATGCAATGAGAATGACCCCTGAAATGGTAAGCAAAGAGAAAAGAGAAGATATAAGAGCGTTTGCAAAATTAAATGAGGTTACTTTAAGTACACATGCAAGTGCTAATGCCATGGGATTTGCTGGGTTGGCAGAGGGAAGATTTAGCGATCAAGCTGCAGAAGAAACAATACAGGAAGTAAAAAGAGCAATCGATTTTGCTGCCGATACTGCCGGTGGTGGCCCTGTTGTAATCCATACCGGAGAATTTCCCAGGGAAATAACAACCTCAACCGGCGGAAAATTTGAAATGTATCCAACAGAAAAAGAGAAAGCGCAAGTTGGGATTGTTAATACAAAAACGGGAGAGATTGAGGCTGCATTTACAAAGGACTTAAAAATCTGGAGGGTCAAAAGGGATAGAGAAACAGGAAAACCAATAGTTAATCCAAAAACTGGGGAATATGAATATGAACAATGAAGTCCGGAAAAAATGTTCTTCCATGATTATTTGGAAATGGAAAAGAAAAGGGCAAGTGCAGAATCTAGAAGATGGTTGAGAGAAGCTGAAGATGAGAGAAAAATACTAGAGATAGTTAAAGCTGAGAAGAAAAGCATTGAGGAGCTGAAAGAGAAAGATCCAGAAATGGCAAGGTACCATGCAATAAGGATGGTTGAGAAATATGGTTTGCAGCCTCCAACAGGAAGGGTTAAATATTGTGAAGATGCATCAATAAGTTATGGTGAACAAGCAAGAAGACTGGAGGAGAAACAGAAAAATATGGCAACAATTAAAGAATTTGCTCTTAAAAAAAGTGCACAAAATATAGCAAGGTTGGCAGAATATGCTTATGATGTGGAAAAGCAGAGAAGACTAAAAAAGCCCTTGTGGATTGCTCCTGAGAATGTTTTTGCAGAAACATATGGAAGTCATCCTCAAGAATTAAAAGAATTGATTTTAAAATCTAGAGAAGAGATGGCAAAAAGACTTATGAGAAGGGGTCTTTCAGAAGATGAGGCTAAAGAAATTGCAGAAAAGCACATAAAGGCGACATTTGACATTGGGCACGCTAACACATGGAGAAAATATTTCAAGGCAAAACCAGGGGAAACTATTGCCGAAACTGATAGGAGATTCAAAAAATGGTTAATCAATCAAGTAAAGGATTTGATTAAAAATAAGATCATAGGGCATGTTCATTTGGCTGATAACTTTGGATATTTTGATGAGCATTTAACTCCCGGTCAAGGAAATGCTCCAATTGAGGAATTTATCAAAGAGCTGAAAAAAGCAGGATTTAAAGAACCAATGGTTGTTGAGCCTGGTGCCCAAGGAGAGGGTGAAACAATATACTCTGCATTAACAGGGATGTGGAAACTTTCTGCATCCCCTGTCTATAGGATGGCTGGAAAAACACAATCCTGGACAGATATTGAAGGAAGTTATTTTGGAAGGACAGCTAGCCCATACTCCATTGTTGGCAGGTATGTTCCTTCACAAGAGTGGACATTCTGGAGCGAGACACAAATAGAATGAGGTGGTAAAAATGAAATTCAAAGTTAAAAAGAAAGAAGTAAAAAGAAAAGCTACATACCCAAGAGAAGAATTTGAAATTGCTAAAAAATTTGCCGAAAGAGTATACAAAGAATTTGGGCCGTTTATTAAAGCTGTCGTACTTTTTGGTTCTACAATGAAGAAGGAGAAACCAAAAAAAGCAGACATAGATATTTTAGTTGTTTTGGATGATGTGAAAATAAAATTCACGGAAGATATTGTTCAAACATATAGAATAATAACAGAAAAGATAATTGCAGATACAGCCCCCCAAAGATTGCACGTACAGTCTATGAAACTGACAAGCTTTTGGGAATATATTAGAGCTGGGGATCCTGTTGCTATAAATATATTGAGGTATGGAATTGCATTGATTGACACAGGATTTTTTGATCCATTACAGGCCTTACTGGATCAGGGAAGAATAAGGCCTAGTAAAGAAGCAGTTTACGCTTACTTTACAATGGCTCCATCGAGTTTGCATAAAGCAACACAGCACTTACTTACTGCAACAATCGACCTATACTGGGCAGCAATTGATTCGGCACATGCTGCATTGATGAGTTTAGGGGAGATACCTCCATCACCAAATCATGTAAGCGATATGCTAAAGAAAAAGCTAGTAAAGGAAGGCTACATAAGTGAAAAATATGCAAATACAATGGAACTCCTCTACAATCTTTTCAAAAAAATAACTCACAGAGAAATTAAAGAAATAACAGGGAAAGAATATGATAAATACAGAAAACTAGCACAGGACTTTGTTAACAAAATGCAGAAGTTTATAGAGAAAAGAGAAAAGCATTTAATCTAACAGTTTATTTATTAGCAATGAAGTAACCCCGTCATCGTTTGTCCTTAAATATTTTTCTTCTTCAAATATTACTTCTGGTCCGATAACCCTTATAAAAGATGCTGACTCAAATTTTTTAGTTTCTTCATCAAGAGTAATCTCTACAAAATAACCATCTAGATTTTTATTTAAACTTCCACCGTTAACCACAACTGTTAATCCTTTATCCTTCCTAATTTTTTTAATTCCTCTTCTTTCGTGAACATGGCCGCAACAAATTAATTTAACATCAAAATCTTCTGCAAGTTTTGCTAACCCCGGGCTACCAACATGTATCTTTTTATCATCCATTTCAACCTCATCTAGATAGCGAAGAGGAGGCACATGGCTAAATATAATATCTGGCTTAACTTTTGAAATAGCTTCGTAAATTTCAGAAATAACTCCATCATCAGTTATTATTTCATTGAATGGTGTTGTTAATTCTATAGGAACATTTTCTACTGGTATCGGCATCCCATTCGGCAATGCTGCACCACCATAACCCACAACTTTAAATCCTTTAACCTCCAAAACTGATCCATGCAAGTTTCTCTCTTCCAATGGTGTTTTATCAAAATCTATATCATGATTTCCAGGAAGAAAATAAGCTTGAGGAAGCATAGATTTATATAAAATGTAAATATCTTTGGCCTTTTCAACTGCTTTATCCAACGTTTTCAAGTATTTTTCAGCAATTTCTTTTAACTCGCTTGGATACATATTATTATTTAAGATTTCTTTAGCAATTATTGGAATAGCATTCATAAATTCGTATGGCGAAACTCTTGCTTCCCTTCTTTCCAATTCAGCCTTGGTGATTTCAAGCATATAACCCAATAAATTTTTGTTTTTTTGAGCTTCCTCTTCTGAAAATAAGCTGTCAATTAAATCACCACTCACAACAATTAAATCGGGTTTGTTTTTTTCAACATAGTTTCTTAAGGCATCTAGGTATTTAAAGTCCCATTCTTTATCCAAACCATAATGGAGGTCAGTTGCATATACAATTTTCATTTTTTCCTCCTTAAAAATTCCCTTCTTGCTTCTTCTAAAAACCTCATCCCAGCTTCAACATACATTTGAATTTGGAATTCTAGTGAATGATTGTCGTATTTTCCATCAAGCAATTTCCTTCCTATTGAAAATAAAAGCTCCATTCTTACATTTTTGAATACTTCTCCAAGTTTTGAAAAAGAATCTGCTGGATCTGGCTCTCGCCTTGCTTTTTCAAGTTCTTTAATGTATTTAGCTGCATTATACTGAGGAATTGTTGTTATTTCAAATAACTTCTCAAAATTTTCTTTGGATTGAAAATAAATCATACAATTTTCTTTGTCCCTATCTTTGACCTTTTCTTTAAGCCCTTTGGTGAGTATTTTATTCAAACCCATTTTAAATTAAAATAAAAAATAAATTAATTTACTGTTCCCTCATTTTGAAATAGTCTTTTATGGCTTCTTCTCCAGCCCTTATTGCTTGCTCTAATTTTCCTCTAAGTTGTGGCTCTACAGTTACTCCAATGTGATACAACAAAGGTTGTTCGAGCATACTTGAAATTCTTGCCAGTAATTGCAGTTTTGTTGTTGCATGTCTTTCTTTCTCCACTCTTTTTAGTTCTCTTTCATACACCAATTGGTCATATTCACCTATAATATACCTTTCTCTCATCGCTTGTATTCTCTTTCTAAGCGCAACAACAGGATCTTCTCCTTCATGAGTTTCTAATAACTTTTCAAGGTCTTCTTTTTGATATTGACCTTGAGCCCAAATTTGTTTTTGATCTTCAACCATTTTATTTACCTCCATTTTGTTACTATTTTAGAGTAACAACTTATTTATAAATCTTTCGGTTATTTATTTTTGTTTTTACTATTTAAATTTTTTCATTTTAAGGCAGAAAAACACTGAAAATAATGCTAAAACCAACCCCAAAAAGAAATAAGTTTTCGGGATTCCAAATTTATCACCAAATAAACCAATAAAAGGTGAGGTAATAGAAAATACAAGCCTTCTTATTGTGTTCCTTAAACTTATCACTGTCGCCCTTTTATCACTCCATACTATTTTGTTTATATAGTCGGTAATAACAGGTTTAGAAAAGCCCCTAACAAATTCTATTAAAAAAACAAACAAAAAACTGAAAAAGAAGAGAAATTTTCCCATAGCAATTAAAGATAAAGCCATCATAAAACCAAGGATATTAAGTGATAATTTCTTTCCAATTGCGGATTCAATTTTATGTGCATATTTTGCTGAAATGGCTATTATTATGTTTAGAATGGCAAATATTACACCAAATGCGGCAATTGGTATGTTAAGTATTTTGAAATAAGGCTGAAAAAACCATACAGCATATGCATCAAATATCAATAAAAGTGAAGAATATAAAATAAGTATTCTCAATTCTGAATTTTCAAAAAGAGAAAATTTTGCAATTTTTTTAATTCTTGTAAAAATGCTATATTTGTAAATTTTTTTGTGCCTCCTTGGTTCTTTTAAAAGAAGAGAAACTATAACTGCTGCTGAAAAAAAGGGAATCATGAAAAAGAAGGTATGTCTATAGCTTATTTTTGCAATTAATCCACCAATTATTGAGGCTATTGCTATTGAAGCATAGCTTATAAATGTGGATTTTCCCTCAACAATTTTATATGTGTCTTCTTTCCCATAACTTAGGAGGGTATCATATAAAAATGCAGAACCAGTTCCAGAAAAAAAGCACACACCAATTGCTAAACAACCTTCAGCTATAAAAAAGTCTAAAAAATTTTTCCCAGCTGAAAAGATGATGCACCCCAAAAGAAAGAATATTGTTGAAATTATTATTGCATGCTTCCTTCCATAATGATCCGAAAAAAGTCCTGTTGGTATGTCAAGAGCAACAACAAGAAAAGAAAACCATGATTGCAATAACATAATTTGCGTCAAGCTTAAACCATTTTCTTGCCAGAATAAAACTATCACTGGAGTAAAAAACAATAGGCTTGTTAAAAATTGGAGGATGTAGAATTTTCTAATTCTTAGAGATAATTCCATATGGATTCTGAATTTTTCTTTTCTTAAAAATTTTTGGAAAGTTAAATAAATTCATTTTCTATATTCTTTTTATGAAAGACCTTGAAGATTGGATTTCTAAGCTAAGGGAATTTGATGGAGCAATAATTGTTGAAGGAAAGAAAGATAAAATTGCTTTAGAAAAATTGGGTGCAAAAAATATTATAACAATAAAAGGTGCTTTGTTTAATGTTGTTGAAGAAATCGTTAAAAAATATAAAAAAGTGGCAATATTGACTGATTTAGATAAAAAGGGAAAGGAACTATATTCAAAATTGAAAAAATCTTTAGTTTCGAATGGAGTTAAAATTGAAGACAAATTCAGGATATTTCTCTTTAGAAAAACAAAACTAAGACAAATTGAGGGGCTCATACATTACATTGAGAAAAATTTATAACAAAGCAAGACTATCCTTGATTTATGAAAAAAGGAATTTCCCCTTTGATTGCTACAGTTTTAATAATTGGCTTTACCGTTGCAATAGCAGCAATAATTATTACTTTTGGAACAGACTTCATAAAAAAATTGAGCGAAAAGACTGAAGAAGAAGCTAAATTAAGTGAATTATGTTCAAAGGTTAATTTTAATATTAAGAGAGAATGCATCTATGGATTGAATGTTGAAACCACTATTGAAAATATTGGAACAAACATTGAAGGATTTGTATTCAGAATTTATGGGACAAATAAGACTAATATCGTAGAGAAAAAAGGTTTAGCTACAGGAGGAATAAAACTTTACCAAATAAATTTTGACCCAAAAGTTCATGGTATTCCCAAAAAGATGGAAGTCATTCCTCTTGTAAAAGTCAAAAAAAAGAAACAAGCCTGTGATGTACATTTAGAAAAAGAACTATTCCCTTGTTACAGACTTTCAATTATTACAGAAGATTTGGAAGGATGGGATATTCAAATAATGAGTGACGGGATTGTTGGCGCTTTTCCATTGGAAGAAAAGATGTCTGAAATATTAAGTGGGGAAGAGTTAGAGAAAATAAAAAGTTTAATAGAGAATCTTGATATAAGTGAAGAGGAATATTCTTTCATATTTGAGCGAACTAGAAATAGAAACATTTTCTGAAAATAATCTTTTGGTATTGCCAACAGAAGAAATAGAGGTTATTCTAACATCCCCATCTTTCAATATACCAAAAGAAGTAAACTATATTCATTATAGGGGTTATATCAAAGGTAATTATACATTTGAAGTGATTTCAGGAGATGAAAAACAAATTATCACTAACTCAAGCATTGACGATTTTTTTAAAATTGATATGCCTGTTGAACTAATAAACAAAGGTTTAAAAGGTAAAAGAGCTAATGTAAGAATACATTATAAAGGCTTGCCTGGTGAATTCTTGTTGATTTCTGAAATATGCTTTGCAAGAGAAAAAGATGAAAAATGCATTATTTAAAGAGAAAAAAATTTAAATATTGGATTTCTTAGATTATATTATGAAGCCAACTTATATTTTGATATCTATTTGCATTATTTCACTTCTTCTTTCAGGATTCAATATTAAATGTGAATGGGAACCTTCAAAAATTAAATTTCCACCAAGGGGATGTTGTGAAACTCCTTCTGGATGTGCAGAAAATGTT
>JAFCFS010000039.1 GCA_017608525.1 Candidatus Woesearchaeota archaeon | reverse complement strand
CTTTTCCTCACCCTCTTGCTCCTGCCCACAGCAAGAGCTGCGCATTACATAGTTGGCCGTGTCTATGATGCCTATGATGGCACACCAGCTAACGGCCATACTGTTGTTTTATGGAATCCTGCGGTAGGCATGCAGGATAACATAACAGATGTTATAGGGCCATCAGGAAATTCTGGTAATGATAACATATACATGCTTGATTGTGAAATGCTGCAGAACGGATGCTCTGTTGGCGACACACTCAATGTTAAGGTTATCAACACAGGAGATGACTATGTGAGCGAAACAACCAGCGTTACTGTGAGCGGTGCTGGTTTTGATGTTGCTCCTGACCTCAGGCTGAATAGCAAGCCCACTGTAACAATAAACTCTCCTGCAGACAATGCAAATATAAGCGGATATGTGGTTTTCAACTGCACCGGTGTTAACTGGGATAACAATCTCGCCAACATAACGCTTTATGGGAACTGGAGCGGTGGCTGGCATGCTAACGAGACAAAACAAGCAAGTAGCGGAGAAGCTATTGTGTTTGAGAAAAATCTTAGCGAAGGCGTATATATTTGGGCTTGCCGTGCTACCGACAATCTAAGCATTTCGGGATGGAGCCAGAATTATACATTACGCATAGATACGACGCCACCAACGATACATAGTACGGCAGTTAATCAGAGTTATGGATGTGAAAATGAGTATGTGCGTGTGGAATGTAATGTTAGCGATAACTTCGATGTTTTTGATGTGTGGGTTCAGGCCATAAAGCAAACAGGAGAAGAAAATTATACAGCGAGCAGTAATGCTGTGTATTATGCAGACATACTTATTGATAGTGTTGGGCAATGGCAGTTTTATTGCTGGGCAAGAGATTATGCGAACAACACGGCAAGCGCTTATGTTGGCAATATAACAGCACACACAAGTTTGCCAGACCTCATAGTTTATTTACAGGATATTGTTTTTTCAAATTACGCGCCGAAAGAAAGAGAAAATGTAACTATCAATGCCACGGTTTATAATGATGGTTGCGCTTCTGCTAACAATTTTGTTGTTGCTTTTTTCGAGGACAATACAAGCAAGCAACTTGACAATACAACAATCTCGCTCGGACGTCTCGACAATGCGACTGTGAGTGCTGTATGGCAGGCGAAGATAGGGCCGACAGAGATAATTGTTTGGGCAGACTACAACGAAAGCATAACAGAGTATAATGAGAGCAATAATAATGCGAGCACCGGAATCAATGTGACAGCATGGCAATATATTTATGGTAATGCGAGCGTTGATAAGCTTCTTGCAACCTACGGGCTGAAAAACATGACTATGTGGCTGAACCAAAGCCACACTATAGGCAATATCTTCATAACTGATATAGAAGCGAGCATAGACTGGCTTTCGTTGCAGGCTGTAGGCAAGAACACAGCAGGAGATAATGGAAATAATGATTTCGATGAAATCGATACTCTGCTTGGCATGACAAACTTCAACGATTCTGTAGCCAAACTTTTCAGTCTTGATGGTAGCACAGCCAAGCAAACAAAAACATTTTTGGTGCATCAGCGTAACATCTATAATGTGCCAATATACAACACGAGCAATTTTACTACCGGCATATTATGGGATACGAGTGATGACAGCAATGGGGAATTTGACACAAGTGATAAAGAGGACTTGGTGTTTGTTGTTGATGTGCAAGAAGCAACCCAAGGAAAATTTGGTATCTATGACTATGAAATCATGATCCCTGTCAAGCTCAGAAATTACTACACAACCGATACAGAACAGGTTTATATCTATTATGAGTTGCACTGATAAATTGTTAATTTAACCCCTCTTATATATCTTTATAGAAGAAGATTTGATTTGTTTGTTTATAAACCCTATATTTTTTGAATCCCAACTTTTGATAAAATTTTATTGCAGCTCTCATTTGTGGAGCAGTGGAAAGAATAATTTTTTTGTAGCCCTCTTTCTTTGCGAATTTTTGAATTTTGGTATAAAGCTTTTTTGCTAATCCTGCCCCACGAAAGTTTTTTTCAATATACATTCTCCGAAGCCTTGCTATACCTTTCTTGTGTTTCTCTAGTCCTGCTGTTCCTATGATCCTCCCCTTTTCCTCAACTACATAAAATACTCCGCCTTTTGTGAAAAGACCTTTGTCTAACTCTATGTTTTTCGGTTCAGTCTTAAAAATCTCACGCAGTGTTTTATTAATTAATGATAGTACTTTTTGTTTATCCTTCTCATTGAATTTTCTTATGATCATTGTTGGCAAAAATAACTAAATTATATTAAGTTTATGTTACAAAACAAGGCTTCGCCTTATTGCTTTTAGCTATTTTCCTTGGCCCGCTACTGAAAAGAAATTTTTAAATACAGAGAATTAATGAAAAAAATCGATACCAAGCGAAAGCTTTTTAAATAAATCGTTACAAAAATAAAAATATAATCAAAAAGTTTCAATATGGTTAACTTTGAAACCATTGCTTAATTTTGAAACCTTACATCTCGCTAAGACATCATAGAAAAAATTAAGTGAAAAAAATGAAGAGATGGCAATTGTTTATTTTGTCACTATTGTTGTTTGCAAGTTTCTTTCACGTCGCGTTAGCTCAAAATATCAACCAAGATGAAATATGCTTTGTTTACTTCACTGGCGTTGGATGCCCACATTGTGCAAAAACAGACCCTGTTATCCTGATTGATTTGTTAAAGGACCATCCGAATGTTGTTGCAATAGAATATGAGATTTATCAGCAACAAGATAATGCTCCACTACTTTTGGAATATAACAATGTTTATGGTTCAGGATTAGGAGTTCCCTTAGTAATTCTGAGTAAGGAAAATCATATTATCGGTGACCTCCCAATTTTGAATAACCTCGATGCTATAACAGGGTTAGGTAAAAATCCATGCCCATTAATTAGTGGACCTTCTGATTTTAGTGACCTCGATTTAACCGCTTTACCTGGTAAACCAAAAATATGGAAAGACGGAAGAATTTTGATAAAAACTGATGGAGGAAATAATAATGAACTGCTGAAAAATTTGCTAACAGCTTCCAATATTTCCTCTATCCTTGAAGGAGTCAATTATAAGGTTGTTGAACCGCAACCAGTAGCACTTTCCGGAAGAAGTGTAACATTTGACAATGCAATTCAATTAGATGGTTGGATATTTCAATGGAGCGGTTCTGCAGTGCAGACATCAAAATGCCCTTCTTGCCCACCTCCTGGTGAATGGTCTGATTGTGTGAATGGAACAAGGACAAGAACAAATTATAAATGTAGCGAGGAAACCAATTTCCAATGTGTAGCATATGAGGAGGTTGCACCGTGCAAAACAGAAAAAGAAAAACTTACTCTGGTAAAATTAATTTCTCTAGCAGCAGTTGATGCAATAAATCCATGTGCTCTGGCTGTTCTAACTTTAATGCTAATTGCAATTTTGACATATAATCCAAAAAAGAAGAGAAATGTTCTATTAGCAGGATTGGCTTTTACTGTATCTGTTTTTGTTATGTACTTGTTTTATGGCTTGGTTATCATAAAATTTTTCCAAATTATTCAGATTTTAACCTCTATAAGGTTATGGCTTTATAAAATTCTTGGATTATTTGCTATAGTTTTGGGCATTTTGAACATAAAAGATTTTATAAAATACAAACCAGGTGGACCATGTACAGAAATGCCATTATCTATGAGGCCGAAAGTTAAGAAAATAATTTCTGGGATAACTTCTCCAAGAGGAGCTTTTTGTGTTGGACTTTTTGTAACTGTCTTTCTCTTGCCTTGCACCATTGGACCTTATGTTATAGCAGGAGGAATTTTATCTGCATTTGAAATTATAAAGACGATTCCTCCATTGCTTCTCTATAATCTAATTTTTGTTATGCCAATGATTGTGATTACCTTAACGGTCTATGCTGGGTTTGCAAGAGTTGAAGACGTTTCTGGGTGGAAGGAAAAAAATATTAGAAACTTACATCTAATTGCAGGAATTATTATGTTTGCTTTAGGTGTGGCAATGTTTTTGGGGCTTATTTAAATATTCAAAAATTTAAAGAAGTTTAATCTCATATAATTATGCTGCCTTTATTAATTTGGACAGCAATCTTCGTAGCAAGTTTATTAGTTTTAGTTCGCGCTTCTGATTATTTTATCGATTCTGCTGAAGAAGTGGGGTTGTATTTGGGTTTCCCAGCTTTTATTGTTGGAGTTACTATTGTAGCAATAGGAACTTCTTTGCCTGAACTTGTTTCATCTATATTTGCGGTTTTAAAAAATTCTTCTGAAATAGTAGTTGGAAATGTTGTTGGTTCAAATATAACAAACATACTTCTTGTTTTAGGTATTGCCGCTGTAATTAGTAAAAAAATAAAAGTAACTTATGAAATTACTCATGTTGATTTACCATTATTAGAGTGTTCAGCATTTTTATTAGCAATAATGATTTGGGACGGCGTCTTTACATTATCCGAAGCTTCGCTATGCATTTTTGGTATCATTCTCTATTTACTTTACACCGTAAATGTGCAAAAGAAACACAAAGATATTGAAATTGAAAAAGAATTAAAGGGAGAAGTTAAAAAAGGAAAATTAAGTTGGAAGACTTTGATTATCCTTGTTGTTAGTGCTTTTTTCATTTATCTTGGCGCAGAATATACTGTTGAATCCGTTGTTAAATTATCAAGGATATTAAACATAGGAAAAGAGATAATAGCTATTAGTGCTGTAGCTTTAGGAACTTCACTTCCTGAATTAATGGTAACTGTTTCTGCTGCAAGAAAAAGAAAACCTTTTGCAAAACTTTTATACCTGGAAAACTACTTCCCTGGCCAGGTTTTTAGGAAAAAATTTTTAAATTATAAAACCTTAGTAAAACAGGATGGCTAATGAAAAGATTTTTTGGAAAGGGGAACCCTCACCAGTTGCCGTTGTTTCTTGGGCAATAGGACAACTAAAACTATTCCTCATATTAATCGGAATTGTTTTGTTTCTTTATATAGGATCCGCCACCGAGCCAGCTCTGGATACTCTTCTCATGTATATTGCAGGGATAGGCGGACTCTATTTCCTTTCTGTTATATATTCATTTTTTTTGAGAAAAACTTATAAATATTCAGTTTCAAACCGGGGTGTAACCTTTGAGGGAGGCATCATAAATAAACAATTCAAAAACATTCCATATCATAAAATAACTGATGTAACAAAATCCCAAAGCATTATTCAGAGATTATTTGGAATATCTGATTTGCACATCCAGACAGCAGGCACTTCATTTCCAGAGATTTCTTTTCTAGGCCTAAAAGATCCAGATACCCCACGAAACTATATCCTACAAATGCTTGAGAAAGTGCCAGCACAACAAAAATAAAAATGAGAGAAGAAAAAATTCTTTGGTCCGGAAAACCCTCTAAAAAATTTATTATTTATTATTCCTTCGGGGGGAGCAATATCGGGCTAACTATCCTAATAATCTTTTTGATTCTTATGTTTTTTTATTTTCTCTTCAATAGCAGAGTAAGAGAACGTGCAGGGTGGGGCGGGCTAATCGCAATGGCAGTTATCGTAGCTTTGGTAGTTTTTCCAATCTTACTCTATAATATTTTTTTGAGAAGATCCTATCAATATACCATAACTAATAAAGGAGTTAAAATTACTGGGGGTATTTTTACAAAAATAACTAGGGATGTGTCATTTTCAAAAATTACGGATGTGACTGTCTCACAAAATATCCTAGAAAAAATTTTCAGAATTTATGAATTGCACATCCAGACAGCAGGCTCTCGCGCACAACAACCAGAGATTTCTTTTCTTGCGTTAGATAATGCCGATATCCCGAAAAATCTGATTTTACGACATATGCACCAACATGCGAGAGGATACTCTGAGTAATTCGCCTGGTTGGTTGCTCTTCAGGTCTAGTATTGCACTCAAGCCTACTATTCTAGGTCTCTCGCTATTGCTGAATATCAAGAAACATCCTCATAAAATTTTTAATCAAGATTAGATAAGTTCAAGCATGGATGCTAAGAAAGTTTTCAGAATCGATTTACTTAAATTGATTGTATTGTTGGGGTGGACAGCCACCTTTATCTGGATGATAGGACAATGCACTGTTGAGGGACCAGGTCAGCCACCAACCTTTTTTGAATGCATTCTTATGCCCAGAACATTTAAATCTTATTTATCA